>NZ_KB906508.1:0-111413 GCF_000381445.1 Thioalkalivibrio sp. ALE22
GCCCAGGCGGCCCTCGGTGCGCTCGCCCGGTGCCGCCTGGAGCTGGTCGCTCATCTCGGCTTCCAGAACCTGCTGGACCGCCTCGCGCACCAGCGTGCGCATCAGTTCCTCGTCTGTCCCCAAAAGCGCTCGCAGTGACGTGCGATCCGCAGTAGCCTGCCTCTTGTGAGTGGTCATGGTCTCGCCCTCCTTGAGGGGTTCCGGTGGTCGCTAACCAACCCGAATACCATGGCCGCTCACCTCCTGCCAGCTTCTGCACATAACTCAGCACACTACTACGAGCCGACCGCCTGAACCCGATACCACCGGCGATAGCGCTACCCCTAGCTATTTTGTACAATCTGTACCTAATAGACAGAAGGGAACCGACATGCGTACCGTCAGCGCAAGCGAAGCCAAGCAGGGCCTGGCAGCCGTCATCGAATCCGCGCGCAAGGAGCCCGTCATCATCCAGCGCCAGAAACGCGATGTGGCCGTGGTCCTTTCGCCCGAAGAATACGAGCGCCTGGTCCACCTGAACGTGAATGAGTTCCGCCGGTTCTGCGACCAGATCGGCGGCAAGGCCGAAGCAGCCGGCCTGACCCAGGAAAAGCTCGACCAACTCCTAGGAGCCTGACGGACTTGGGACTGATCTGCTGCGCGTGCGGGAGAGCGGCCCCTTTTGCCGCTCTCTCTCGTTACATAGCCACACTATGCGCCTCGAGAGACCGGCAAAACGGACTCGCTCTCCCCACACGCTCGCGACGATCGCCCAAGTCCGACAGGCTCCTGGCCGATGACTGAATCCGACCGGCAGGGCCGCTGGGTGCTGGACACCAACCTGCTCGTCAGTCGCCTCCTGGTTCCATCCGGCCCGGCTGCTAAGGCCGTTGACCACGCACTCGACCGCGGCATCCTCCTGGTCTCGGAGGCCACCCTCGACGAGCTCGTCCAGGTTCTCTCGCGCCCCAAATTCGATCCCTACATCAGCCAGGCGGAGCGACAGCAGTTCATCCGCCTGCTGGGTGGCATTGCACGGTTCGTTACGATCACCACCCCGATCACGGCCTGTCGTGACCCGAAAGACGACAAGTTCCTCGAAGTCGCCGTCCACGGCGAGGCCCATGCCATCGTTACCGGAGACGGCGACCTGCTCGAGCTCGATCCCTTCCACGGCATCCGCATCCTCCGCCCCGCCGATCTCCTCACCCAGCGCTGAACCGCACCCGCACCAAATCCTCTTGTCGGGCAGAGCGTTGCCCACGCTGTAGGAGCCGCCTTGGCGGCGAAGCCCCCGCCAGCGCGTAATCCACCCCGTCGCACCCCCGGCCACCGCGCTGCGAAGAGCCGGGGTCCCCTCCAGTGACAAAACCCCCAAAGAAACTGACCACCCGCGTCACTTGGGGTGACCATTTTTGTCACGTGACACATCTGAACCGCCGTATGTCGTGACCCAGAGCCCAAACCGAATGGCCACACAGCGCTGTTTATCCGGGTTCTCATGTTCCTGGCACACCCATTGCTTCTACTCAGACAGCTGCCCACGGGGTGGCCGGGCCTCCGGCCCAGCTTTCATCACATCAAGGGAGTACGACCATGCAGAAGAAGACCGCCCAACAGGGCTTTACGCTTATCGAACTGATGATCGTGGTGGCGATTATTGGGATTTTGGCGGCGATTGCGTTGCCGGCTTATCAGGATTACACCGCACGTGCGCAAGTGTCCGAGGGCATCAACCTCGCCGGAGGTGCCCGCGCCACCGTGTCGGAAAACATCGTGTCCGCGACTGATCCGGACGACATTGACTATTGCGCCGGCGTAAACACCGACGGGGCAGGGGATACCACGCTGGCCTGCGATGACGATAATGGAGCAGTTACAGCGACCACTACCACGAGCCGAGGGGACGTAGCTGTCACCTTTACCCCAGACGCTACCGATGGCGGGATCGCTTGGGATTGCACGTCCGATTCGTCCGTTCACCAGTACGTTCCGTCCAATTGCCGCAACTAAACAAGTGAATAGGCAAAGGACAGCCGATTAGTTCTGAAGCCCCGGCCTTGCGTCGGGGCTTTTTCTTTGGGGCATCCTCTGGGACACCCACTTTGTCATAAGCCCGATTTGGCTGGGGCACCCCCTGGGACACCCACTTGGTCGTTTGGGACACCCACTTTGTCATAAGCTCGATAGAATCCTCTGGGACACCCACTTTGTTGTCATAAGCCCGATTCGCCGAAGCCGCCTGGCTCAGACTCCGCTGCTACATCCCGCACTCCCTCACCCCCCAATCGACCAGGATCCACCTGGGTCGCCGCCGTGGCGTGTCCAGGACCGACCGCCAGGAGACACGAATTCCGTTCCCTTCCGAGTGGATCCGGCTCTCGCGATTGCGCGCACCGATTCTTGTACATACAATAAGTCAATGGAGATCGAGTTTGACGCAGACAAGGACGCTGCGAACCTCGCGAAACACGGGGTCTCACTTGGCGATGCCCTGAGCCTCGAATGGGATACGCTCCTGGCCATGGAAGACCGTCGGAGGAGCTACGGCGAGTGCCGAATGCTCGGATATGCATTGATGGGCAACCGCTTGTATTGCGTCGTATTCACCGGTCGATCGTCCGTGCGGAGAATCATCAGCCTGCGCAAAGCCAACAACCGGGAGATTGCGCGTTATGTCGAAATCACTAACGCTACGCAGCGGTCGTCGGGTCGTCTTGAACGACTCCGACGAGGAATCGTCCATTCAGGCCGGAATCGATGCCGATTCAGAGACCCGGGAGCCTTCCGAAGACGAGACGAAAGCCCTGCGACGCGTCGGTCGCCCACCTCTGCCTGTGACTAAAGAGCGCATCACGATCCGTCTGTCGCCAGACGTCGTGGAAGCATTCCGCGCCACCGGAAAGGGTTGGCAGACGCGAATGGACTCGGCTTTGAAAGACTGGCTCAAGGACCATAGCCCGACTTCTAATAATCGTTAGTGCTCGGCTCTGCGGCAGGGGCCGGGCCTTCTGGAACGGGCCTGGTGGGACACCCACTTTCCTCGGCCGCCCAACTTCCTCGGCCGGTCCCTGCGAGGGCATACCGGAACCGCAGGCACACCCAGTTTGCTTGCCGTGCTCCTGAAAACCTTCAGGACAATGGCTATGCTATCGGCAGGAGCGCAACGGACATGCGTTCCGGCAGGCCTACTCCACGGAAGGAGTTCATCATGACCGAACCCCGCTCGACCCTCGTCTCTCTGGACGATACGCCCTGGTACCACGTGGTCTCGCGCTGCGTGCGGCGCGCCTTTCTGTGCGGCCACGATGCGCACACCGGCCGCTCCTTCGAACACCGGCGAGGCTGGATCGCCGACCGCATCAAGCAACTCGCTTCGGTATTCGCCATCGACATCGCGGCCTACGCGGTGATGAGCAACCACTTTCACATCGTCGTCCGGGTGGACGACACGCGGGTCCAGGGCCTGGGGCGGGACGAAGCCCTGAGTCGATGGACTCAACTCTTTGCCGGACCGACCCTGGTGCAGCGGTATCTGGCGGATGCGGAACGGCTCGGTCAAGCGGAAATCGAGCTCGTGGACGGTTGGGCGGAGACATATCGCTCGCGTCTGGCTGATCTTTCGTGGTTCATGCGCGTGCTGAACGAGTCGATCGCACGGCAAGCCAACGCCGAAGACGGGGTGACAGGGCGCTTCTGGGAAGGACGCTTCAAGAGCCAGGCGCTCCTCGACGAACAAGCTGTACTGACCGCCATGGCCTACGTTGACCTCAACCCCATCCGGGCCGGGATCGCGGATACACCCGAGCATTCGGATTACACATCGGTTGCCGAAAGGACCAACCTGCTCCTCAGGCCGGCCATGGACGACGACCCGCAACCCTGCGGGTCACCGAGGATCGATGCAGCCGATTCAACGAAAGAGTGCATGAGACGCTCGTACCGAATCGCCAGGGCGGTCGGGCATCAGTGGCGTGCGGATCCACAGGATGCAGAATCCCTGAACCCCGAGTGGGCCCTGAATCGTCTGCCGGGTGCCCCGCTAATGCCATTCGACGCCACTGGCCGGACGGAACCGGCGGTGCCCTTTGGGCTCGAGGACTACCTGCAGCTCGTGGAGGCAACCGGCCGCGTGATCCGCGAAGACAAGCGCGGCTTCATTGATGGCAAAACCCCACCCTTGCTGGTACGTCTGGGAATCGACCCCGACCAGTTCATCCTCACCTCCAGCCGCTTGCTGCGGCAATTTGGCAGCGTGGTGGGGACACCGGGTCGCATCACGGCCCGGTGCGACGCGCGCCAGACCCGCTATCTGCGAGGCATCGGGGCCGCCCGCAAGCTCTTCCCCACTCGCGCTGCCTGACACCGTCGACCGCCATACAGATGCCAACAACCGGGATTCGCAGACGCTCTGCCCCATCAAGATCAGGAGAGTTTTCTGCGACTGCAAATTTGTCGCCCTTGGTCATGCCATCCTCGATGGGCGCCAGTCATATCTTCTTGATGCGCATCACTGATGCGCATATTATATGCACCATTATCGGCATTATCAGGAGGCCTTCGTGCACCAGGCCCCGTACAACACAGACGCACCGCGCAAGGCCACCAACCTCAGCGTCAATACCGACCTTCTGGCCCAGGCGCGAGAGCTCGGCATCAATCTCTCGGGCCTGTTCGAGGAATCGCTGGCGCGTGCCGTGCGCGACGCCCGCCGCGAAGCATGGTTGACCGAGAATCGGGAGGCCCTTGAAGAATACAACCAGCGCGTAGCCAAACAGGGCAGCTTTGGCGACCATATGCGTCGCTTCTGATGGCGCAGTTTGCAGTACATCGCAACCCGGCCACAGCAACTGCGCGCTGGATACCCTATCTGCTCGTCCTTCAGAACGACCTGCTCTCCGAACTGGACACGGTGGTGGTCGCGCCGCTCGTCTCCGCCGAAGCATTTGGTCGCCCAGCCCGCATCCTCAACCCGACCTTCACCATCGAGGGCCAACCGGTCGTACTGTCGACTGCTGAACTGGCCGGAGTTTCCCGCGATTCCCTTGGCGCCGAGGTCGTCAGCCTGGCCCACGAGCTGGCCCACGAGCGAAATGCCATCATCGCCGCTTGCGATTTCCTGCTCACCGGCATCTGACCGCTCCGCGAGAAAAGGGGACAGATCGGGAGAAATTGGATTCGATGGTGTGCCCTGCACGCCTTCATCCGGTCCGGCGCGGGCGGGGGCTTCGCCTGCGAGCAGGCTCCTACGGTACGTCGAGGGCGAGCCATCCGCCGCGACACCCACATTGTTGGCTCAATTCGGCCCGAATGGAGATCGTAGCCTTCCTTCGGGACACGGACTTCGTGTCCGCCCATTACCGCTACGCTTCCCGGGAAGGTGCGCTCTCTCAGGACACGCACTTTGATGCTGCGTCCTTTGTTGCTGGGCCCAATTCGACCGCAGGACACTGGGCGGAAGTTTACTTTTGGTTCCCCAAGCACCGGCGCGCGGTCGGGCATCTTATTGCCAGAGGCTGGATTCGCTGATGCACCCGGCAGTTTGGGCAGGTCCGGCGCGGGCGGGGGCTTCGCCTGCAAGCAGGCTCCGACCGCCCATCGCTCGCGAACGCAGGACTCTAACGCGACCGTACGGGACAAGCGCTAGGATTACCGGAACGTCCACCGGACCCGGACGAACCTCGCGGACACCTCACCTGTTCTGCAGCACTACGGAAATGTCAGGATTGGGATCAAGAGTTACCGGGGCGTAGAACGAGAAAGGGCCGCCCCGGATTCCCTTCCTGGACGACCCTTTTGGGGCTTCCTTTCCCCGAGGCACAAGCTAACAGAACCGATGTGGATTGCCAGCCGCGTGGCGAACATTTCCATGAGCGGTCGATTTCGATCTCTGAACGGTAGTCTTTGATGGAATATTTTTCTATTTCGCCGAAATCGCGGCAACCACCCACGAGGGTCCAGCTACTCTCGATCGTGGGCCGTGGGTCGCTCCAGAGGGTCGGGGTGATGCTCACCCGGGCAGGGGCTTCGCGGCCGAGGCCGCTCCTACATGGCGTGGCGTTGCCGCTTCGGTCGGGCGGGCCAGGTGAAGCCTGTGGCTCGATGCGCAGTCCGCGCGTCAGGTCTGGAACAATTGGTCGGCGGGGGCGGGTCGGCCGAGGAGGTAGCCCTGGCCGGTGGCACAGCCTTCGCGCAGCAGGAAGCTGCGCTGGGGTTCTTCCTCCACGCCTTCGGCGATCAGGTCCAGTTCCAGGGCGGCGGCCAGTGCGATGATGGCGCGGATGATGGATTCGTTGTGGCGGGAGTGGCCTATGTCGCGCACCAGGGACTGGTCGACCTTCAGGCGATGCAGCGGCAGGCGGCGCAGGTGCGCCAGGTTGGAGTAGCCGGAGCCGAAGTCGTCCATGGCCAGTCGGACCCCCAGGCTGTCCAGGCGGCGCAGGATCGCCAGGGCCCGTTCCGGGTCCTCCATGATCATGGTCTCGGTCAGTTCAACCTCGAGACGCTCCGGGGCGATGCCGTGGCGCTCGAGGGTCTCGCGCACGGTCGCAACCAGCGCCTCGTCATGGAGCTCGCGGGCCGAGAGGTTCACGGCCATCATGGGGATGTGTCGGCCCGCCGTGTCCCAGATGGCGAGCTGGCGACAGGCCGCTTCCAGCACCCAGCGGTCGATCGATACGATCAGCCCCGTCTCCTCCGCCAGCGGGATGAACTCCGCGGGGGATACCATGCCGCGGCGCGGATGGTTCCAGCGGACCAGGCTCTCCACCCCCACACACTCGCCACTGGCGAGATCGAACTGGGGCTGGAAGTGGAGCACGAATTCCTCGTTGGCGATGGCCTGGCGCAGGTCGTTTTCCAGAAACAGTCGGTGCTCCGTCAGGGCGCCCATCTCCGGGGTGTAAGCACACCAGCCGTCACCGCCACGGGCCCGCGCCGCCTGCATGGCCAGTTCGGCCGCGGTCAGCAGCTCCTCCCGGGTCTGGCCGTCGCCCGGGAAGCAAGCCACCCCCGCGCTCACCGTGAGAACCAGGCTGCGCCCCGAGGTCTCGAAGGGGGCGCGCAGGGTATCCAGCAGGGTCTGCATGAAGGCTTCCAGACCGTCGTGTTCCGGGGTCTCCACGATCAGGCAGAATTCGTCCGCGCCGACGCGCGCGATGGTGTCCTGGGGTGTCAGCGTCTGGCCCAGGCGTTGCGCGATCCCCTGCAAGACGGTATCGCCCGCCGATGTCCCCAGGGTCTCGTTGACGTTGCGGAAGCGGTCGAGGTCCAGCAGCACCACCCAGCGCGCCTCGCCATCGGCCATCGCGCGCTCCACCGTGTGCCCGAGGCGATCCTGCAGCAGCGTTCGGTTCGGCAGCCCGGTACGGGTATCGAAGTGCGAGATCTGGCGCAGCTGCTCCTTCTGCTCGATGCTGTCGGTCAGATCGGTCCAGGCGCCGACGATTTCCTGCTCGCCCGGACCGCTCGCGCCGGGCACCAGCCGCATCTCGTCGCGCACGTGGCGCAGCTTGCCCCAGCCATCAAACAGCCGGAATTCGCGCACTAGCTCGCCGTCGGTCAGCAGCCGCTGATTCTCCTGCAGGGCACCGACCCGATCCTCGGGGTGCAGTTGCTGTTCCCACCAGCCGGGGCGCAGCGCGGCAGCCGGATCAACCCCGAACAGACGCTCAATGTTGGGACTCACCCACTGTGGAGTGAGATCCGAGGAGGAGAGCTGATAGATCACCGTCGGGCCGCTGTCGATCACATGCTCCAGCCGCTGGTTGGCGGCCGCCAGCTCCCGGGTACGTAGACGCACCTGCCAGCGCAACAGCAGTCCCGCGACCGCCAGGAGCAGCACCAGGCCCAGCGCGGAAAACAACGCCCAGCGGACCCAGCCCGGCAACCCGGGCGAATCATCCGCCAGCAGGGTCTCGGCAAGGGCCCGCTGGTAGGGTGAATCCGCCAGGGGCTTCCATTGCTCCAGATAGGCGTCGATCACGGCCAGGGACTCGCCATGCCGCTCCGGCGTGGCCGCGTAATAAAGGCCCACCTGGCCGAAGGTGATGGGGGTCTCCACCAGGCCGAAGGCCCTGGCATGCTGGCGACCGTAGAAGTTGTTGCTGACCGCCGCGACAGCCTCGCCTTCCCCAACCGCCGCGAGGACCACCGGCAGGCTGGTGAAGGTGACCAGTTCGTACTCGAGGTCCGGATCGCGCATCTGCTCCTGTCGCAGATGGCTTTCCTGCACGGAGCCTTCCAGTACGGCGAGCCGCCGCGAGCCAAGCGCTTCCAGGCTGCTGAAGCCGGATTGCGGGAAGGCGTACACCTGGCTCCAGCCCTGCACGACCGGGATCTGGTGAAAGTCGAGAAACTCGTCGCGCATCTCGGTCAGGGCCACGTCCGGCATCAGGTCCAGCCGGCCCTGGCGCAGATCCAGCAGGCACTGAGCCCACTCGCAGGGGATATACTCGATCTGCCAGTGTTCGCGTCGGGCAATGGAGTCCAGCAGGTGCACGAACAGACCACCGGCCTCGCCCTGCGCGTCCACGCTGACCTTGGGCGCGTTGTCGTACACGCCTACCCGCAGTTCCGCCTCGGCGAACGCCTGCCCGGCCGGCAGCATTGCGAGCAAGCACGCGGCCGCCGCCCCCACGAGGGCCGTCCATGGCCTACGACATTGCGCCGGTTTACGGGATCGAGTCAGACCGGCGCCCGGAGGCATTGCATACTCGTCCGACACGTTAATCGAACTCCCTGGGCGGTATAGCCTCCAGCATAGTGCCACGGCTTTGATCCTGCTGCGCGCCGGCACCGGAGTCGCGCCTATTCCACCAGCACGCGATCCCGGCCGGCTGCCTTGGCCGCGTACATCAGGTTGTCCGCGCGCCCCAGCACATCGTCCAGCGTATCCCCCGCGCGGAATACCGTGATCCCGAACGAACCGGTGACCGGTACTCCCGCAATCGGCTCGGAAGCCAGGGCCGCCCGGCAGCGCTCGGCCAGCTGCTGCGCCTCGTGTGCTGAGGTCTCCGGCGCCACGATCAGGAACTCCTCCCCGCCCCAGCGGGCGACGAAGTCCGGCTCGCGCAGGTTGGCCTCCAGTCGACGCGCCACACCCTCGATCACGGCATCGCCACAGGCGTGACCATGCGCGTCGTTCACGGCCTTGAAGTGGTCGATATCCATGCCGATCACCGCGACGGGATGCCCGTAACGCGCCACGGCCGCGGCCTGGCGGTCCAGAAAGGCCTCCGCGGCCCGGCGATTCGCAAGTCCGGTCAGGGGGTCGGTGCGCGCGGCCCGCGCCATGGCCTCGGACCGGACCAGGGCATCCTTCACCGTGTCACGCATCGAGGTGGCAATACTGGCCAGCACCAGCAGCACACCGAGGAACAGGTGCACCCGCAACAGATAGACCGCCGTCTCGGTGGCAAGCGTACCGTCCAGGGCCTCCCCGATTACCCCGGCGAGCGCGATGAGCGACGCAACGATCAGGATAGCCAGCCCCGCGCGCAGACCCGCGCGGTGATCCAGCATCACGAACGCCGCGAGGATCACAATCCCCACCGCCCAGTAATGGCCACCAGCCAGGACCAGAAGGTGGTCGTCCAGGGATCCCCCGGCATGAAAATGCCAGCCCAGCCGCGCGAGGACGATCGCGGCGACCAGTCCCAGCATCCAGGGTTCCAGCCGCATGAGCCAGCCGGGACGACGCCACAGGGCTAGCCACAGACCGGCCAGCAGTCCGGCGAATAGTGGATAGAGGTAGGTCAGAAAGGGATCGTCAGGGCCGCGGATCGACCAGCTCAGCAGGAAGATCGCCACCCCACCCGCCAGCGCCACCAAGTATACGAGGCGCTTGCGGCCCTGCAGTTGTGCCGCTTCGGCATGAGCACCGCCGCTGGATGGATCGTCCATCGCCTGATCCCCGATCGGACGGACGGACCGCCGCTGATGAATGGCTCCCGGGCCGACCCTCGCGCACGCCCCGGGTGCCCCGAGCATGCCGGGTGTCATCACGCGGGACAATCCCGACCACGCAAAAGGCCGCCCGGAGGCGGCCTTTTGCAGGTACTGCAATGATGGAGGCTGGGGTCGGAATCGAACCGGCGTACACGGATTTGCAGTCCGCTGCATAACCACTCTGCCACCCAGCCTGTATCGGGTGGGTTCCGGTCCGCGAACGCACGGGCATCTGCGCGGGCCGAAACAGAAAACCCCGGCGGAACCGGGGTTTCAGGAATCTGTTGGAGCGGGAAACGAGATTCGAACTCGCGACCCCAACCTTGGCAAGGTTGTGCTCTACCAGCTGAGCTATTCCCGCTCTTCGTTATCGGCGCGTATTCTACCGCAGATTCCCGGCAGGTCAATACCCGCGGTAGCCGATCGCCCCGGCGCCATGCACCGCGCGGTCAAACACCACCACATGGTTGCGTCCGGCATTCTTCGCGACATACATCGCGGCGTCTGCCGCCCGCGACAAGCCCGGTCCGTCGGCAGCATCCAGCGGAAACAGCGCAATCCCGATGCTGCAGGAAATCCCCACCTCGACGCCGTCGCAGTCGAACGGCTCGGCCAGGGCGGCACGGATCTTCTCGCCGATCGCGGCGGCCTGCGCCCGGCTCTCCTGCGCCGACTGAAAGCGCGGCAGCATCACCACGAACTCGTCGCCGGCGATGCGCGCGGCGACATCGCTTTCCCGTAGCGCGCCCGTCAGGCGCCACGCCACCTCGCGCAGAAGGAGATCGCCCACCGCGTGGCCATAGCGGTCATTAACCGGCTTGAACTCGTCCAGGTCCACGAACATCAGGGCCACCTGTTGCCCCTCGCGCCGCGCGCCGGCCAGCTCGTGCTCGAGGATCTGATAGAACAGGGTGCGATTCGGCAGGTCCGTGAGCGGGTCGTAATGGGCGAGGCGCTGCATCTGCTCCTCGGTCGCCTTGCGCTCGGTGATATCCCGCGCAATGCCGAGAAACTCGGTAACCCGACCCTCGGCGTCCAGTACCGGCGAGAGGTTGCTGGTATGCCAGCGATAATGCCCGTCCTGGTGGCGGATTCGATACTCGATGCCACCGGCCTTCTGGCCGGTGCGCGCGATGTGGTCGAGGAAGGCGTAGCAGGCCGGCAGGTCCTCCGGCGCTACGTATTCGTCGATGGAGTGCTCGATCGCGGCGCTCACCGGGTACCCAAGGTTCTCGGTCCAGTTGGGCGAGACGTAGGTCAGTACCCCGTCCGGACGCAGCGAATAGATCACGTCGCTGGCCGTCTCCACGAAGGCGCGGAACTTGGCCTCGCTCTGGCGCAGCGAGGCCTCCAGTTCCTTGCGCTCCGTGATATCGGTGGCGAAGCCGGTCCAGACGATCGTCCCGTCATGCAAGCGGCGGACGGTATCGTAGGCGGACAGCCACATCTCCCCGCCCCCGTGACACCGCATGCGAAATTCCATGCTCCAGGGCTCCGCGTACTCCGCGGACTCCATGGTCGACCGCATGACCCACTCGCGATCATCCGGATGGATGCAGTCGAGCAGCGGCCCCCCGTCGGACTTCAGCGCCTCCCGGTTCACGCCGAACCAGCGCTCTACCACCTCCCCCACGTAGGGGTAAGCGAAATGCCCGTCCGGCCCCCGGCGCAACTGGTAGACGAAACCGGGAAGCAGCCCCTGAAGCGCCTCCAGCGTCTGGATGTTGTCGAGGTCTAGCTGGGGGCCGGGCATAGGCGCTCCCGCGGGCGACACGTGGTCGATCATCGCAGTGTATCGCCAAACCCCGGCGCGGCGGAACGCACCGGGTCGCCCGGTGGGCGCCGCTTGTCGCGTGGCGTCAGGGACGCCGACTAGAAGGGATTGCGCCGCGTGTCAGTTGCTTCGCGCGGCAGCCAGCATGTACTGGATCATCGAGACCAGCGTGAGCGCCGCGGCCAGATACAGCAACCACTCGCCGATCACGAAGGTGGGGAGCCCGGCGATCGGCTCCGCCCACAGCAGCAGGAAGATCGCGACCATCTGGGCCGTGGTCTTCACCTTGCCCACCCAGGACACCGCCACCTTGGCGCTGCCGCCGATCTCCGCCATCCACTCGCGCAGCGCGGAGATCGCGATCTCGCGCCCGATGATCACGATCGCGGCCAGTGCCAGGCCCAGCCCCGGGTTGTGATCGACCACCAGCACCAGCGCCGCGGCCACGATCAGCTTGTCCGCGACCGGGTCCAGGAAGGCGCCGAACCGGCTGGTCACCTTCCAGCGCCGGGCCAGATAGCCATCCAGCCAGTCGGTCAGCCCCGCCAGGGCGAAGATGATGGCGGCCAGGACGCCGCCCAGCGGCATCGCCAGGCCGTAGAACGCGGCCACCAGCAAGGGGATCATTACGATCCGCGACCAGGTCAGCCAGGTGGGCAGTTGGGGGAACATGGCAGTAGCTTAAGGAAACACTGATTAATGTGCACGCTCGCGCGCGAGTCGCTTTTGCGTGCGTTTAATGCGCAGTGACCGCCGTGCAGTCATTCTGCACAAGCGAACCGCAACGCCGGAGCCCCTTCGGGGTTGGCACCCCAGGTTCCCCGATCCTGCGTTGCGGCACTTGCCGCTAGAACCACTACCGGCTGCGCACCGCGCCTTGACTCGGAAAACCTGAGGTGCCAACGCAAGCGTGCACATTAATCAGTGTTTCCTTAACTCTCGTGAAACTGGTCGTAGATCGACTGCGCGAGGCGTCGATGGATCCCCGGCACCTTGGTCAGCTCCTCGACCCCGGCCCGGCTGACGCCCCGCAGGCCGCCGAAGTGCTTCAGCAGCGCGCTGCGCCGCTTCGGCCCCAGCCCCGGAATGGCCTCCAGGGTCGATTCCTTGCGCGCCTTCGCGCGGCGGGCGCGGTGTCCGGTGATCGCAAACCGATGGGCCTCGTCGCGGATCTGTTGGATCAGATGCAGCGCGCCGGAATGCGCGGGGAGTATAGAGGGCGCCTCTACCCCGCTCAATATCAGGGTTTCCATCCCCGGCTTGCGCTCCTCGCCCTTGGCCACGCCCACCACCTTGATGTGGTCCAGCCCAAGATCCGCCAGCACATTCAGCGCCTGCGTCACTTGGCCCTTGCCGCCATCGATGAACAGGATATCCGGTTCCTGGCCCTCGCCCTTCTTCAGCCGCGCGAAACGCCGGCTGAGCGCCTGATGCATGGCCGCATAGTCGTCGCCCGGCTCGATCCCCTCGATATTGAAGCGGCGGTAGTCCGACTTGATCGGCCCCTCCGGCCCGAACACCACGCAGGAGGCCACGGTGCCCTCGCCCCCGGTGTGCGAGATATCGAAGCACTCCATGCGCCGGGGTGCCTCCTCCAGCCCCAGCTCGGCGGTCAGGGCATCCAGCCGCGCGGTCTGCCCGGCCTGGCTGGCGATGCGGGTCTTCAGCGCCAGCTCGGCGTTGCGCCGCGCCATGTCCAGCCAGCGGGCCCGCTCGCCGCGCAGCGACCACGCCAGCGCGACCTTCCCGCCACGACGTTCCGCCAGAAAGGCCTCCAGTGCCTCCGCACCCTGCGGCTCGTGCGAAAGCAGGATGCGCGCCGGAGGCTCGCGTTCCGCGTAGTACTGCGCCAGCACCGCGGCCATGATCTCGTCCGTATCCGTGGCCTCGGGCACGTTGGGGAACAGCTCGCTGTTGCCGAGATTCTGGCCATTGCGCACGAAGAAGATCTCCACCGCGCAGGCCCCCGCCTCCTGCGCCAGCGCGAATACGTCGGCATCGCCCTCGCCGCCCGAGACGAACTGCTGCTCGGAGATCTGGCGCAACCGCGCGATCTGGTCGCGCAGGCGCGCCGCGTGCTCGAAATCCAGGCGCGCGGAGGCCGCCTCCATGCGCTCCATCAATTCCGCGACCACCGCCTCGCTCTTGCCCTCGAGGAACTTGACCGAAGCCTCCACGTCGCGGGCGTAGTCCTCCGGCTCGATGTAGCCGACACAGGGGGCGGTGCAGCGCCCGATCTGGTATTGCAGGCAGGGGCGGGAACGATGCGCGAACACACTGTCCTCGCACTGGCGCACCTGGAACAGCTTCTGCAGCAGCGCCAGACTCTCGCGCACCGCCCCGGCCGAGGGGTACGGCCCGAAGTAACGCACGCCCTTCTTGCGCGCACCGCGGTGGAACCCGAGCCGGGGATACTCCTGGTTGGACACGTAGATGTAGGGGTAGCTCTTGTCGTCCCGCAGCAGCACGTTATAGCGCGGCCGGTGGCGCTTGATCAGGTTGGCCTCCAGCAGCAGGGCCTCGGCCTCGGTGTGCGTCACCGCCACACGGATATCCGCGATCTGCCGCACCATCGAGCGGATGCGCGGGCCGCGGTCATCGCTGCCACGGAAATAGCTGGCCACCCGGCTCTTCAGGTTTCGCGCCTTGCCGACATACAGCACCGCCCCCGACGCATCCAGCATCTGATACACGCCGGGGGACTGCGTCAGCGACTGCAGAAAGGCCTTGTGATCGAATCCGGTCTCGGGGGTACTCATGGTCGCATCAGGATACCGGAACTGCCCCACCCTCCGGCATAGCCCCGTGCGCAGCCGATACCATTCGGGATATCCTTGATGCCATTACTTATAAGTCTTCGCCACTCGAGGCGACGTACCGGGAGGACCGAGCCATGGATATCGCCGAACAGATCTATGAAGAGGTCAAACGCCTGCCCGAGCCCCTTTCGCGCGAAGTTCTGGACTTCATTGGTTATCTGGAATCCAAGCACGGTCTGAGTGACACGCTTGGCGAAGACATCAAGAAGGCCCAGGAAACTGCTCTCGGATCGATATGGGACAACCCCGAGGACGAGGTCTGGGATGACCGCTGAGCCGGGAGCTATCGTTGCCATCCCCTTTCCCTTTTCGGACCTGACGACGCGAAAACGCCGGCCTGTCCTTGTCCTTTCCGCGATCGATCGATTCGGCGATTTCGCTGCGCTCGCCGTCACATCGTCGCCAAACCAGACTCATGCAATAGAAGTAAACCCAAACATGTTGCTGGAGGGTTCACTTCCCAAGACCAGCTGGGTTCGCTACGACAAGATCTTCACGCTTAGTAGCCGTCTGATCACTCGTCAATACGCGAAGCTCGACGCACAAACCGTTGATGAGATCCGGGCGCATTTCTGCCGCCATTTCCATTGCCCGTAGGCGGGGAGCTCGGCCCTGCCCGTAAACTGACCGATTGCCACCGACCCTGCGGGGCCTCGCAATGACAGGGGAAGCACAGCGTCATCGCGAGCGCCGCAGGCGCGTGGCGATCCGGGTGGCCACCCCGGACACAGGCCCTGAGGGCACCGGGCAGACCTTCCGGGCCGGAAGGCTAACCGAGGTGGCCGCGGATCCGGGCGAACAGCTCGTGGAACATCGCCGGGGTCAGGCGGCGGGTCTGCGTGTTGTAGCGCGAGCAGTGGTAGGAGTCGATCAGGCGGGTCTTCGCGTCCAGTTCGTGCTCGGCACCGTGGCCAAAGCGCAGGCTGGACAGCGGCAGGCCCTTGGCCCGGAGGATGGCATCGTGCGCGATCTTGCCCAGCGCCAGGATCACCCGCGGCTGCATGGCCGTCATCTCGGCCGCGAGGAAGCCGTTGCAGGTACGGATCTCCTCCGTGGTGGGCTTGTTCTGCGGCGGCAGGCATTTGACCGCGTTGGTGATGCGGCAGTCGATCAGCTCCAGGCCATCGTCCGCCCTGGTACTCTCCGGCGCACTGGCGAAGCCGTGCTCGTGTAGCGTCTCGTACAGCAGGACGCCGGCATAGTCGCCGGTGAACGGGCGCCCGGTGGCATTGGCGCCATGCATCCCGGGCGCCAGGCCGACAATCAGCAGCCGCGCATCCAGCGGCCCGAACGAGGGCACCGGGGCGGCATGGTAGTCGGCGTGCTTGTCGCGAACCTCCTCGAGGAAGGCCGCCAGGCGCGGACAGGCGCGGCAGTCCGCGCGAAAGATCGCGCCCGGTTCAGGAGGCATCCGGCCACTCGCGGTAGGGGTTCCGCGCCAGCTCGGTATTGTAGTAGCGCGGGTCGTGCGAGACCTCGTCGCCCAGCCACTCGGGACGCGGGAACTCGGCATCGCTGCTCGGGAGCTCCAGTTCCGCGACGATCAGCCCGGCGTTGGCGCCTTCGAACACGTCGATCTCGTACTCCCAGCCCTGGACGTCCACCCAGTACCGGGTCTTTTCCACCTGCGGTCCGGCAAGGGTATCCAGCAGGCGATGCGCCTCGTCCACCGGGATGTCGTACTGGTATTCGTCGCGCTCCACGCCGAGGGTCGCGCTCTTGATGTTGAGGTTGGCCCCCTCCTCGTCCACCCGCACGCGGATGGAGGCGCGATCGTTGCCACACAGGTAGCCCTGGCGCATGTACTGCGAGCGCACCACGCCTTCGCGCCAGGCATCACTGGCCAGCAGGAACTTGCGTTCGATCTCGCGCCCCATGTCGTCGACTCCCGTCTTGCGGCGAACCGCCGCATGAATCCTGTGGGAGCCTGCCTGCAGGCGAAGCCCCCGCCCAAGCCTGATGCGTGCGCTACATCCGGATCAGCGCGGAACCCCAGGTGAAGCCGCCGCCGAAGGCCTCGGTCAGGATCAGGTCGCCCCGCTTGATGCGGCCATCGCGTACGGCGGTGTCCAGCGCCAGCGGGATCGAGGCGGCCGAGGTATTGCCGTGGCGGTCCACCGTGACCACCACGTTGTCCATGGACATGTTCAGCTTCTTCGCGGTCGCCTGGATGATGCGGATATTCGCCTGATGCGGCACCAGCCAGTCCAGTTCGGACTTGTCGATGCCGTTGTATTCCAGGGTCTCGTCAACGATCTGGTCCAGTGTGTTCACCGCGACCCGGAAGACCGCGCGGCCCTCCATGCGGATGAATTCCAGATCGGGATTGTCATTCGGCTGGGAGACGCCACCCGGGACCTCCAGCAAGCCCTTGTGATGGCCGTCGGCATGCAGGTGGGTAGAGATAATGCCCGGGTCGGGGGAGCGCGACAGGACCACAGCCCCCGCGCCATCGCCCCACAGGATGCAATTGCCGCGGTCGGTATAGTCGGTGATGCGCGAAAGCGTCTCGGCCCCGACCACCAGCACATGCCGGATCTCGTCGCTCTGCATGAAGCGGTCGGCGGTCGCCAGCGCGTACACAAAACCGCTGCACACCGCCTGGATGTCGAACGCCGGGCAGCCGCCCACGCCCAGCTTGGCCTGCAGGATGCACGCCGTGCTGGGGAAGATCTGGTCGGGAGTCGTGGTCGCCACCAGGATCAGGTCGAGATCGGCGGCCCGAATGCCGGCGGCATCCAGCGCCCGTTCCGCGGCCTTCAGCGCCAGGTCCGAGGTGACCTCGTTCTCCGCCACGATGTGGCGCTCGCGGATGCCAGTGCGTTCGCGGATCCAGGCATCCGAGGTGTCGACCATCGCCTCCAGTTCGGCATTGGTCAGGATGCGCTCGGGCAGGTAGCTGCCGGTGCCGCTGATACGTGCATGCTTCACTCGCTGTTCTCCTGCCCGAGGAGCTGGCCCAGCTGCTTGTCGATCCGCCGCGAGATGTTCGCCTCCGCTTCGATGCGGGCGATGCGGATCGCGTGCTCGAAGGCGAGTTCGTCGGCACTGCCGTGGCTCTTGATGACCACGCCCTGCAGGCCCAGCAGCGAGGCCCCGTTGTAGCGACGGTGATCGAAGCGATGGCGCAGGCGGCGCAGCACCGGCAGGGCGAACAGTCCAGCCAGACGTGAATACAGCGAGGCGCGGAATTCGGCCTTCATGTTCGAGGAGATCATCTTGGCGACGCCCTCGCTAACCTTCAGCGCGACATTGCCGACGAACCCGTCGCAGACGACCACGTCCACATCGCCGCAGTAGACGTCGTTGCCCTCGACAAAGCCGATGTAATTGAGACTGGATGCCTCCAGCATGCGCCCGGCCTCGCGCACCCGGTCGTTGCCCTTGATCGCCTCGGAGCCGATGTTGAGCAGCCCCACGCGCGGGGCCTCCAGGCCGTCCACGGCGTTCGCCAGCACCGAGCCCATCACCGCGAACTGGTACAGATGCGCGGCCTCGACATCCACGTTCGCGCCCAGATCGAGCATGTGGGTGTGCCCTTCCATCGACGGCAATGCCGTGGCAATGGCCGGGCGGTCGATACCGGGAAGGGTCTTCAGCACATAGCGGGCAGTGGCCATCAGCCCACCGGTGTTGCCGGCGGAGACACAGGCCTGGGCCGCGCCGTTCTTGACCTGGTCGATGGCCACGCGCATGGAGGAGTCGCGTTTGGTGCGCAACGCCACCGCCGGCAGTTCCTCCATGCCTACGACCTGACTGGCGTGCACGATCTCGACGCGCTCGCGTTCGGCAGCGGACCAGCCGGAGAGGCCCGATTCGATGGTGTCCTGGTCGCCCACCAGCAGCAGGCGGAAGTCATCCGCCACCTTGAGTGCGCGACGCGCCGCTGGCAGTACGACGGGGGCGCCGTGGTCACCGCCCATCACGTCCAGTGCGATGGTGAAGCTGGCAGTCATGCTCGAGTCCGACGACCGGCCGGGACAGAGCCGGATTCAAACGCGGAAAGGCCACGGTGCAAGCGCAGCCGTGGCCCCGGGACGGTCATTACCCGGACCTTAATCTTCGTCTTCGTCGACTTCGACGTCCTGCTGGATCACCTGGCGACCGCGATAGAAGCCATCGGGGGTCACGTGGTGACGGCGGTGGATCTCGCCGGTCGTCGGATCGGTGGACAGGGTGGCGCCCGTCAGCCCGTCATGGGAGCGGCGCATGTCACGCTTGGAACGGGTCTTGCGGCGTTGCTGAACAGCCATGATGCATCTCCAGATTGATCAGATTCCCGTGGCGACGGGAGTGAGCCCGGTATCAAAACGGGCGCAAGTATAACGGTTCGGCGGGGGCAATGCCCCGACCGCGTTCGCTTCACGGGTCGTCCCGGTCCGGGCCGCCCCCCTTTTTCAGTTGTTCCAGCACGGCAAACGGGTTCTCGCCGCGTTCGCCTTCGGTGAACTCGGGCGCCGCCGCCGGCTCGCAATCCGCGTGGCGCGGCACCAGCGGCCACGCCAGCAGGATCTCTTCCTCGATCCATGCCGCGGGGCGCAGCAGGCCGTCGGCCTCGAGTTCGACAAAATCGTCGTCCTCGCTCATGCCGGCCGGCGTGCCCTCCGGCGGCAGCAGCACCGCATCCGCCTCCAGACGGAAGTCCCACGCCAGCGGCTGCAGGCAGCGCTGGCAGGTCTGCCACAGCTCGCCGCTGATCACCCCGCTCAGACGCATCTCGTCCAGTGTCCCGCGTTCCAGCAGGAACTTCGCGTGCACCCGCAGCGGGTGTCCCGGCAACGCGTCGGCGCGCAGTCGCGGCAGGTCTTCGGGACGCAGGTCGCCCTCGAATTCGAGGTGCCGGGCACGCGGTTGCCACGGGTCCAGAGAGACGGGGATACGACTCATAACAAACTCTTGGGAAAACCGTTCGGGCCTCCCCGGAACGAGGGCGCGGAATATACGCGCGCGCGGGCGATCTGTCAAAGCGAAACAGAAACTTGCAGCCACCCCGAACGACGTCGATACTCGAGAAGTCATCGACCTGTCCGGGGCCTTCCGTTTGATTCGCAAGCTGCTCATTGCCAACCGGGGCGAGATCGCCGTGCGCCTGATCCGGGCCTGCAGCGAACTGGGCATCATCTCGGTCGCCGTGTACACGGACGCCGACCGCCACGCCCTGCATGTAAAGAAGGCGGACGAGGCCTACGCCATCGGCCCCGACTCCATGGGCGGGTATCTCAGTATTCACCGTCTGATCAGCGTCGCGCGCGCCGCCAGCTGCGACGCCATCCACCCGGGCTATGGCTTCCTCTCGGAGAACCCCGACTTCGCCGCCGCCTGCGCCGCGCGTAACCTGATCTGGGTCGGCCCGGACGCCACGGTCATCCGCCGCATGGGCGACAAGGTCGCCGCACGCCGGGCGATGATCGAGGCCGGTGTGCCGGTCACGCCCGGCTCCGAGGGCAACCTGGAGGACGTCGCGGCCGCGCTCGAGGTCGCCGAGCGCATCGGCTACCCGGTCATGCTGAAGGCCACCTCCGGCGGCGGCGGACGCGGGATCCGCCTGTGCGAGGATGCGCGCGCCCTGGAGCACAACTTCGAACGCGTGCGCTCGGAGGCCACCCGCGCCTTTGGCAGCACCGAGATCTTCCTGGAGAAGGCCGTGGTCAATCCGCGGCATATCGAGGTGCAGATCCTGGGCGATACCCACGGCCAGGCGATCCACCTGTTTGAACGCGACTGCTCGGTCCAGCGGCGCCACCAGAAGCTGGTGGAGATCGCGCCCTCGCCGCAGTTGACCGACGCCCAGCGCGACCATCTGGGCGAGCTCGCCGTGCGAGCCGCGAAGGCCGTCGGCTATCAGAACGCGGGGACCGTCGAGTTCCTGATGGACTCGGACGATTCCTTTTATTTCATGGAGATGAACACCCGTCTTCAGGTAGAACATCCGGTAACCGAGATGATCACCGGGGTGGACATCGTGCAGGAGCAGCTGCGCATCGCCGCCGGCGAACCCCTGCGCTATGCCCAGTCCGACATCACCCGGCGCGGCTACGCGATGGAGTTCCGCATCAACGCGGAGGATCCGAAGAACGACTTCCTGCCGAGCTTCGGCCGCATCACCCGCTACTTCGCCCCGGGGGGACCCGGCGTGCGCACCGACGGGGCGATCTACACCGGCTACACCATCCCGCCGCATTACGACTCGATGTGCGCCAAGCTGATCTGCTGGGCCCTGGAGTGGGATGACCTGCTGGCGCGCGCCAACCGTGCGCTACGCGATATGGGCGTATTCGGCGTCAAGACGACCATCCCCTTCCACCTGGCGATCGTCGACCACCCGGTGTTCCGCAGCGGCCACTTCGACACCGGATTTGTCGCGGCGCACCCCGAGCTCACGCACTTCCCCGGCAAGCGCTCGGATCGCCAGCTCGCGGTGGCCGTCGCGGCCGCCCTCGCCGCTCACCACGGGTTGTAGACCCCAGCCCGCCGCACGGACACCGGAATGACCATGGATCGAGTTCACATCACCGATGTCACCCTGCGCGATGGCCACCAGAGCCTGATCGCCACGCGCATGCGCACCGAGGACATGCTGCCGATCTGCGAGCAGATGGACGCCATTGGCTTCCACTCGCTGGAGGTCTGGGGCGGCGCGACCTTCGATGCCTGCGTGCGCTTCTTGAAGGAAGACCCCTGGGAGCGCCTGCATCAGCTGAAGGCCGCGCTGCCGAACACCCCGCTACAGATGCTGCTGCGCGGCCAGAACCTGCTGGGCTACCGCCATTACGCCGACGACGTGGTCCGCGCCTTCGTCGAGCGCTCGGTCGCCGGCGGCATCGACATCATCCGCATCTTCGACGCGATGAACGACGCCCGGAACCTGCGCACCGCGATCGAGGCCACCCGCGAGGCCGGAGGCCATGCCCAGGGCACACTTTGCTACACCACTGGCCCGGTACATTCGGCCACACAATTCGTCGCCCTGGGACGCGAGCTGGTCGCCATGGGCGCGCAGAGCATCGCGATCAAGGACATGGCCGGGCTGCTCACGCCAACCGCCACCCGTGAGCTGGTCACCGAGCTGGTGGAGGCCCTGGACGTGCCGGTCCACCTGCATGCCCACGCCACCTCCGGTCTGTCCGAGCTGTGCCACTGGCAGGCCATCGAGGCCGGTTGCCGGCATATCGAGACCGCGATCTCCGCCTTCGCCGGCGGTACCAGCCACCCGCCGACCGAGAGCATGGTCGCCGCGCTGGCCGGCACCGGGCACGACACCGGGCTGGACCTCGTCGCGCTGCAGCGGATCGGGATGTACTTCCACGAGGTGCGCAAGAAATACCAGCGCTTCGAGAGCGAATACACCGGCATCGACACCCGCGTCCAGGTCAACCAGGTGCCCGGCGGGATGATCTCCAACCTGGCCAACCAGTTGCGCGACCAGAACGCACTGGATCGCTTCGACGCGGTACTGGAAGAGATCCCCCGGGTGCGCGAGGACCTCGGCTATCCGCCCCTGGTGACGCCCACCTCGCAGATCGTCGGCACGCAGGCGGTGATGAACGTACTGGCCGGCGAGCGCTACAAGACCATCACCAACGAGGTGAAGCAGTACCTGACCGGGCACTACGGCCGTGCACCGGGCCCCATCAACGCCGTGGTGCGGCAACAGGCCATCGGCAATGCCGAGGTCATCGACAGCCGCCCGGCCGACCTCTCGCCCCCGGAGATGGACTCGCTGGCCGCCGAGATCGGCGAACTGGCCCGCGGGCCGGAGGACGTGCTGACCTTCGCCCTGTTCCCCGAGGTGGGGCGCCAGTTCCTGCAACAGCGCCACGACGGCACGCTCGAGCCGGAACCGCTGAACCTCCCGGAGAACACCCAGGCGGGCTGCCCGGCCCCGGTGGAGTTCAACGTGACCTTCCACGGCGAGACCTACCACATCCAGGTAACCGGCTCCGGCCATCACCGGGAGGACACTCGTCCGATGTACGTGACGGTCGACGGCATGCCGGAAGAGGTCCAGATCGAGACCCTGGACACCATCGAGACCGCCAGTGGCCATGCCGCGCCGAGCGGGGGTGGGAGCCGCAAGAAGTCGCGGCGCGCGACCCGCCCCGGCGACGTCACCACGTCGATGCCCGGTACCATCATCGACGTCCTGGTGGCCGAGGGCGACCACGTGGAGGCCGGGCAGCCGGTGCTGGTGCTGGAGGCCATGAAGATGGAATCCGAGATCGCCGCCCCCGTGTCCGGCACCGTCACTGCGGTGAACGTCGCCAAGGGGGCGGCCGCCAATCCCGACGATGCGCTGATCGAGATCGACCACGCCGATGACTGAGACCGCGCGCAAACTGGTCCTCGCCTCCACCTCGCCCTACCGCGCCGAACTGCTCGGGCGCCTGCGCCTGCCGTTCGAGACCGCCCGCCCGGAGGTGGACGAGACCCCCCGGCCTCACGAGCGCCCCGACGCCATGGTGACCCGCCTCGCCGAGGCCAAGGCCCGCGCCGTGGCCGATGCCTATCCCGACCACCTCGTGATCGGCTCCGACCAGAACGCCAGCCACGCCGACAGCATCCTCGGCAAGCCGGGCGACACGGGCCGCGCGGAGGCCCAGCTCGCGGCCCTGTCGGGCAAGACGGTGACCTTCCACACGGGCCTTTGCCTGCTGGACACCGCCACCGGCCAGGCGCGGACCGGCGAAGTCCCGTTTACCGTGACCTTCCGCGAACTGACCCCGGAGGAGATCCACCACTACGTGGCACTCGAGCAGCCGCTGGACTGCGCCGGCAGCTTCAAGTCGGAAGGGCTGGGTATCAGCCTGTTCGCGCGCATGCAAGGCGACGACCCGACCGCGCTGGTCGGCCTGCCGCTGATCACCCTGGGCGGGTGGCTGCGCGAGGCGGGCATCGCCGTCCCGCCCCGGCCCGCCTGAACCGGCCGCGCGCCCCGGGGCCTATCCCCAGTCCTGCCTTGGCTTATGGCCAGGGAGACGCTGATTGAATCGCGCGTTCGCGCTCGAGTCGCTTTTGCGTGCGAACAAGGCGCGGTGACTGCCGTGCAGTCATTCTGCACAAGGGAACCGCAACGCCGTGCGCGCGCCCGTTTTTGATCAACAACGGGCGGCCGAGCCCCGTCTTTCAATAGCTTATGGGGGTTGGCACCCCAGGTTCCCCGATCCTGCGTTGAGCCACTTGCGGGTAGAACCACTACCCGCTGCGCACCGAGCCTTGTCTCGGAAAATCTGGGGTACCAACGCGCACGCGCGATTCAATCAGCGTCTCCCTAGAATCTGCACGACGGCACCGCGCCCAGTGTGGAACTGCCCCTCGAGCACGTCGCGTTCGCGCTCCACGGCTTCCTCGAATTCGAGCCCGTCCAGCTCCTCGACCAGCGCGTCCCGCGTCATCATCAGCTCGGCTGTGGGCGGCCCGCCCGTCCCCCATTCCAGCTGCGCCGGGGTGTAGGCCTCGAGGATGAACACCCCGCCGGGTCGCAGCCCGGCAACCACCCCGGCATGCAGACGACGCCGGATCGGCGGCGGCACATGGCAGAAGATGGAGGTAATCAGATCCCAGGAATCCGGCTCGATCGCGTAATCCGCGAGATCCGCCACCAGGGTGTCAATCTGTACGCCGCGGTCCTCTGCCAGGCGCTGGGCCTTCTGCAGGCCAACGGCGGAGCTGTCCACCGCCAGCACCTCGAAGCCCTGCTGCGCCAGGAAGACGGCGTTGCGGCCTTCTCCCTCGCCCAGGCACAGGGCCTTCCCAGGTGGCACGTTGGCCACCGCGGTACGCAGGAAATCATTCGGCTCGGTGCCGTAGACGTACTCATCCGCCGCGTAGCGCTCGTCCCACATTCATCGTCTCCTCACGGTTGCAGCCAGGGTTCATCGGTCCACGCGTTTTACCACGCGCGGGGCAGAGACACAGGCTCCTGGGGAAACACTGATTAATGCACGCGCTCGCGCTCGAGTCGCTTTTGCGTGCGAACAAGGCGCGGTGACTGCCGTGCAGTCATTCTGCACAAGGGAACCGAAACGCCGTGCGCGCGCCCGTTTTTGATCAACAACGGGCGGCCGAGCCCCGACTTTCACTAGCTTGTGGGGGTTGGCACCCCAGGTTCCCCGATCCTGCGTTGCGCCGCTTGCGCGGTAGAACCGCTACCCGCTGCGCCACGCGCCTTGTCTCGGAAAACCTGGGGTGCCAACGCGAGCGGGTGCATTAATCAGTGTTTCCCTAGCGGGCGCGATTGCCGGAATGCGGCCTTTACCCTACTCTTGCGCCTCCCCGAGCACTGCGACGACTCCCGACACCATGAGCGAGACCCCCACGCTGCGCACGCGCCTGGAAGGCTTCATCGAGGCCCGGCTGACCCAGCGCTTCATCATCGGCCTGATCCTGCTGAACGCCCTGACCCTGGGGCTCGAGACCTCGGATACCGTGATGGGTTGGATGGGGCCGGTCATCCTGGCCGCGGACGCGATCATCCTGTCGCTCTTCACCGCCGAGGTGCTGGCCAAGCTGTTCGTCTACCGCCTGGCTTTCTGGCGCAACCCGTGGAACGTGTTCGACTTCTTCGTGGTGGGGATCGCACTGATCCCCGCCTCCGGGCCGTTCTCGGTGCTGCGCGTGCTGCGTCTGCTGCGCCTGGTGTCCATGGTGCCGAAGCTGCGCTTCATCGTGGAGGCGCTGCTGCGGGCCATCCCCGGCATCGTCTCCATCATCGGGCTGCTGCTGCTGATCTTCTACGTGTTCGCGATCATCGCCACCGGATTGTTCAGCGAGTCGTTCCCGCAGAAGTTCGGCACCCTCGGCGCCACCATGTACAGCCTGTTCCAGGTGATGACGCTGGAAGGCTGGTCCGAGGACATCGCCCGCCCGGTGATGGAGGTCTACCCCTGGGCCTGGATGTTCTTCGTGCCGTTCATCCTGATCGCCACCTTCACCGTGCTGAACCTGTTCATCGCGATCATCGTGGACGCCATGCAGCGCATGCATGATCGCGCGATGGAGATCGAACAGCAGATGATCCACGACAGCGTGCACGAGGAGAACCAGGCCCTGCACGCGGAGATCCACGAGATCCAGCAGGAAACCGTCAAGCTGCAGGAACGCCTGATCCGCATGCAGAACATGCTGGAGAAGCGGGTGAAGTAAATGCCTTTGCGTCCCCCAATGGGCCCCGTCATTGCCGAACGCACAACCGCGTGCTTCAATATCAGAAAATGAAGCACACTTGAGGGGGCGCCATGAAAGAGCTCAACGTCCGCGAGATGCGGGCCTCCATTGGACACCTGGACGAAATCGTACAGGCGTCCGGCGAGATCACCATCACCCGCCACGGAAAACCGATTGCACGGGTTTTGCCCGTTCGTCGCGGGCGCCAGCGTCCCAATCACCACGAGCTTCGCCAGCGCACCGCGCAGCTGATTCCCTCGGAGACCCTCCTCAGGGAAGAGCGCGATGAGCGCGGATGAACGGAGCTACCTCGACACCAGTGCCCTGGCCAAGTGGTACCTGAACGAACCGGGCTCCGAGGCCTTTGTCGGCTACCTGCAAAAGGTCGACGTCGCCATCATCAGTCGTCTGGTGGCCACGGAACTGCGGTCCCTGCTCGCACGGCGCCGACGCATGGGCGAACTGCCGCAGGAGCTGGAAACGATCATCTTCGCCACCTTCCAGGACGACATCTCCAGTGCCTCGCTACAGCTCTATCCCTTCGATGACTCACTATTCGAGGAAGCGACCAACCTGATCACCCGTTACCCCGAACACCCACTGCGGACGCTGGACGCACTGCACATCGCAACTGCGCGGCATCACGAGATTCCAGTCATCGCCACCGCAGACAACGTCCTGGCGGACGCGGCTTCATCGATGGGCCTGATCGTTCGTCGATTCTGACGTCTCCGGCACCCGACGCGCCGGAGAAGTAAAGAGCCCGGGACGGAACCCGGCTGCGGCGCTCCGGCGCGGGCAGGGGCTTCGCCGCCAAGGCGGCTCCTACAAGACCACATCCCACCCCGGTAGGAGCCGCCTTGGCGGCGAAGCCCCTGCCAAAGCCAGCCCCACCTCGACGACCGGTGCTTGCGTGGCCCTCAACGCCCCCCTGCGCGCCCTCGGGCGCACTGGGGGGCGCGGGATCAGGCGTTGACGGCGGCCGGTTCGGTGGCGCGTTCGCCCAGGCGGCGGCCGGTGGCGTTCAGCACGGCCTGCAGCGTGGCAGCGGTCGTGTCCTCGCCCAGAGCGACGCCGACCGAGCGTTCGCCGTCCACCTGCACGTCCACCGCGGCCATGGCCCGCGCCTCGGTGCCGGACTCCATCGCGTGCTCGTCGAAGTGGCTGACCTTCACCTCCACTCCGCGCTCGGCCTGCATCGCGGCGGTCAGGGCCTCGACCGCACCGTGACCCTCGCCCTGCAGGCGCGACTCGCGCCCGGGCGGGCCCATGGTCGCGTCCAGGCGCACCACCGGGCCTTCCTTCTCGATCTCGTAGCGCACCAGATCCCAGCCGGCGACCGGCGTCAGGTAATGCTGCTCGAACAGCTCGTGGATGCGCTTTGACGAGACCTCGATCTGCGAGGCCTCGGCATCCTTCTGCACGATGCGGGCGAACTCGATCGCCAGCCAGCGCGGCACCTCGATACCGTAATCGCGTTCCAGCACATGCGCCACGCCGCCCTTGCCGGACTGGCTGTTGATGCGCACGACCTCCTCGTAGCGCCGGCCCAGATCGCCCGGATCGATCGGCAGGTAGGGCACGTTCCAGTGGCCGCCCTGCTCCTTGTAGTGCGCCAGGCCCTTGCGGATCGCATCCTGGTGGCTGCCGGAGAAGGCGGTATAGACCAATTCGCCCGCCCACGGATGGCGCGGGTGGATGGGCATGTCGGTGCACTCCTTGTACACCTCCATCAGCCGTTCCATATCGGACAGGTCGATGGTCGGGTCGATCCCCTGCGAATACAGGTTCATGCCGACGGTGACCAGGTCCATGTTGCCGGTGCGCTCGCCGTTGCCGAACAGCGTGCCTTCCAGGCGGTCGGCCCCGGCCAGCAGGCCCAGCTCGGCCGCGGCCACGCCGGTGCCGCGGTCGTTGTGCGTATGCAGCGACACGCAGAAGTGCTCGCGGTACTGCACGTGGTCGCAGAACCACTCGACCTGATCGGCGAAGACATTCGGCGTGGCCGACTCGACCGTGGCCGGCAGGTTGATCACCACCTTCTGGCCCTGATCCGGGCGCCAGATCGCGTTCACCGCATCCACGACCTCGACCGCGTAGTCCAGCTCGGTGGTGGAGAAGCTCTCCGGCGAGTACTGGAAGATCCAGTCCGTCTGCGGGTATTGCGCCGCATAGTCACGCACCCAGCGCGCGCCGTTCTCGGCGATGCCGCGGATGCCGGCGCGGTCCATGCGGAACACCTGCTCGCGCTGCGCCGGGTTGGTGGAGTTGTACACGTGCACCACCGCGCGCGGTGCGCCCTCCAGCGCCGCGAAGGTCTTCTGGATCAGATCCTCGCGCGCCTGCGTCAGCACCTGGATATACACGCCCTCGGGGATGCGGTCTTCGTCGATCAGGCGGCGGGTGAAGTCGTAGTCGATCTGCGAGGCAGAGGGGAACCCGATCTCAATCTCGGTCAGGCCGATATCCACCAGCACCTCGAAGAAGCGCATCTTCTGCTCGACGCTCATCGGGTGCACCAGCGCCTGGTTGCCGTCGCGCAGGTCCACCGCGCAGAAACGCGGCGCAACCGTGGTGCGCTTCGCCGGCCAGCGGCGATCCGCCTTGTCGATCGGCGGGAACGGGGCATATTTGGTGTGATCGAAGGCCATGGTGCGCATCTCCTGTAAGGGCGCGGCCCGGGCCGTACAATCGGCCGCCGCGCTGAGGATTTCTGTCTGTGCATTATCCTAACGCATTCATCCGGGCATAACCTTGCGTTTTTCCCTATCAAGGCCTTAGGAGGGATCTATCATTGCGCATTAATGCTCAATATGCGCAATAATCCACCTATGAAACCGCAACCGCACTCACTGGACCGCTATGACCGCCGCATCCTCGAAATCCTGCAGGAGGACGCGAGCCTGTCGAACCAGGCCCTGGCCGAACGCGTCGGACTCAGTCCCTCCCCCTGCCTGCGCCGCGTCCGCGCGCTGGAGCAGGCCGGTATCCTGCTGCGCCGCGTGGCGCTGCTGGACCGGCGCCGCCTGGGGCTGGAACTGACCGCCCTGATCCACATCGGCATGGACCGCCACACCCCGGAACGCTTCGCACATTTCGAGGAGACCGTGGCCGGCTACCCCGAGGTGCAGCACTGCTACCTGATCACCGGCCAGTCCGCCGACTACATGCTGCAGGTCGTGGTCCCCGACATGGACGCCTACCAGGACTTCCTGCTGCGGCGCATCACCCGCCTGGAGGGCGTGGACAGCGTGCACTCCAGCTTCGTCCTGCGCCGCGTCGTCGACCGCACCGCCCTGCCACTCGACTACACCCCCACCTGAAACGTCTTAAAACCCAGGGCAAATTCACCACGAAGCGCACGAAGGCACGAAGAAGTTCAAGGGCGATTCACAGGAAGGCTGGAAGGTTAGAAGGCTTTGATGGTGAAGCGTGATGGCAGGCAGACATATGGGGAGCGCTGACTGAATCGTACGCCCCTAAAGTGGCCGCTTCCCAGCATTGCCCTGGTAGCGCCCGTCATGGCCCCTCTATCTTCCAGCCTTCTCTTCTTCCTGTAGACCGTTTTTGACCTGGATCTTGACCTTCTTCGTGCCTTCGTGGGCTTCGTGGTGAATCCGCCCTTGCCCTGCGGCGAGCCCTCCGGATACTGTATATATAGACAGATACCGGAGGGCGCCTTGTGTCGCTTACTGAACGCCAGCAGGCCATCCTCGACTACATCACCGAGACCGTCGCCAACCAGGGCACGGCACCGACCCGCAGCGAGATCGCCCGGGCCTTCGGCTTTCGCTCACCCTACGCGGCCGAGTGCCACCTGAAGGCGCTGGCAAAAAAGGGCGCCATCGAACTGCTGGGCGGCACCTCCCGCGGCATCCGCCTGCCGGGCGCGGTGCGCAGCACACCGCGCGAGCTGCCCCTGGTCGGGCGCGTCGCCGCCGGACTGCCCATCCTTGCCACCGAACACATCGAGCGCCACTACCGGGTCGACGACGCCCTGTTCCGTGCCCACCCCGACTACCTCCTGCGCGTGCATGGCGAGAGCATGCGCGACGCCGGCATCCTCGACGGCGACCTGCTGGCCGTGCGCCAGACCCCGGAGGCCCGGCCCGGTCAGATCGTGGTTGCCCGCATCGAGGACGAGGTCACCGTAAAGCGCTTCGCGCAGGACGGCCCGCGGGTGCGCCTGCTCCCGGAGAACCCCGACTTCGCCCCCATCGAGATCGACCTGGAGCGCCAGGAACTGGCCATCGAGGGGGTCGGCGTGGGCGTTCTGCGCGATCTCGACCCCCAGGCCTGAGTTATGGGCGCGCTGGATACCCTGCTCGACCATCCGGCCCTCTGGCGCGGACGCAGCGCCACCCCGGCCCCGGATGCCCCGGTCTGGCCCAGCGGCCACGCGGAACTCGACCGGGCCCTGGGCGGGGGCTGGCCACGCGGCCAGCTGGTCGAACTGCTGGGCGCCCCGTTCGGCTGCGGCGAGACCCGGCTGCTGGTCCCCATGCTGACCGCCTGCGGCCAGGACGACTACTGGATCGCGGTGATCGCGCCACCGGCTACCCCCTGGCTGCCGGGCTGGCAGACCCTGGGCATCCCGCCGGAGCGGGTACTGCTGATCCACACCGAGCACGATCGCGACACCCTTTGGGCCGGCGAGCAGTGTCTGCGCGACCCGGCCTTCGGCGTGCTGCTCGCCTGGCTGCGCCGTCCCGTGGAGACAGCCCTGCTGCGCCGGCTACGCCTGGCCGCCAGCGAGAGCCGGGCCTGCGCCGTCCTGTACCGGCCGCCGGACGCCGCGGCCCAGCCCTCGCCGGCCCATCAGCGCCTGCGCTGGCAGGCCGCGGCCACCGGCCTGGAACTGCACTGCCTGAAGGGGGCCGGCCACTGGGCCCGCTCCGGCCAGCCTCTGTGGATTCCCGAAGCACCGGGGGCCTGAAATGGGCCAGCCCGCCCGCCCCGCGCGCGCAGCCACACCCCCCGAACCTGCCCGGCAGCAACTGAGCCTGCTGCCGGCGGCGCCCGCCCCCGCGCCCACTCCCCGGCCACCGGAGGCACGCCCCGCCAGTGCCACCCGGGCGCGGCGGGAACACTGGATGGCCATCGAGCTGCCGCACCTCGCGCTGGAGTCCCTGGCCCGGGCGGGACCGGAGCCGGAGCGATTGCAGCGCCCCCTGCTGGTGGTGACGTCCCGCGCGGCACCCCGGGTGCACACCGCCAACCGTGCGGCGCGGCGCGCCGGTGCGCGACCCGGCATGGCGCTGGGGGATGCGCTGGCCGTGCTGGATACCCCGGAACTGGTCGAACATGACCCGGACGCCCTGCGGACCCAGCTGGAGATGCTGGCCGGCGTACTGCTGCGGTTCTCCGACCATGTGCACCCGGAACCGGAGGTCCACCGTATCCTGGTGGAGGTCGGACGCAGCCGCCGCCTGTTCGGCGGCCTGGAGGCGTTGCGCCAGCAGGCGCAGGACACCCTGGCCGGCCTGGGTTTCCATCCCCGCATCGGGCTGGGGCGCAGCCCCGCCGCCGCGCGCCTGCTGGCGCACCTGCGCAACCCCGCGATCGCGGAGGACCCCGAGAGCCTGCGCCGACTGCTGACACCCGTGCCGCTGGAGGCCCTGCCGCTGGCCGACGCCACCCGCGAAGGCCTGCGCGCCTTGGGCCTGCGCCAGCTGGGCGACCTGCTGCGCCTGTCACGCGCCGAGCTGGCCCGGCGCCACGGACCGGAACTGCTGGACCTGCTGGATCACCTGCTGGCCCGACGCGTGGAGACCCTGCCCCGCTTTGCGCCACCTCCGGTGCTGGATTTGCCCCTGCGCCTGGAGCACGAGATCCACGCCACCACGGCCCTGGCCTTCCCGCTCAAACGGCTGCTGCGCCAGGCCGAGGCCCAGTTGCGCGGCCTGAACCGCAGCCTGCAGGGGATGACCCTGGAACTGACACATCGCGAGGCGCGCACCCGGCTGACGCTGGAACGCGGACAGCCGGGCATGCGCGCCGACGAATGGCTACCCCTGTGGCAGACTCGTCTGGAGCGCGAAACCCTGCCGGAGGCCGTCATCGGCCTGCGCCTGCGGGCATCCCGCCTGCTGGATCCCCCGGACCGGGGCGACAGCCTGCTGGCCGGGGACCCGGCGAGCACGCCACCGGCGGATCAGCTGCCCGCGGTCCTGGCCCGACTGCGCGCCCGCCTGGGCGAGCCGGCGGTCACCCGCCTGGTCAACCGCCGCACCCCAAGGCCGGAGGAGGCCCAGGGATCACGCCACGATCTCGCCGTTACTCCGGCCCCGGTCGCCCCGACACCGGGCCAGCGCACCGTCGGGGCGGCCCTGTGGCTGCAGGGCCCCGACCCCGCCACCCCGCCCGACCAGCCGCAATGGCTGGGGCGGCTGGAAGACGGCTGGTGGGACCATGGCCAGGATGCACGGCGCGACTACGCCCGGGCACTCGATCGCCAGGGCCGCCGGCTCTGGCTGTATCGCTGCCTGCGCAGTGGCCAGTGGTATCGCCAGGGTTACTGGGGCTGAATCCGCGCCGGATACGCCCACCGCCCCCGTCCGTCAGCGGTGGTACTCGCCCGCCCGCTCCGGCTGGTACTCGACCTCCACGATGCGCACATGCATCTGCCCGCCACCCGGGCGCGGCCACTCGATCTCGTCCCCCTCGGAAAGCCCCAGCAGGGCGCTGCCCACCGGCGCCAGGATCGACAGCGTGCCGCCGCTTTCATCCACGTCCCGCGGGTACACCAGCGTCATCGAGAATTCCTCGCCGGACTCGGTCACCCGGAACCGGACCTTCGAGTTCATCGTCACCACCGCACCCGGGATCTCGTGCGAATCCACCACATCCGCGCGGTCCAGCTCGGCCTCCAGATCGGCCTTGCCCGGAAAGGCATCCTCCGGCAGCGATTCCAGCAGCTTGTCCAGACGCTCCATGTCCGTGGTGGAGACGATGATCTTCGGCTTGTTCACGTTCACACTCCAAATACACGACGCGCCCCAGAGAGACGCGCCAGAGAAGAAAATTCAGGGATTTTCCGGAAACCGGGAAACGAAATTCGAGATTAGCCAAGTCTCGACGAAAAAGCGATCCAGCCAATCACGGCACTGCAATACCGATCCGCCCGCACGCTCCCTACCGGCCCTCGCCGTCCCGCCAGGCCGCATAGCCGCCGCGCAGCACATGCGCCTCGATCCCCATCGCCCGCAGGCTGTCCGCCACCAGCTGTGAACGCCCGCGGCCTCCGCAGAACACCACCACGGGCTGCTGGGGGTCCTGCATGTGGGATTCGATACTGGCCTCCAGCTTGGGCCGGGGGATATTCACCGCGCCTTCGATACTGCCCTCGGCCGTCTCCTCCTGCTGGCGCACATCCACCAGCAGAAAGGACCGCCCCGCCTGGCGCCAGTCTTCCAGTTCCGCGGGGTCCAGATGCGGCAGCTTTGCTTCCAGTTCGGCGATGCGTTTGTCGAAAAGACTCACTGTCAGCGGCTCCGATGAATACCCATGCACAGCATTCTACCGCCTCGGCAGAAGCAGGACCCTCACAGGGACGGGCGCAGCAGGAGCGGGGCGATACGCAGCGAAAACAACGCAAGCCCGACAAATGCGGCCACAGCACCGACTGCAGTCAGCATCGCAACCCCCAGAATCCAGCCCAGGCCCATGCCCAGCACGGCCAGATGCACCAGGACCTGCGGTGCCCAGGCCCACAGCCAGCCGCTGGCGATCGGGTGCCCGGTGAAGCGCGGCAGCATGTGCTCGCCCAGCCCCATGATCAGCAGCAGCAGAAAGCCCAGGGTAAAGCCGTGCAGCGCCGCCGGGCGAGCCGCGCCCTCCAGGAAGAAGCCCCCCAGCGGCAGGGCCGCCCCCGCGATCAGCAGCCAGGCCATCGCCCCCAGCACCGAGGCCCGGCTGGAGGCCGACAGCCCAAGCCCCACATGCCGCGCCGCCTTCTGCGTACGCTCCGGCGCCGCGCCCACCAGTTCGGTGGCGGACGTGCGATCCAGCAGACCGATGTGCTTGAGCTCGCCATCGACCACCACGGCCGGGATGGAGCGAACACGCAGCCGCGTGGCCAGCTCGCGGCCTTCCGGCTGACCCATGTCGACCACCGCAAAGTCGATCTGTTTGTCCTCGGCCACCTGACGCCAGATGCGCTCGGCATCGTGGCAGGAGGCACACCATTCGGATACCAGCAGTTCCACCTTCATGAATCCGTCTCCCCCGGTTCAGTCCGCGCAGCGCATGCAGTGGATGTCGTAGCGGTCGATCCATTGCTTCAGACCGGTGATCGCCTCGGGCCCGGTGTGCAGCCGCTCCAGCGCCTTTTCCGGGTCGTCGGGACGCATCACGACCACCCAGGCATCCGTGTAGGGCGCCACGTTCACCAGCCCCGGGTCCGCCTCCACGGCCGGATTGATGCGCTCGATGGTGCCGTCGAACGGGGTCGGGATGCCGCCCGCCCACTTGCCCGACTCCAGCCGCGCCACCGGCTTGCCCGCGGCACGGTGCGAACCCGGCTTGCGAAAGCGGAAGTACTGCACACGGCCCGCCATGGTCTGCGCCGGATCGGTAATCCCGAGGGTAAAGGTCCCGTCGTCCTCCGGCCGCACCCAGACGTAGTCCAGGTCGTAGAACAGGTCGTCGGGCAATTCGCAACCGTTGTATTCCTCCCGTGCCATGGTTATGCCCCCTTCGGACCGTAGTGGCGCACGGTCAGTGCGATATTCACGGCGAACAGGATCATCGCCCCCCAGGCCATCGCGCCACCCACCGCGACCGTCGCGTTATGGAAGACCAGCCAGCCGGCGACCATCACCCACAGCCCGATGTTGGCCAGCAGGAACTGCGCATGCCCCAGGCGTTCGGAGAACAGGGACCGCCCGGAAAAGCGCGGCAGCACATGCAGCCCCACGCCATAGATCATCATGGTCACGAAGCCCAGCAGCATCAGGTGGCCGTGGATGCGCGGCACGTTGCCCGGGATCAGGCCGGGATGCACCAGCCAGAGGATGCCGAGCAGCCCGCCCAGCAGGGCATAGACCAGGGCCGCGAGGATGAACATCCGGTTTCGAGGGTGCATGCAATGCTCCTTGGCAGGTTTTACCCAGCATACTTTAAGCTATATTCAGTATACATTGATCGAGATCAACACCCGCTCGCGTCCGATCGGTAACAGTCACCCTTCAGGAAAACCCGCCAAGGCCGCAACTGCCATGCATCTGCAACTCCACGAGACCGTCCCCGGATTCCAGCAGCCTGTCGAGCTGCTGCGCGCCTGTCATCGGCGCATCCTCAACTCCCTGGACATCCTCGAGCGTCTGCCCGCCCACCTCGCCGCAAAGGGCGCTGACGAGGAGGCGCGCACCGCGGCGGCTCGGGTCCTGAAATACTTTCACGAGGCTGCCCCCAATCACCACGCGGACGAGGACGAGGATCTGTTCCCCCTCCTCCAGCGGCACTGCGACCACCCCGACAGCCACCCCCAACTGTGCGAATGGCTGGAGCGCCTGAGCGCGGAACATGCCGAGATCGAGGCCGGCTGGGACCGGCTGGAACCGGCCCTGCAGCGAATTGCCGACGGCTCGACCGCGGAACTGACCGGCGCAGAGGCCTGGATCCGGCAATACCGCGTGCATCTCGACCTGGAAGAGCGGGCCGTGCTGCCGTTCGCCGAGCACCTGCTGAGCCCGGAGGAGCGCCACACCATCGGTGCCCGCATGGCCGCAAGGCGCGGGATCGGGAGCGACGATGGCTGACTTCCTGCTCGATCTGCGCGGCTTGGGCGACCATGCCCATACGCGGGCCTATTACACCCTTCGCGAACTGCGGCCGGGCCAGGTCTTCGAGGTCTGGCTGGACCAGGAACCGAAGCTCCTGATGGACGCCGTCGGCCTGCAGCTGCGGCATGCCATCCACTGGCGGGGTCTCGAAAACGGGCCACCGCTGTGGAAGCTCGCGGTGCAGCGCCGCGAGGATGTCGCCCCGGTGGATCTGGTCGACCTGCTGGAGCGCGACCACCTGCGCATCGACCGCCTGTTCGCCAGCGCCCTGCACAAGGTGAACGCCGGCGATCTCGAGGGGGCCGCACCGGATTTCCACGCCTACGTGGATGGCCTGCGCCGCCACGTGGAGGTGGAAAACGAACTGATCGTGCCGCTGCTGGACCTGCCGCGCAGCCCGAACGGCCAGGACCCGACCTCGATCATGCTGCGCGAGCACGACGAGATCCTGGAACAGACCGCGATGCTCGAGCATGAATTCAGCGAAGGGGTCGACGAGGCCTGGGCCGTGGCCCCGTTCTTCGCCCTGATCTCCGGCGCGCTCGCCAAGCACGAGGGCCGCGAGGAGCAGAATCTGTTCCCGCACTGGAGTCGCGCCCTGCGCGAACAACCGGACGCCGCCGCCGAACTGCTGGCGCGGGCGCAGGCCGAACTCGCGAGCCCCTGACCGCTGCATCGCAAGCCCCGCGACACGATCGCTTCAGCGCGCCACAGCGGAGCGATGCGGCGGCGACAGGCGGGCCAGCGCCCAGAGCCCCAGCAACGGGCCAGGCAGCAGCAGCCACAGGACCCACACCCCGCCGTCCGCCCACAGCCAGCTGGTCAGCCAGATCCCCGGCAGGGTCAGGGCAAAGCCAATCGCATTCATCACGCTCAGCGCGGACCCCACCGCGTCCGCCGGCGCACTGTCCGCGGCCAGGGCCGAGAACTGCGGCGAGTCCGCGATCACCGTCAGGCCCCACAGGGCCAGCAGGCCGAACAGCAGCCAGGGCGACTGCCCGGCCAGCAGCGGATACAGCAGGCAGGCCAGGCCCGACGTCGCCAGGGCCACCCGCGCCACGCGCAGACTCCCCAGGCTCCGGCTCAGGCGGCCGCCCCAGACGCAGCCGGCCAACCCCAGCGCGATCACGCCGAAAGCGAGCCAGGGGATCAGCCCGGCATCGGCCTCCAGACGCGACAGCTCGCGCGCCACCAGCAGCGGGACCAGCGTCCAGAAGGCGTACAGTTCCCAGCAATGCCCGAAGTAGCCTCCGGCCACGGCCCGGAAGTCCCGCCGCCGCAATGCACGAAAACCCTTGCCCAGACCCGGTGTGCGCCCCGGAGGTGGCAGGTGGGGCCCATCCCCCAGGCGCACGATCAGCAGTGCCGCCAGCACCGCCAGGAAAGACGCCAGCAGCACCGGGATCGCCCAGGGGAAATCGAGCGTGGCGCCGCGCAGCAGATGCGGCAGCGCGGTGCCCAGAGTCAGCATGCCCAACAGCCAGGACAGGGCCCAGCCCTTGTACTCGGGCGTCCAGGCAATCACCAGCTTCATGCCCAGGGGGTAAACCCCGGCCAGCGCCAGTCCGACCAGGAACCGCGTGAGCAGGGCCATCTCCCAGACACCGGCCAGCAGGATAAACATGGCGTTCAGTCCGGCCCCGGCAACGGCAGAGATCGCGAACAGCCGGCTGGCACGAAAACGGTCCGCCAGGCCGGTCGCGGCCACCGCCAGCGTTCCGGTGATGAAGCCCGTCTGGGTCGCCATGGTCAGCCAGCCAATCTCGGACGGCGACCAGCCAAGCGCCTGCTGCAGCGACAGCCCGACCCCGTTGACCGAAAACCACAGCGACGTGCCGAACAGCTGTGCCGCCACGATCACCAGCAGGGGGTGACGACGAATCCAGTGCGCCGTCACCGTACGCGACCGGTCACAGGCATCGAACCGCCCCGATCAGCGACTCGCGCCACGGATCCAGCGCTTGAGCAGGGCCACCAGCGCGCCCCCGGAGACGAGCCCCAGCAGGTAGATCCCGACGATCAGCAACGCCAGTGGCAGCGTCACATGCAGGGTCAGGAAATTCAGGGTCACCAGTCGCAGGTTCTGGATTGCAAAGATCGCGACCACCGCGACGAACACGATGATCAGCAGGGAGTAGACGTACCGCATGCGACCTCCCGGGTCAGTCGGGCCAAACGCTCAGGTTCGGGCGCCCCGGGGTCAGCGTCAACCGGCACGAGGCGGCGACCTCAAGGGTTTCCCCGAGTGTCGGGATGGCTGCAGTGGTCGCGCAGCGGGCAGCCTTCGCACCGCGGTCGCGGGCGGCAGCGCTCCTTGCCGTGCTCCACGATCAGCGCATGCAGGTCGTTCAGGGCGGCCACATCCGGTCCCAACTCCGTCTCGACGTGGCCACGTAGCTGATCATAGGGGGCCTGCGCCTGCGGGACCTCCAGGCGCTCGAACAGACGCCGCGTGTAGGCATCCACCACGAAGACCGGGCGGTCGAAGGCATACAGCACGATATCGTCGGCCGTCTCCGGGCCCACGCCCTTGACGCCCAGCAACGCCGAGCGCAACTCGGCCGTTTCCAGCGCGGTCAGTCCCTCGACACCGCCGGATGCCTCGAGGAAGCGCAGCAGATGCCGCAGCCGGTCGGCCTTCACGTTGAAGTAGCCACTGGGACGAATCCGCTCGGCCAGTTCTTCCGGGTCAAGCGCCATCAGTCCTTCGGGCGAGAGGGCATCGATGGCGCGCAGGTTGTCCAGGGCCTTCTCGACGTTGGTCCAGCTGGTGTTCTGGGTCAGTACCGCACCGACCATCACCTCGAAGGCGGTATCGGCCGGCCACCATTGCAGGTCACCGTACTCCGCGCGCAGGGCCTCCAGAAGGTCGGGAATCCGCACGTGGCGTTACCGCTGGCGACGCCCGCCCGATTTGCCACCGCCCGCCGGGCGCCCGCCGGAACGACCGCCCGAGGGCTTCGCGCCCCGGCCACCACCGCGACCACCGGGGGATGCCGGCTTGCCCGACTTCTTCGGCGGCGAGGAACTCCAGCCGTCCTCGCGCGCCGCCCGACTGTTGCGCGACTTGCCGGCCGCCGCCGGCTTGCCGGGCCGCGGCTTGCTCCGAGGGTCGCGGCGCGGTCCGCCCCGCCCGCGCGGGCGCGCCGATTCCGGGATCGGCAGGTCCACCGCCGCGTACAGCCCGGCCACCTCGCGGCTCTCCAGGTCGCGGACCGCGCCGGTCTTCAGACCCCGCCCCAGGACGACCGGCCCGTAGCGCACCCGGATCAGGCGGCTGACCGTGACCCCGACGGCATCCCACAACCGCCGCACCAGGCGGTTACGGCCCTCGCTGACGATCACGTGATACCAGTGATTGGCGCCGTCCCCGCCCTGCTCCTCCAGGCTGTCGAAACGCGCCGGGCCGTCCTCGAGCTCCACACCCTCGCGCAGCATGTCCAGCGTGGCCGGCGGCACCTCGCCGAGTACCCGCACGGCATACTCGCGTTCCAGCGCCATGCTCGGGTGCATCAGCCGGTTGGCCAGCTCACCGTCGGTGGTAAACAGCAGCAGGCCCGAAGTATTCAGGTCCAGCCGGCCTACCGCCACCCAGCGCTGCCCCTTCAGACGCGGCAGGCTGGCAAACACCGGTCGCCGACCCTCGGGATCGGAGCGGCTGCAGATCTCGCCCACCGGCTTGTGATACACGATCCACCGATGTGGATGCTCCGAGCGCCGCACGATACGGCCGCGCACACGGATCACGTCGTGCTCGTCGACCTGATCCCCCAGCTGCGCGGTCCGGTTGTTCACCTGCACCTCGCCACGCTCGATCCAGCCCTCGATCTCGCGCCGCGAACCCAGCCCGCGCGCCGCCAGGACCTTCTGTACCCGCTCCGACATTCCCGGAACTCCAGCAACTCATTAAGATGGGCGCCACGATACACCAACAGGACGTTGCCATGACCGATTCCACGCCGGAGACCACCCCCGTCCGGACGCCGCTGAACATCGCCGTGCTCACCGTCTCCGACAGCCGCGAACTGGCGGAGGACCGCTCCGGCGATGCCCTCGTGGAACGCCTCGAAGGCGCCGGCCACCGCCTGGCCGATCGCGGGATCGTGAAGGACGACATCTACGCCATCCGCGCGGAACTCTCGCGCTGGATCGCCGACCCCGAGATCGATGCGGTGCTCACCACCGGCGGCACTGGAATCACCGGCCGTGACGGCACACCCGAGGCCGCCTCGGTACTGCTGGACAAGACCATCGAGGGCTTCGGCGAGCTGTTCCGCATGCTCTCTTATGAAGAGATCGGCACATCCAGCCTGCAGTCCCGCGCCCTTTCAGGGGTCGCGAACGGCACCTACCTCTTCGTACTGCCCGGCTCCACCGGCGCCTGCCGCACCGCCTGGGACCGCATCATCCAGGCCCAGCTCGACGACCGCACCATGCCCTGCAACCTCACCATGCTGATGCCGCGCCTGACGGAGTCCTGAGGGAAATACGGATTTCACCACGAAGAGCACGAAGGCACGAACAAGGCCAAGCTCGAAAGCGGACCTGATTAGCAACGAGAGTCGGCCAGTCACGGAGATCCTCCGGAGGCGGCATAGCCAGCCGCAGGTCGCTGTAATCCGCGCCTTTCCTGGAATATCACCAGCGCCGCCCTTTACCCCTGCATCGTCATCCCGGCCGGAGCGTAGCGAAAAGCCGGGATCTCCCCCGTCGGGGCAACCCCTGCCGCCAGGATCCCGGATAACGATTACCGGGAAATCCGTCCGTACCGAAACGCGATACACCGTTCCCACAAGAAAAATGCCCAAAATGCTCTAAAAAAGCCTTTGGGCGTGCCGCTACCCCCTGTATCGGGTGCGGCGCTCACACGGATCTGCTTGTCGCCCTCCGACTAGAACAACGAAATGGAAGGACAACGCGATGACATCCCTGAACCCCCTCTCCAGTGTCGGCTTCGGTACCCGCCTGACGCTGATGATCCTGTCTCTCATCGTGGGCGCGATCCTCATCGTTGCCACCCTCATCTTCTTGCAGTACCGCGCCTCCTACACCGACGCGACCATCGACCGGCTTCACGCAATGGGCGAATCCAACGCCCAGTCCTTCAACGAATGGCTCCTGGGGCGGCAGGATGAAATGCGCTACCTCGCAGGCCTCGATGCAGCTCGCGGCATGGACCTCGATGAACTCGAGCACCTGATCGAGCAGATCGCGTCGCTGCGCGGTGAATACGACACGATCTTTGTCGTGAATGCCGACGGCATGGGCGAGGTCGGAGTGGCCTTCGACGGACAGGCGCGCGTCCTCAGCCGCGAGGAGGCGAACGATTTCAATGTGCCCGACCGGGCATGGTTCCAGAGCGCGATCAGTGGGGAGGACACCTTCTCGCGGCCGGTGGTTTCCCGCGCGACGGGCAATCGGGTCAGCACCGTCGCAATTCCGATCGAAGGACCGGATGGCGAACCAATCGCCGTGATGCGCGGGGCGGTGCAACTCGACACGATCTTTGATCGGGTCAACGCGATCGATCTCGGCGAAGGATCCGAGATCTACCTCGTAGACCGCGACCGGCATCCCGTGACACCGGTTGAATCGGCCCCCGATACGGACCAGCCAATCGACACCCGGGCTGCACAGGCGATCGCCGCGGGTGACAGTGGGGTCGGACGCTACCAAAACGCAATCGGGACTGCGGTGATCGGTAGCTTTACCGACATCCCCCTGCTTGGCTGGGGCCTGCTGATGGAGCTCGACGAAGGGGTCGCACTGGCCGAGCTGCAACGCGCGCTTTGGTGGGTCGTCGGCCTCACCATCGCCATCCTGATCGCGGCCTCGCTGATCAGCCTCGGGGTAATCCGCAACGTCCTGCGCACACTAGGGGGCGATCCTGCCTACGCATCGGACGTCGTCCGCCAGGTGTCGGAGGGCGACATGACCGTCCCGATCCAGCTGCGCAAGGGCGATGACTCGTCGTTGCTCGCGGCCATCGCCACCATGCAGTCCCGCCTGCGCGAACTGATCGGCAGCGTTCGCGGCCATGCCGAGGAAGTCGCCTCGGCCGCTACCGAGCTTTCACACATCAACGAAGAGACCGACAAGGGTGTAAATCGCCAGAACGCCCAGCTCAGTGACGCGGCCGCAGCGATCAACGAGATGACCGCGACCGTCGAGGAGGTCGCCCGCAACAGCCAGAGCACGGCAGATGTCGTGCGAGAAACCACGGAACAGGCCCAGAGTGGCCGCAACGTGGTCAGCGCATCGGTCACCTCGATCAACAAGCTCTCGAACGAGATCCAGAGCACCGCCGAGGTCATCACGGCGCTCAAGGGTGACAGCGACAATATCGGCGACATCCTGCAGGTCATCAACAACGTCGCCGACCAGACCAACCTGCTGGCTCTGAACGCCGCAATCGAGGCAGCGCGCGCAGGGGAAGACGGTCGTGGGTTCGCGGTGGTCGCCGAGGAGGTTCGCAACCTCGCCGTCCGCACGCAGGAGTCAATCACCGAGATTCAGCAGATGATCGAGGCGGTGCAGAAGCGTGCGGATCAGGCCGTAACGGCGATGGCCGCCAGCCAGACCCAGGCCCAGGATGGCGTGGATCAGGTCAACCAGGCGGGCACGTCGCTCGAACAGATTGTCGCCGCGGTCGAAAAGATCGAGGACATGACGCGGCAAATCGCGAGCGCAGCCGAAGAGCAGTCGGCTACCTCCAACGAGATCAACCGCAATATCCACTCGGTCAGCGAAGTCTCGGAGCACAACGCCACCAATGTCGTACAAATGGGTCAGGCTAGCGAGACCCTGGCCGGGTTGTCCGAGCAACTGCGCGAGATCGTCAACCGCTTCAAGGTCTGACGCCGATCAGGACGCGTGGGGGACATGGGGCCAGACGGTCTACCCCGCGCGCCCCCCGCTTTCGGGTCCGAAACACACCGGCGAGGCCCGCTCGTCGTTCGTCGCCTCCTCGGCGAGTTCGGCGTCGAGGAGTTCCCGCAGGACCGCCGCATCGCTGTGCTCCTCGTTTCGGGTGGCCGTCAGCGGGGTCAGGCGGCTACGCCGGGCATACCCCAGCAATCAGGCCCATGCATCGTCGGGAGCGGCCGCCAGTTCCGCCCGATACCGGCGACAGAATTCGGGCCAGCACGCCACGTTGTGGCCAAACCAGCGGCGCAGATCCGCGGACGGGGCGAGCGACTTTTCCCAGGCATCCAGCGCGAGCGCCGATTTCTTCACCCCGCGGGGCCAGAGGCGGTCGACCAGCACACGGGCCCCACCCTCGGGATCGACCGGATCGTAGACGCGCCGGATCCGCACCCGCTCCATGCCGCGATTACCGGTCCACGTGGGTCTGCAGCCAGTATTCGAGCAGGGCTGCGTGCCAGAGCTTGGAGCCCTGGATGCGGGTGAAGTACTGGTCCGGGGCATCCAGCAGCCTGTCGATGTAGGCCGGCTGATAGAGGCCGCGCTCGCGCGAGGCGCGCGAGGTCAGGATGTCGCGCATGAACTCGAGGAAGTCCCCGCGCACGTATTTGAGTGCCGGCACCGGGAAGTAGCCCTTGGGCCGGTCCAGCACCGCGTCCGGCAGGCGCCCGCGGGCGATGCGGCGCAGCACGTCCTTGCCGCCGTCGCCCAGCTTCAGGTGCGGCGGCATCGCGGCGGCCGTCTCCACCAGTTCGTGATCCAGGAACGGGACCCGCGCCTCCAGGCCGAAGGCCATCGTCATGTTGTCCACGCGCTTGACCGGATCGTCCACGATCAGCGTGGTCACATCCAGCGCCAGCACCGCGTCGATGAAGGAATCCGCGCGGTCGGTCTCGAGTTCGGCAAACTGCTCGCGCAGCCAGTCGCCGGTCACGTCGTTCGCCGGCGGGTGGCGCAGCATCTCGGCCATCTCGGGGTGGTCGCGGTCGAAGTAGTGGCGGCGGAAACGTTCCACCCAGTCGCCGTGACGGTCCTCGGCCATCTGCGGGTACCAGAAGTAGCCGCCGAAGACCTCGTCCGCGCCCTGGCCGGACTGCACCACCTTCACATGCTGCGAGACCTGCTCGGACAGCAGGTAGAAGGCCACCGCGTCCTGGCCGAACATCGGCTCGGCCATCGCCCCGACCGCCTCCGGCAATCGGGCCAGCACCTGGTCGTTGGGGATCAGCGTGGCCTGATGGTCGGTGGCGTAGCGCTCGGCGACCGGATCGGAGTATTCAAACTCCGAGCCCTTCTCCTCCGGCTGGTCCTCGAAGCCGACGGTAAAGGTGCGCAGGTCCTGCGCCCCCTCCTCCATCGCCAGCGCGACCAGCAGGGAGGAGTCCAGCCCGCCGGAGAGCAGCACGCCGACCGGCACGTCGGCCACCTCCAGGCGCCTGCGCACGGCGCTGCGCAGACTGTGCTCGATACGCTCCTGCCATTCGGCGTCGGACACGGCCGCGTCCGGGCGGTGGGCATGCAGCGTCCAGTAGCGCTGCAGACGTTCCTGGCCGCGCGCATCGATGCTCAGGTAATGCCCCGGCTCCAGCTTGCGGATGCCACGCAGCACGGTGCGCGGCGCGGGCACCACCGCGTGCAGCGAGAACAGCATGTGCAGTGCCTCGGCATCCAGTTCGGTATCCACGTCGCCCGCCGCCAGCAGCGCCTGGGTGTTGGAGGCGAAGCGGATGCCGTCGCCCGTGCGCGCCAGGTACAGCGGCTTGATGCCCATGCGGTCGCGCGCCAGCAGCAGGCGCTGGGCGTGGCCGTCATACAGGGCAAAGGCGAACATGCCGTGCAGCCGGGCCACGATGCCCTCGCCCCACTCGGCATAGCCGCGCAGGATGACCTCGGTATCGCCGGTGGAGAAGAAACGATGGCCGCGGCCCTCCAGCTCGCTGCGCAGGGCGCGGAAGTTGTAGATCGCGCCGTTGAACACCAGCGCGAGCCCGGTCTCCGGGTCGAACATCGGCTGGTGCGCGCGCTGCGACAGATCCAGGATCGAAAGGCGCCGGTGCCCCAACGCGACCCGCCCGGAGGCCCACAGCCCGTCGGCATCCGGGCCGCGCCGTTCCAGGCAGGGCAGCATGCGTGCGACCGCCTCGCCGCTCGCACGCCGCTCGCCCCAGACGAATTCTCCTGCGATCCCGCACATCGATTCTTTCCTTGCTGGTTGGATTGGGGTCGGATTGCCACCCTGCCCGACACGGACCGGGCTTCGCCTGCAAGCAGGCTTGTATGTTTACCCGTGGCAGGCCTAGAAAGGGTCTGTCGGGGTGGAGGCCTCTGTCGAGGCTGCGCCGAAGGCGGCCTCCAAGGCCGCCATCAGGGCCTGGCTGGCCACACCGGCGCGATCCCGGTCCGCGTGCACGATGTAGAACGGCACCCGGTGGCGCGCCCCGGCCTCCAGATCCAATTCGACCAGGCGGCCGTCGGCAAGATCCCCCGCGATGCGATCCTCCGGCACCCAGGCGAACCCGATGCCCGAACGCAGGATCTCGCAGGCCGTGCCCATGTGCGAGACCGTCCAGCGCTGGTCCGCCTCGACCCAGCCGCCCTGGCCACCTCCCTGGTCGCCGGAATCGCGCACCACCACCTGGCGGTGTGCCTGCAGATCGCGCCGGGTCAGGGCCGCTTCCGCCTGGGCGAGGGGATGCGAGGGATGCGCGACGCAGACCATCGACAACTCGCCCAGACAGCTCCCGAGATAACCGGAAGGCAGTTCCGGCCCCAGCAGAATGTCCACGGCCGCTTCCCGGAGCATGTCCGGCCCCCCGCTCAGCACCACCTCGTGCAGCTGGATCCGGGTGGCCGGGTAGGCCTTCGAGAAGGTCTCCAGCGCCCGGATCACCGGCTCGCGCGGCAGCAGCTGATCCACTGCCAGCCGGATCTCGGATTCCACCCCTGCCGCCAGCGCGCCGGCCAGGTTCTCGATCTCCGCCGCCTCTTCGAGCAGATGCCCGGCCCGGCGCAAAAGCGCCTCGCCCGCCGGGGTGAGTACGGCCTTGCGGCCCTGCACCTCGAAGACATCCACCCCCAGCTGCTCTTCCAGCTTCTGCACCGCATGGTTGATGCTCGACGGACTCTTGTGCACCCGTTCGGCGGCACGCGCAAAGCCGCCGGCCTCCACCACCGCCTGCAGCATCCGCCACTGTTCAAGGGTGACACGCATCAATCGGCCCGCTCGGACAGGCCCATGGGGCCGCGCCCTGTCAGTGTTCGTCGGGGCATCCGCAACCCGGCTTGTGAGTGCGCGCATGCCACTCCTCGCGCAGGCGGGCATAGGCGGCGCCGGTCAGCAGTACCAGGTGTACGGTGGAGGGATAGATTCGGCCATCCAGGCGCAGGGTCTCGGTCAGTTCGGGGTGGCTGCCTTCGGGGATGTAGAAGAAATCCACGCCCTCGCGCAGCTGGTCCTTGCGTGCCTTGAACAGGCGAAAGGCCGTGCCCTTGGGCACCCCGTTCCAGTCGTCGATCTGGCGCAGGCTCAGCGTGGCATACCCGGCGTGAATGATCGGCTCGGGAACCGGACCGGCCGCGGAACCTTCCTGGCCGTGAAACCGTCCCGCGCTCCGGGGGTCTTCAACTGTATCGGTATCCATGCTGGCATTATGCACACACCGCCTTCGCGGCTCACCACGCAACCCCATTCAACCGGGACACGAAATGGAATTTCTGCAGGAATACGGACTCTTCCTCGCCAAGGCCGCCACGGCCGTAATCGCCGCGCTCATCGTGCTGAGTGCGTTCGCCGGCCTGCTCGCCCGCTCGCGCGAGCGACGGCCGGACCGCCTGCAGGTCAAGCGCCTGAACGACCGCTTCGAGCGCATGGAGAAAACCGTGCGCCGAGCCGTTGAACGCCGCCGTGGTCGGCTCGAGCGCCTGCGCGCCTGGAGCCGTCGCAAGCTGGGGCGAGCCCACGATGCCCCGTCGCAGGCGGAAGGATCGGGGAGCGCGGACATGACGCAATCCGGCGATGCGCCTCCGGACGACGGTTCGACGACCGAACGCCCCCGCGTGTACGTGCTGCGTTTCGACGGCGACATCCGCGCCTCCAGTGTCGAAAGCCTGCGCGAGGAAGTCACCGCGATCCTCACGATGGCGCGGCCGGACCAGGACCGGGCGATTGTCTGCCTGGAAAGTCCAGGGGGCCTGGTCCCCTCCTACGGGCTGGCCGCCGCCCAGCTGGCCCGCCTGCGCGAAGGGGGTCTGGACCTGACCGTGGCCGTGGACCGCGTGGCCGCCAGCGGCGGCTACATGATGGCGGCGGTCGGTCACCGCATCGTGGCCGCTCCCTTCGCGGTGCTGGGCTCGATCGGCGTGGTCGCGCAGATTCCCAATTTTCACCGCTGGCTGTCACGCAACGACATCGACATCGAGCTGCTGACCGCCGGCGAGTACAAGCGCACCCTGACCATGCTGGGCGAGAACACCGACGAGGGCCGCAAGAAGTTCCGCGAGCAACTGGAAGAGGCGCATGAGCTGTTCAAGACCTTCCTGGCCCGCTACCGCCCGCAACTGGACCTCGAGCAGGTCGCCACCGGGGAACACTGGTACGGCGAACAGGCCCGCGAGATGGGGCTGGCCGACGAACTGCGCACCAGCGATGACCTGCTGCTGGAACTGACCCGCGAGGCGGACGTATTCGAACTGACCTATCACCGTCCCCAGACGCTGGGCCGGCGCATCACCTTCGCGATGGAATCGGTCCTCGAGCGCGTACTGCGGAATCAGGGGCCCGAGACCCGCATGTAGCGTCCCGCGTCGCAAGGAACGTTTCGCTACGGCAAAGCGTCCACCCTCCACGAGGCAAAGCAACCAAGGAGCCACTCATGAACCGGAAAAACCGTCCCGTAACCCGACTGCTGCTGATCCTGCTGGCCGCCGTCAGCCTGCTGGCCCTCCCCCTCGTCGCCGGCGCGGATGACAACCTGCCGTGGGGTTCCGCCGAGAAGATGGATCGCCCCTACGAGCCCCGCAAGGTGGTCTATGACGTCTACACCAGCAGCCCGCGCGAGCTGGAAATGGTGCTGGATCGGGTGAGCATGCTGAACAATGTCTACGAGGCCGACCCGTTCGAATCGCACATCGTGATGGTGCTGCACGGGCAGGAAGTGCCTTACTTCACCCGCGACGAATTCGACGAGCACGAAGAACTGATGCGCCGCGCCCGGTCGCTGACACAGGCCGGCAATATCGAGTTCCGCATGTGCGAAGCCTCCGCCCGCCTGCGCGGGATCGAGCTCGAGGACATCCACGGCTTCGTGAACGTCGTGCCGATGGCCGACGCCGAGATCATCGAACTGCAGCATGAAGGCTACCTGCTGATGCAGTGACGCAGGCCTCGGCACCTGCCGCCCTCTGGCGGACGCCGGAGCCTTTTTTCCGGCCGCTCGAACATAGCCGGCGTCCGCCCGCCCCGGCAGACTGCCCCCCCGAATTCAGGCCCCGAACCGACCATCGTCGCGAGGGGCCCTGCAAAATCTGTATCGATCGTCTACCTTCCCCGCCTTGGGTTTTCCACGCAGGTGCAACCCGGGGCAACGCCCCACCGCTCTCCGGCCCGACCTGTTCGATTCTCCCCGAGACAAGGACCTCGTCATGAAAAAGACTCTGCTCACTGCCCTGCTGCCCCTGGCCCTGACCGCGACACCGGCGCTGGCCGTCGACGTCCCCGGCATGATCGCCAAGGCCAGCCCGCATTCGGCCTCCGAGACCCTGGATCGGCTGGAGAACGCGCTCGCAGCCAACGACGTCGGCGTCGCCCTGCGCTGGGACCATGCGGCAAAGGCCGACGGTGTGGACATCGACCTCGGTCCTACCGAACTCCTGCTGTTCGGCAACCCGGCACTGGGCAGCCACATGTTCACCAGCCAGCAGACCGCGGGCATCGACCTGCCGATGAAGGCGCTGGCCTGGACCGATGACGACGGCCAGACCTGGCTGGCCTACAACGACCCGGAATGGATGGCCGAACGCCACGGAATCGACGACCGGGACGACATCCTGGACACCATGAGCAATGCGCTGGACAACCTGACCAACGCGGCCATCGCGGAGGACTGAGCCCTCCTCGGGGTCACATGCAACCAAGTGTCCCCGGCCGCTCGCAGCGGGCGGCTAATTCGCTGGGGAAGCACTGATTCATGTACACACTCGCGCTCGAGTCGCTTTGGCTCGCGAACAAGGCGCGGTGCGCGGCCGGTAGTGGTTCTACCGGCCCGTTGTTGGCGGATTCGGGCCGCAACGCAGGATCGGGGAACCCGGGGTGCCGACACGAGCGTGTACATGAATTAGTGTTTCCCTATAGTGGGGCTTCCACCCGCACCGGGAGCCGACGTGGATCACCCGTCCCCTTCCAGCCAAACCACACCGCAAACCCGCGAGGCGCCCATCCTCGGCTGGCGCGAATGGGTCGGGCTCCCCGATCTCGGGATCCCCGCCATCAAGTGCAAGGTCGATACCGGCGCGCGCAGCTCTGCGCTCCACACCTTCCACATCGAGCCGTTCACCCGGGACAGTCACGAATGGGTGCGTTTCGGCATTCACCCTCACCAGCACGACGCCACGACCGAGGTCTGGTGCGAGGCCCCGGTACTGGACATCCGCCGCGTCACCGACTCCGGCGGGCACAGCGGCGATCGCTATTTCATCGCCACCCGCGTGCAACTGGGCCCTCTGCTGTTGCCCGTTGAGCTTTCCCTGACCAGCCGCGATAACATGCTCTTTCGCATGTTGCTTGGCCGCGAGGCCATGCGGGGTCGCTTCCTGGTCGACCCCCAAGCCTCGTTCATTGCCAGCCATCGTCCGTCCACCCCGACAGCCCAGCAGGCGCCTGAATGAAACTCGGCATCCTCTCGCGTAACAGCAAGCTCTACTCCACCCGACGCCTGGTCGAGGCCGCCGACCAGCGCGGCCACGAGGTCCGTGTGGTGGACCCGCTGCGCTGCTACATGAACATCACCGCGCACAACCCGCAGATCCACTACAAGGGTGACATCCTCGACCAGTTCAACGCGGTTATCCCGCGCATCGGGGCCTCCATCACGTTCTACGGCACCGCCGTGCTGCGCCAGTTCGAGATGATGAACGTCTATCCGCTGAACGAGTCCGTCGGCATCTCGCGCTCGCGCGACAAGCTGCGCAGCCTGCAGCTCCTGTCGCGCCGCGGTATCGGCCTGCCGGTCACCGGGTTTGCACACTCGCCGGACGACATCGACGACCTGCTGGCCACCGTGGGCGGCGCGCCCTGCGTGATCAAGCTGCTGGAAGGCACCCAGGGCCTTGGGGTGGTACTGGCCGAGACCAAGCAGGCGGCCGAGAGCGTCATCCAGGCCTTCATGGGTCTGAAGCAGCACATCCTGGTGCAGGAATACATCAAGGAGGCCAAGGGCTCGGACATCCGCTGCTTCGTGATCGGCGACAAGGTCGTCGCCGCCATGAAGCGCCAGGCGAAGGAAGGCGAGTTCCGCTCCAACCTGCACCGTGGCGGCAGCGCCACGCTGTGCCGCATCACCCCGGAAGAACGCGCCACCGCCGTGCGCGCGGCCAAGGTGATGGGGCTGAACGTCTGCGGTGTGGACCTGCTGCGCTCCAACCACGGCGCCGTGGTCATGGAGGTCAATTCGTCGCCCGGCCTGGAAGGCATCGAGAACGCCTCCGGCAAGGACGTGGCGGGCATGATCATCGACTTCATCGAGAAGAACGCCAAGCCCAACCGGACCAAGACCAAGGGCCGCGGCTAATGGCGACTCCGCGGGCCGTTCGCAACGACCCGATCACGATCGGCGGCACCACGGTCCGCCCGGGCGAACGCCGCACGGTGGAATTGCAGCTGAGCGCGCTTTACACGCACACCCCGACACACATGCCGGTGCAGGTCCTGTGCGGCCGGCGCAAGGGGCCGGTGCTGTTCGTCAGTGCCGCCATCCACGGCGACGAGATCAACGGCGTCGAGATCATCCGCCGCCTGCTCAAGGTGCCCGCCCTGCGGCGCATGAAGGGCACCCTGATCGCCGTGCCCGTGGTGAACATGCACGGCTTCATCAACCAGAGCCGCTACCTGCCCGATCGGCGCGACCTGAACCGCTGTTTTCCGGGATCACAGAAGGGCTCGCTGGGCGCCCGGGTCGCGCGGCTGTTCATGCGCGAGATCGTCCAGCGTTGCACGCACGGAATCGACCTGCATACCGGCGCCATCCACCGATCCAACCTGCCACAGATCCGCGCCAATCTGGACCATACGGAAACCCGCGAGCTCGCCCGTGCCTTCGGCGCACCGGTGATCCTCAACTCCGCGCTGCGCGACGGTTCCCTGCGCGAGGCGGCCGCGGAACGCCAGATCCCGATCCTGCTCTACGAGGCCGGCGAGGCCCTGCGCTTCGACGAGCTCTCCATCCGCGGCGGGGTACACGGCATCATCGAGGTCATGCGCCACCTGGAGATGCTCCCGGCCGTGCGCCGGCGTCCGCGCAAGGAGCCCATCATGGCCCGCACCAGCGGCTGGGTCCGAGCGCCGCAAAGCGGCATCCTGCGGACCTTCGTGCGCCAGGGCGATCGCGTCGTCCGCGACCAAACCCGGCTGGCCATCGTCTCCGACCCCTTCGGCGAGACCGAGACCGAGATCCTCGCCCCCGCCTCCGGCATCATCATCGGCGAACTCAACCTGCCGCTGATCAACGAGGGCGATGCCCTGTTCCACATCGCCCAGTTCAACCGCACCGATCTGGCCGTAGAGCGCCTCGAGAGCTTCCAGGAAAACCTGGAGGCGAGCGACTATCCCTACGCCGATCCGCCCCCGCGCGAAAGCCCCTGATCCCATCGACTCGATCTTCGAGCGACAGGCCATGCTCCCCGGAGACGTCCCTCAGTGGCCGATATCCTCATGCCACAGTTCCGGGTGCGTAGCGATAAACGACCGCATCAGTTCGCGGCAGCCCGGGTCCTGCACCACATCCACCTGAATGCCGTGCCCGCGCAGCCAGTCCTCCTCACCGAGAAAGGACTCATTCTCGCCAATGATCACGTGCGGAATACCGTAGAGAACGATGGCCCCGCTGCACATCGCGCAGGGCGACAGCGTCGTGTAGAGCGTGCACTCGCGGTATACCTGCGCGGGCTGTCGCCCGGCGTTCTCCAGCGCATCCATCTCGGCATGCAGGATGGCACTGCCCTGCTGCACGCGCCGATTGTGCCCGCGCCCGATCACCTCGCCACGGTGCACCAGCACCGACCCGATGGGGATTCCGGCCTCGCCCAGCCCCTCGCGCGCCTCGTCCAGCGCCATTTCCAGGAACGGATCCATCGTCGTCATCCAGCCACCTCCTCCTGCAGGACAGCCACCGACGATAGACGAAGTGGCCGCGCGACACCGAATTCGCTCGGGGGACGGAGTGTCGTCAGGGCCGGAAACTCAGACGTGGGCGCTGAAGTCGCCGCGGCGGGGCTGGCCGAGGAGGTAGAGGAAATCCGCCTCGCGCAGGTGCACGAGGGATTCGTGGTCGCCGGCCTCGAGATACACGTCGCGCTGCTCCAGCAGGCTTTCGTCCACCAGGGTCTCCAGCCCGAAGGCCGGCCCCAGGGCGGGGATGGCGCCGCGTTCGCAGTCGGCAAACACGCGGGCCACCTCGTCCTCGGTGGCCAGGCCCACATGCTCGCCCAGCAGCCGGTGCAGGCGTCCCAGTTTCACGCGGCGCGTGGCCGGCACGATGGCCAGGCGGTACTGCCCGTCCTCCTCGACCAGCAGCACCGCCTTGGCCACGGCGTCACCCGGCACATGGGCCGCTTCGGCCGTGCGGCTGGCCGAGTCGGAGTGCGGATGGTGCACGATCTGGTAGGTCACCGCATGCTCGTCGAGAAAGTTGTTCAGGGTCCTGGAAATACTCATGGCGCGCCCTCCGGCAAGGCCTTAACCCGACTATAGACCCCACCGGCAACGCCGGCGGCTGCGCCCGACACCTGCGCCGGTACAATCGCACCCATGACCGCATTCTCCGTCCTCGACCTGGCCCCGATCTCCGCCGATGGCGACGCCGGCCGGGCGCTGCACAACACCCTGGATCTGGCGCGCCACGCCGAGACGCTGGGCTTCCGGCGCTACTGGCTGGCGGAGCACCACAACATGCCCGGCATCGCGAGCGCCGCCACCGCCGTCGTGATCGGCCAGGTCGCGGCCGCCACCGAACAGATCCGGGTGGGTGCCGGCGGCATCATGCTGCCGAACCATGCACCCCTGGTGGTCGCCGAACAGTTCGGCACCCTGAACGCCCTGTACCCCGGCCGCATCGACCTGGGACTGAGCCGGGCACCCGGGACCGATCCGACCACGGCCCGCGCCCTGCGCCGTGCCCCGGACATCGACCCCGAGGAATTCCCCCGGGACGTCGCCGAGGTGCTCGGCTACCTGGACGATCCGCAGCCCGACCAGGTGATCCGCGCCATCCCCGGCGCCGGCCAGCAGGTGCCCGTCTGGATCCTGGGTTCCAGCCTGTTCGGCGCCCAGCTGGCGGCCCGCATGGGACTGCCCTACGCATTCGCCTCGCACTTCGCTCCCGGGCAACTGATGGACGCACTGGCGCTGTACCGGAATCAGTTCCGACCGTCCGCATGGCTGGACCGCCCCTACGCGATGCTCGGCTACAACGTGTACGCCGCCGACACCGACGACGCGGCCCGAACCCTGGCCAGCTCCATGGAACAGGCGTTCATCAGCCTGCGTCGCGGGCGCCCGGAACCGATCCAGCCCCCCGTCGAGGGCTACCGCGAGCGGCTCAACCGCGCCGAACGCGCGATCGTCGAGCAGACCATGGCCTGCTCCGCGATCGGCGCACCGGACACGGTGGAGACCGAGATCCGCCGGTTTCTCGAGCAGACCGGCGCTGACGAACTGATCGTCACCACCTCCACCTTCGATCACGCGGCGCGACGGCGCTCGCTGGAACTGACCGCGGCGGTACGCGACCGGCTCGCCGGGGACGCTCGCTAAGACGCGGTTCACCCGATTGGGACGAGTGCCCTATGCTTGGAACAAGGGGGCCGGCCAGGCCACGGGAATTCCGGACAAGGGGAACACATGCGGGTCAAGGTTCACGGCGTCACCATCGAATGCACCACCGGCGACATCGCCGCGCAACGCGACATGGATGCGGTGGTCAACGCCGCCAATGCCTGGCTGCGTCCGGGCGGTGGTGTGGCCGGAGCCATCCACCGTGCCGCCGGCCCGGGGCTGGAGCGTGAATGCCAGCCGCTGGCACCGATCGAACCGGGTCAGGCCGTTCTGACCGACGGCCACAACCTGCCCAACCGCTTCGTGATCCACTGCCTCGGGCCGGTCTACGGGCATGACGAGCCGGCCAGCCGACTGCTGGCCGACTGCTACCGCAATGCCCTGCTCCGGGCGGAAGAGGCCGGGGTCTACGGCATCGCCTTTCCGGCCTTGTCCACCGGGGCGTTCGGCTATCCCGTCGAGGAGGCCGCCCGGATCGCTCTGCAGACGGTCATTGGCGCCACCCCGCGTCTGGACGCCGTCGGCCACATCCGCTTCGTCCTGCACACCGAGGCCGATCGCGAGATCCACGCGCAGATCCTGGAAGAGCTGACGGCATGACCGGCGCCGGGCACGCAACCGCCCCGTACACCCCTGGCCTGGCGCTGTTCACGGACCTCTACGAACTCACCATGCTTCAGGCCTACTACGAGGAGAACCTGCACGAACCCGCAGTCTTCAGCCTGTTCGTGCGCCGCCTGCCGCAGCGCCGCAACTATCTGCTGGCCTGCGGGCTGGACACCGTCCTGCAACAGCTCGAAGACCTGCGCTTCGAATTGTCGGATCTCGACTATCTGGCCGGCCTCGACCGCTTCTCCGACCGGTTCCTGCGCTGGCTGGAGGCCTTCCGTTTCACCGGGTCGGTCCGCGCCGTGCCCGAGGGCACCCCGGTGTTCGCCAACGAACCGATCCTGGAGGTCACCGCGCCGCTCCCCGAGGCCCAGCTGATCGAGACCCTGGTGATGAACCAGACCCACCTGCAGACGGTACAGGCGAGCAAGGCCGCGCGCCTGGTGACCGCGGCCGGGGAGCGGCAGGTCGTGGACTTCGGCGCCCGCCGCATGCACGGGCTGGACGCCGCCCTGAAGGGCGCGCGCGCCTTCCATATCGCCGGCGTCGCCAGCACCTCCAATGTCCTGGCGGGCAAGCGCTACGGTGTGCCGGTGAGCGGCACCATGGCCCACAGCTACATCCAGGCGCACGAGGACGAAGCCGAGGCCTTCGCCGCCTTTGCCCGCCTCTATCCGGACACGGTGCTGCTGGTGGACACCTACGACACCCTCGAAGGCGTGCGCCGTGTCATCCAGCTCGGCCATGAACGGGGCGAGGCCTTCCGCGTTCGGGCCATCCGCCTGGACTCCGGTGATCTCGGAACACTGGCCCGCCAAGCCCGGGCGATGCTGGACGACGCCGGACTGCAGCAGGTCGGGATCTTCGCCAGCGGCGGCCTCGACGAACACGCGATCGCCGAGTTGCTGGCACGGGACACACCCATCGACGCCTTCGGCGTCGGCACCAGCATGGGCATCTCCACCGACGTGCCGGACCTGGATATCGCCTACAAGCTGGCCGAGTACGCCGGAGAAGGCCGCCTCAAGCTCTCCAGCGGCAAACCCATCCTGCCGGGCGCCAAGCAGATCTTCCGACGCCAGGAAGGCGGCCGGTTCGCGGGCGACATCATTGCCCGCCACAACGAAAGCCAGCCCGGGGAACCATTACTGCGGCCGGTGATGCACGAGGGCCAGCGTCTGCCCGCGCATCCTCGCGACCTGGACACGCTGCGTGACCACGCGCGGGAACAGCGGGCGCAACTGCCCCCCGCGATCCGCGCCATCGAGCCCGCGGAGACACCCTACCCCGTGTCCGTCAGCCCGGCGCTACAGGCACACCAGGATGCGGTCACCCGCGCCATACGCGCCCGGCACGCCACATCCGGCCAGCGGCAACACCAAGGGGGAGTCTCATGACGGACGATCCACGCCACCAGCTTCAGACGGGGGACGCCCTGCTGGTCGTCGACGTACAGAACGACTTCTGCCCCGGCGGGGCCCTGGCCATTGATCACGGCGACACCGTCATCCCGGTGCTCAACCGCTGGCTTGAGGCCGCGGACGCGCTGGGACTGCCGGTCTATGCCTCCCGCGACTGGCACCCGGCCGGCCACCCGAGCTTCCGGGAACAGGGCGGCCCCTGGCCTCCACACTGTCTGCAGGACTCGCCCGGGGCCCGGTTCCATGCGGACCTCGCGCTGCCTGCCGGCGTTATCAAGGTCACGAAGGGAACGCGCTTCGACCATGACCAGTACTCCGCGTTCGACCAGACCGGCCTGGCCGAAGAACTGCGGAAACGGGGCGTGACGCGGATCTGGCTGGGCGGGCTGGCCCTCGACGTCTGCGTGGCGGCAACAGCCGTGGACGCGCGCAACAACGGCTTTGACGTCCACCTGATCCCGCATGCCGCGCTGCCCGTTACGCCGGAGGGCGGCGCGGAGGCCCGAAAAAAGATGAAAGCCGCCGGCGTGGAGATCGCGGCGTATGCCTGAACCGAACAAGATGCCGGTCCAGCTGATCACCGTGGACGAGGTGGTCCGGGCGGCCGACGACCTGGCACACCAGGTCCTGGACAGCGGCTTCCAGCCGGACTGCATCGTGGCGATTGCCCGCGGCGGCTTCATGCCGGCGCGTTTTCTCTGCGACTTCCTCCGCGTGCACAAGCTGCTGAGCCTGAAGGTGGAACACTACACCTCGGGGGCCCGCGAGAAACAGCAGGCAGCGGTCACCATCCCGCTCGCCGGCGACGTGCGCGGCGAACGGGTCCTGCTGGTGGACGACGTCAACGACTCCGGGGACACCCTGGCGACCGCCCGCCCGCACCTGGAGGGCTTCCAGCCCGCCGCGGTACGTACCGCGGTGCTGCACGAAAAGGCCGGAACGTCCTGTCGCGCCGATTTCCACAGCCAGGCGGTACAGGAGTGGCGCTGGATCCTCTATCCCTGGGCGGTCATCGAGGATGTCGGCCAGTTTGCCCGCGAGATGGACCCGGCCCCGAACAGCCCCGCCGACCTGCACGCCCGCCTGCAGCAGGACTACGGCCTCGCGCTGAGCACCGCCGAGCTGGATCGCGTGATCCGCTACAACCGGCTCGACTACTGAGTGCGCGCGCGAACGGGGCCGCAGCTCCGCCCATCCCCTCGTCATTGCGAGGCCCCGCAGGGGCCACGGCAATCGTTTGGAGAGGCCCCCGGATCCACCCGGCCACCGGGGCCAGCACGGAGATCGCCACGGCGCCGCGCGCCTCGCGATGACAGTGGGGTTCCTGCGCCGTGGCGCGCCCCGCAGCAAAAGCCGCCGCCACCGAGTGCCCTTTCAGCACCTCGGGCTTGGCATCCCACGCCGCGCGAAGGATCATACGCCCTGGCGTCCGCGCGGACGGACCCCCTGATCGCAACCCATCCAGCATCGAGACCGCCCATGTCGTATCTCAAGGATTTCCCCAGCCCGGAAGGCTACTTCGGCGAATTCGGCGGCGCGTTCCTGCCACCGGAACTGGAACCGCATTTCGCCGAGATCAATCACGCCTACCGCACCCTGGCGCGCTCGGGCGACTTCCTGAACGAGCTGCGCTACATCCGCAAGCACTATCAGGGTCGCCCGACGCCGGTGTACTACGCCCACAACCTGAGCCGCTCGGTAGGTGCGCATATCTACCTCAAGCGTGAGGATCTGAATCACTCCGGCGCGCACAAGCTGAACCACTGCATGGGCGAGGCGCTGCTCGCCAAGCACATGGGCAAGAAGAAGCTGATCGCCGAGACCGGCGCCGGACAGCACGGCGTGGCCCTGGCCACCGCGGCGGCCTACTTCGGCATGGAGTGCGAGATTCACATGGGCGAGATCGACATCGCCAAGGAGGCCCCCAACGTCACCCGCATGAAGCTGATGGGGGCCCAGGTGGTGCCCGTCTCCTTCGGCGGCCGCTCGCTGAAGGAGGCCGTGGATTCGGCCTTCCAGTCCTACCTGTCGCAGGCGGACGAGGCCCTGTTCGCGATCGGTTCCGTGGTCGGGCCGCACCCGTTCCCGCTGATGGTGCGCAATTTCCAGTCGGTGGTGGGCATCGAGGCGCGCGAACAGTACCTGGAGATGAGCGGTGGCGAGCTTCCGGACCACGTGGTCGCCTGCGTCGGCGGCGGTTCCAACGCCATGGGCATGTTCGCCGGCTTCATCGAGGACGAACAGGTGCAGCTGAACGGCGTGGAACCGCTGGGGCGCGGCACCAAGCTCGGCGAGCACTCCGCCACCATGACCTATGGCAAGCCGGGCATGATCCACGGCTTCAAGTGCATGCTGCTGGCCGACGAGGAAGGCAACCCGGCGCCGGTGCACTCGATCGCCTCCGGGCTGGACTATCCCGGCGTCGGCCCGGAACACTCCTACCTGAAGACCACCGAACGCGTCGCCTACCACGCAATCAACGACGACGAGACCCTGGACGCCTTCTACCAGCTATCGCGGACCGAAGGGATCATCCCGGCGCTGGAAAGCGCGCATGCCGTCGCCTGGGCCATGAAACACGGACGCGAGAACCCGGGCACGACCATCCTGGCCAACCTCTCCGGACGCGGCGACAAGGACATCGACTACGTCGCCCGCGAATTCGGCCACGGATAGCCCCTGCCACGCGGGGAACAGACTACCCGGGCGGGCACGCCCCGCCCCGGCCCGCCGGAACTTCACACCCGGTCCGGGCGGTCTCAGCCTTGCAGGCATGCGCAAAAGGGAGGGCACGCGAATGGCGGGCGGATGGGCAAAGGACGGAGCGGAGCAGGAGCAGATCGACCACACGGTGGAGGATGCCCTGCAGCGCGTGCGCAGCGAACTCCCGGCCGGTGAAAGCCTGCTCGAATGCGAGGAATGCGGCGCGCGGATTCCCGAGGGACGGCGCCAGGCCCTGCCGGGCGTGCGCCTGTGCATCACCTGCCAGGAGGCGCAGGACGCCGAGCACCACGCGACCAGCCCCTACAACCGCCGCGCCTCCAAGGACAGCCAGCTGCGCTGAGGCCCCTAGGGAGACGCTGATTGAATCGCACGTCCGCGTTGGTGCCCCCCGGTTCTTCGAGACAAAGCGTTCCGAGACAAGGCGCGTCGTGCAGCGGGTAGTGGTTCTACCCGCCCGTTTTTGATGGATTCGGGGCGCAACACAGGATCGGGCCATATTCATTCAGAATCGGGGGGCACCAACCCCACAAGCCATAGAAAGCGGGGGCTCGGCCGCCCGTTGTTGATCGAAAACGGGCGCGCGCACGGCGTTGCGGCTCCCTTGTGCAGAATGACTGCACGGCAGTCACCGCGCCTTGTTCGCACGCAAAAGCGACTCGAGCGCGGACGCGCGATTCAATCAGCGTCTCCCTAGAGGTATTTCATCCGCGCCCGCAGGGCATCCGGGTCGGATACGACGTCCTGCAGGCTGGCGCCGTCGTCGCGGCTCCCCACCACCAGGCCCTTGCCCGACACCGGGATCACGTTGTCGATCTGGAAACGCCCGGTCGTCCCCCGCAGGAAGCACTCCTCGTCGAAGAACAGGCGGTCACCATCGGGACCGATCTCGTCGGACTCGAGCGTATCGAAACCGATCAGCCGCGCGATATCCTCGCGCCCTTCCACCTCCACCGCCTCGATCGTCTGCTTCTCCGGGTCGATCAGCAAGGCCTTCATGCACATCTCCTCTGCACCATGGATTGATCCCGCGTCCTACCGTACCGGCTGGGGCCGCACGGGGCCACCGCATTGGCCGCCGTCTGCCCCCTATACTCGCAGGAGGTGCCCCGACGGAGGCTGACCATGACCCATACGGCCTATATCTCGCACCCCGACTGCCTGCTGCACGATCCAGGCCCGACCCACCCGGAGCGCCCCGGCCGCCTGCACGCGATCCGCAATGCCCTGCTCGACGAAGGCCTGCTGGAAGGCCTGATCCTGCTGGACGCGCCCCCGGCCACCGACGCGCAACTCGAGCGGGTCCACAGCCCGGCGCATGTCGCACGCATACGGGCCAGCGCCCCGGCTCCCGGGCAGCAGACGATGCTGGACGCGGACACCGTCATGAGCAAAGGCTCGCTGACGGCCGCCCTGCACGCGGCCGGGGCCGGAGTCGCGGGCGTGCGGGCCGTGATGGAGGGGGAGGCCGACCATGTCTTCTGCGCCGTCCGCCCGCCCGGCCATCACGCCGAACGCGAGCGGGCCATGGGCTTTTGTCTGTTCAACAACATCGCGGTGGCGGCCGCCCACGCGCTGGCGCGCTACGGCCTCGCGCGCGTGGCGATCGCGGACTTCGACGTCCACCACGGGAACGGGACCGAGGACATCTTCCGTGATGACCCCCGGGTGCTCTACTGCTCTTCCTTCCAGCATCCGTTCTACCCGGGCACGCCGCTGGCCGAACGCGAGCATCTGATCCACACGCCCCTGGCCGCCGGCACCGACGGCGCAACCTTTCGCGCCGCGATCGAACGCGACTGGCTGCCCGCGCTGGACCGCTTTCAGCCGGAGCTGGTGCTGGTCTCGGCCGGCTTCGACGGCCACCGGGACGATCACCTGGCCGGACTCCACCTGGCGGAAGACGACTTCGCCTGGATTTCGCGCACCCTGGTCGATGTCGCCGTGCGACACGCTGGCGGGCGCCTGGTCTCCATGCTGGAGGGTGGATACGACTTCCCGTCGCTCGGGCGCAGCGCGGCCGCCCATGTCCGCGCCCTCTGCGAGCTGTCGCGCCGCTGAGGCGCCGGGCCCCTCCCTCACGCCGGTAAAACGCATTCTGGACCGGCCCTTTGCATTTTTATGGTGCAGTGTCTTTACTCGACAGGGTTGCGACGGGCCGACATTCGGCCAAGGCAACATGCCAGAAAAAAGCCAAGGAGGAGACGGTGAGCGAGAATCCGCAGGACCTCGAAAAACAGAAAGAGGCACTGGAAGCCGAATACGACACCGAACACGAGATTGGCGAGCAGAACATCAACCCGCTGGGGCTGGACCTGCACAACCCGGTCTTCGTGGTCAGCGCATTCCTGATCGTCGTATTCGTCATCCTGTCCCTGATCTTTCCGGAACAGGCCAACGAACACCTCGACGCCACGCGCCAGTGGATCGGCCGCACCTTCGACTGGCTGTTCCTGTCGGCCGGCAACATCTTCGTGCTGTTCTGTCTGGCCCTGATCCTGCTGCCGATCGGGCGCATCCGCATTGGCGGCCAGGACGCCAAGCCGGAGTTCTCCGTGATCTCCTGGTTCTCCATGCTGTTTGCCGCCGGCATGGGTATCGGCCTGATGTTCTGGAGCGTGGCCGAGCCCGTCGGCTACTTCACCGAATGGTTCGGCACGCCGCTGGGGATCGAAGGCGGGACCGAGGAATCCCGCCAGGCGGCGCTGGGCGCGACCATGTATCACTGGGGCCTGCACCCCTGGGCGATCTACGCGGTGGTCGGCCTGGCGCTCGCGTTCTTCGCCTACAACAAGGGCCTTCCGCTGACCATCCGTTCGGCCTTCTATCCCCTCCTCGGCGAGCGCGTCTGGGGGCCGATCGGCCACGTGATCGATACCCTGGCCGTACTGGCCACCATGTTCGGCCTGGCCACCTCGCTGGGCCTGGGGGCACAGCAGGCCGCCTCGGGGATGGAGTTCCTGTTCGGCATCGACTCGGGCCTGAATACCCAGGTCGCCATCATCATCGGCGTGACCATCATCGCCCTGCTGTCGATCATGCGCGGCATCCATGGCGGCGTGAAGGTCCTGAGCAACATCAACCTGCTGTTCGCCGCGCTGCTGCTGCTGTTCGTGATGGTGGCCGGAGGCGTCCTGGCGTTCCTGTCCAGCGTCGGCACTACGGTCGGCGGCTACGTGCAGTACATCCTGCCGCTCAGCAACCCGGTCGGGCGCGAGGACGAGACCTTCTACCACGCCTGGACGATCTTCTTCTGGGCCTGGTGGATCTCCTGGTCGCCGTTCGTCGGCATGTTCATCGCGCGCGTCTCCCGCGGGCGCACCGTGCGCCAGTTCGTCACCGCCGTCTTGCTGGTGCCGACCCTGGTCACGGTGATCTGGATGAGCGCCTTCGGCGGCTCCGGCCTGGACCAGGCACGCGAGGGGATCGGCGCCCTGGCCGACGGCATCTCCGACTCGTCGCTGGCGCTGTTCCAGATGCTGGAACACCTGCCGTTCACGGCGATCACCTCGTTCCTGGCCATCGCCCTGGTGCTGGTGTTCTTCATCACCTCGTCGGATTCCGGTTCGCTGGTGATCGATTCCATCACCTCGGGCGGCAAGACCGATGCCCCGCAGTCCCAGCGCCTGTTCTGGGCCACCACCGAGGGCGTGGTCGCCGGTGTCCTGCTGGCGGTTGGCGGGGCCGCGGCCCTCAACGCCCTGCAGGCCGGGGCGGTCAGTACCGGCCTGCCGTTCGTCATCGTGCTGCTGCTGATGTGCATCAGCCTGATGAAGGGGCTGTTCCACGAACTGGCCCTGATCCGCATCGAGGAAGCCAAGACCTGACGACCGCCACGGGCCATCCAGGGCCTTCACTCCACCCCGCGCCCGCCCGTCCGGCGGCGCGGGGTTTTTTCGTGCGGGACAACCGCCCCCGGGATCGGGCATCCTCTCGCGAATGAATCCGTCCACCCTGCCATGAGCCTGCGTAAGGCCATCGCGCGGCACCCATTGCTGGCCGGCCTGGTCTTTCAGGCCGCGCTGATCCCGCTCGCCCTGATCCTGGCCCGCGTTGCCGGGATCCCGCTGGCCGAGCGGATCGAGTGGAGCCTGGACGCCGCCGCCCTGGGCGCCCTCGCCGTACTGCCCATGCTGATCCTGCTGGGCGCGCTCGCCATCAGTGGCTGGGAGCCCTATCGTGCCCTGGCCGATCAGGTGCGGGATTTTGTGCACCAGCTCTTTCGGCACGCCCTGCCCGGTGCCGTGCTGCTGATCTCCATCCTCGCGGGCGTGGGCGAGGAACTGCTGGTGCGGGGTGTGCTGCAGGGGTGGCTGACCGAACGCTGGTCCGCCGAGTGGGCCATCGTCGCCGCCGCGGTGGTCTTTGGATTGGCCCATTCGATCAGCCGCCTGTATTTCGTGTTCGCCACGATGATCGGGCTGTACCTCGGGGTCCTGTACCACCTCACCGGCAACCTGCTGGTGGTCATCGTCACCCACGCCCTGTACGACTGGATCGTGATCCACCTGTACCTGCGTTCACGATCGACAGGATAGGCAGCGAACGCATCAGGCCAGCGCTGTCAATCGCGCGTCCGCAACATCTGCTCCATGAAGTATCCCAGGCGGGCCGGCCGGCCGAGGTAGAACCCCTGCACCAGATCACAGTCCAGGGCCCGCAGACGGGTCAGCGTGTCCTCGTCCTCGACCCCTTCGGCCACGACCGTCAGGCCCAGTTTGTGTCCAAGGCCGACCATGGACTCCACGATGCGCTGATGCGGGGGACTGGCGCTGAGTTCGTGGACAAAGGTCATGTCGATCTTGAGTTCGTCCAGGGGCATGCGCAGCAGCCGCTCCATGGATGAATAGCCGATGCCGAAGTCGTCCATGGAGAGGCGCAGCCCGAGCCCCTTCATGCTGTGCAGGGCGTCGCGCGCGGTGGCATCGTGGCTCTCCATCACCGCCGTCTCGGTCAGTTCGATCGTGACCTGCTCGGGTGGCACGCCCCAGAGGTCCATCGACTGGGCCACCAGGTCCACCACCTCCGGCTCCTGCAGATCATCCGCGGAAAAGTTCACCGACACCCCGACGCCCAGCCCGGCCTGGCGGTATTCGGCGCACTGGCGCAACGCGGTGTTGAAGACCCAGTGGGTCAGGCGCGGCATCAGATCGGTCCCCTCCGCCGCGCGCACCATGGTGTCCGGCCGGATCGCGCCATATTCCGGGTGATCCCAGCGCAGCAGGGCCTCGGCCGATTCCACCCGCCCCGAAGCCAGGGCGATCTGCGGCTGATACTCGAGGTGCAGGGCTCCCTCCTCGATCGCATCGCCCAGCTGCGACCACAGGTCGACACCCTCCAGCATCGTCTCGGCTGCGTCGGGGGCATGCAGGCGCAGGCGGACCCGTTCACGCCGAGCCTTGCGCATCGCCGCACAGGCCTGGGCCAGCAGGGTCGGCGGGGCTACGGCGCGCCCGCCCCGGGACAGGGCCAGTCCGACCCGCGGCCACAGGAGCACCTCGCGCTCGCCGCAGGGAAAAGGCTCGCCCAGCACCCGCAGCATCTTGTGGCCCGCCAGCTCGGCAAATCCGCTGCCGTCCACATGGGGCAGCATGCAGGCGAGCTGGTGGCGTCCCATCATCCCGACGAACCCGCCCGGCAAGGCGGTCGCCAGGGCCTCGCCGGCCTGGCGCAGCAACCGGTCCGTCACGTCATAACCCAGGGCGGCATCAATATCGCCCAGGCCCTCCAGATCGACCACGGCCAGGGCCGGAGAACGCGCACCGCAACCCGCCTGCAGGCGTTCGAGAAAGGCTGGATAGTCCGACAGATTCGACAACATCGCTGGGCTCCGGCATTGCGCCCGCGCGGCGCCTCCAGGAAAAGACTGAATCCGTTCGGTCCGGCCGTGTGCCACGAACGCTGTAGCGGACCAGGAACCACTCACCTGGCACTGGGACGCCGGCCGCCGCTTGTAACCAAACCGGACGTTTTTTCAGTCTTTTCTAGAGATAATAGCGTGCAGGATCGACTCCGTAGGCCCCGGCCGGCAAATCGCGCACGATCTGCCGTTGCGCACCCTCGGATTCCGGGTCCGTCGACCCGAGGTCGAGTTCCAGCGGATCGGGGTAAGGCTGACGCTGCGGATCCAGGATGCGCATGACCCGAGGCATGAAGCGCTGGGTCCGCCGGTGGCTCAGGACGATGGCGACCTCGCCGCTGTCCAGCTCCACAAGACTGCCCACCGGGAACAGACCCACGCAGTGCGTGAACTGGTCGACCAGCGCCGAGTTCAATCCCCAGCGGCCATGCTCGCGCAGTTCCTTGAGCGCCTCGAAGGGCGTTCCCGCCAGGCGCCGATCCGCCAGCAGTTCCTCGTAGGAGTCCACGATCGCCGCCATCCGCGCGCAGGCGCTGATCTCGTTGGCCACCAGCCCCCGCGGATAGCCGCGACCGTCCTCGCGCTCGTGATGCTGAAGGACGATATCGCGGACCTTATCGGGGATGCCGTGGGAGCGCTGCAGGATCTGCTCGCCGTACTCCACGTGCCGCTGCATCTCGCGGCGCTCGTCGGGGGGCAGCCGCTTTCCCCGCTCCAGCAAGGCTCGGGGCAACTGCATCTTGCCCACGTCCATCAACAGCCCGCCCAGCCCCAGGATCGACAGCTCGCCACGGTCCAGCCCCAGGTGCCGTCCCAGTGCCAGCAGATGCACGGACACCCGCAGGGAGTGGTCGTACAGGACATCGCCGGAATCGCGCAGTCGGGCCAGCAGCAAAAGCGCATCGGGATTGCGCTCCACGCTCTCGCGCAGCGCCTCCGAGGCCTCCCGCGCCGCCGCGACGCGCACCCCGGGATTTCGCTCCATCTCGGTCCGGATGCGATCGAGAATGGTACCGGCCGTGGCCCAGGCCTCGCTTGCGGCCGGGAGTTCCTCGTCCACGCTGCACTGATCGCGGTAGACGGTCATCCCCCGAAACTGGGCGGCCTCGGCGCGACCGGGAACGGATTCGGTCAGCGCCGCTTCGCGGGTGGCGGGCGCAAGTCGGGTCAGCGACTCCGGGGCACTCTTCTCCCGGTCCACGAACACGTGGCGACAATGGCGGGCCAGCTCGTCGATGTCCTCCTGCGAGCGGATCAGAATGCCCTCGACCCAGTACGGCGTATCCCGCCACGGGCGGTCGAGCTGGCTTACGTACATGCCAACCCGCAACTCCGCGACGGGAATCTCCTGTTGTATCAATCCCCAGGACATGCCAGGAACACTCCGCTTGCCATCCGGCGCTCTCGTAACTCACACCTTCAGTATTGTTTTCTACACTACCCAGACGCCCCGCCCCAGGCCAGCCCGTTAGTGCGCCGGCCGTGAATCGCTAACGCTCGGCGCCCCGAACCCGTGCACACATCACGATTTTGCGGGACGATGGACCCGCAGCGACGACGATCCCACGCCGGAGTGCCTCATGCCAGCCGACCAGGACACCCTCCTTGGTTCTTCCCGCCAGCCGCTCAAAGCCTCCGGCAAATGGACCGGGATGGCCGGGCTGTCGATCGTGCAGCGAGAGCAGCTCGCCGAGATGGTCGTGCCCCGGGTGATCGAACACCTGGAGCGCTGCCTGGCGACGGCCCGCGACGAATGGAAGGCCGGACGCACCTGGGGCAATGTGACGGGCAATCCCCTCCTGTGGGCGAATGACTTCCGCATGTTCGAGAAGCGCGTGACCCGGGACTTCCAGGACGCCCTGATGGAGGACTTCCGCAGCCACGACTACCCCCCGCAGTACGAGTTCTCGGGGGTCGCGTTCGCGGATCAGGACGACGGTCTCAGCATCCTCGACGACTACCAGTCCACGCGGCGGTCGCTGCGGCACAAGCTGGAAGGCTCGATGCGCGAGAACAACCGCTACTCGCACTACGTGTTCACCCAGGCCGCGCGCGAAAAGAACCGCTTCGAGCATCCCAACTGGGCCCCCTGGTCACCGCTGCACTGGTACGAGCGCCTGATCGAGATTGGCGAGCTGTACTTCGGCAAGACCGAGATGACCCTGGACCTGATGCGCTCCTACCTGGACTGCATGCAGAAGACCGCGGCCCCCACCCTGGCCTTCGTGGTCGAGGCGATCGAACACTGCGGGCTGATCACCGAGACACCGGCCGCCCCCGAGTCCAGCGAAACCCTGCGCCGCAACGCCTCGTGGAAACGCCTCGCCGGCGCACGCGATACCGACGCCTCCGCGGAACCGGACGCCGACCCCGCCACCACGACCTCCGGGTGGCGGCCCTCCACGCGCAAGGCCGAGGCCGACGAACCCGCGCGCATGCCCGACACCGAGGCCGACCCGGCACAGTGGGCCGCCTGGGCCTCGAACATGGTGCAGTCCCCGGTGTTTCGCCCGGTCGAAGGTGATGGCGGCGGGCAAGCGGCGGGCTCCGCGGGCTCCGGCAACGCGGCCCCGATGACGGCCTTCGTCATGCCCTCCGATCAGCCGGACCCGCGCGCCTCGCTGATGCCGTTCATCCACGACCTGCTGCAGGGGCTGTTCGACCACATCTTCCGCGAGGTGGGGTTCAACCCGGCCGTGCGCGCCGAGATCGGCGAGATGCAGTACCCGCTGGCCACCGCCGTCATCCGGGATCTCGGCTTTTTCCGCGACCGCTCGCACCCCTTGCGCCTGTGGATCGGGAGCCTGATCAACGTCGCCATACGCATCAATCCGGAGTCGGAGCCCGACGGCGAGGACGTCGAGCGCTACCTGGGCTGCATCCGGCGTTCGATCGAATACTTGCGCAACGAGGCCGACCGCCTCGACCGCGACAGCGCCGAGGTGCTGATGAACCAGTTCCTCGAGAGCGTGGAGAACGAGGACGCCCTCTGGCATGCCCGCCAGATCACCCAGATCGACCTGCCCAACGCCGAGGAATGGGCCGAGCAGGCCCGGCGCAACCTGGCGCTGGCCGCGCTGGAGACCGGGGCCGATCTCCCGGAGACCGCGGCCGAGGAGATCTTCCAGTCCTGGGAGACCGTGCTGGCCGTGGAGCACGACGCCGGCGAGGCCGGGGAGGCCCTGCATCGCGTGCTGCGCCAGGTCGTGCGCCACATCTGCAACATGGCCACCGCCGCCGAGGTGAATCCGCTGGTGGCCGAGGCGAAGGAACACGCCCGCGCCGCCGGCCTGGGGGACGACCGCATCCGCGACCTGGTGCAGCACCTGGGCAAGGCCCACCTCTACCGCCTGCGGGCCCCGGAGGACGCCGAGCGCTTCGACCCGCGGGCACGGCTGCAGACACGCGAATCCGTGCGCTATGAGGACGACGACCCAACCCTGGAACAGGACCGCGACGACGACCACGTCTTCGCCGCGATCGGGCTCGACATCGGAGACTGGTTCGAATTCTGCGACGACGCCGGCGAAAACCCGCGGCGCCTGGCCCTGATCTGGCGCGGCGACACGACGCGGCGCTTCTTCTTCCTGTCCCTCGACGGCGTGCACGCCCGCCGCCACAGCCTGCAGGGCGTGGCCCAGGAGCTGCGCCAGGGCCGCATGCGCGCGCTGCCGGAGGACAACCCGCTGGACGCCATTATCGAGGCCCCGGGGGGCTGAGCCCCCGCGCAGCCGGATCGGTCAGTCGCGCGCCTGGCGGATCGCCAGGGCCAGCTGGTTGCGCACCGCCTTCAGCGCCCGCAACACGCTCGGGTCCAGCGAAACGCCTTCCGGCAATTCCAGGTAGAGCAATCCCACACACCGATCCCGCACCGCCAGGGGCAGCAACAGGAAGCTGCGCGCATCCAGGGCCTGCCGGAACTCGTCGGGGATATAGCGGCTGATCGATGCCTCGTGGCTGTCGCTGATGACCAGATCCTTCTGCTGCTCCAGGGCGAGGGACAGGATGTCGCCCTTGCCCGCTACGCTCAGGCGCAAGCGACCGGACAGGGTCTCCGCGTCCTGACCAAACGCGGTATGGGCCACCAGGACCCGGTGCTCGCGGTCCGCCAGCATCAGCATGACCCGGCGCAGGCCCAGCGCCTGATACAGCGTCTCGAGCGTCGTCTGGACCAGCGCGTTCAGGTCGAACTCGCCGACCATGCTGTCCAGCATGTCGGTCAGGGCCTCCATCAGCGCCGCGGCCTGAACGGCGGGCTCCTGCCCGGCCCGCGGGAGCGCATCCCCGGCTCCCGGCTCGGGTTCCAGCGCCTCCGCTTCGCCGTCATCAATGCGTACCCCCAGGTTCGCCTTCAGGCGGTTCAGCGGTTCCCGACCTTCCGGCGGCAGCTTGACCACCGCCAGGAAGTGATCCATATGCTCGCGTCCCGAGCGGATCGCCCGCTGCATGCCGCGCGCATCCACGCCCAGGGCATGTTCATAGCGCCGGCGCAGATCGGTCAGCAAAGCCCCCTGCTGGTCGCGCTCGGCGCGGGTGATGCACTGGCCCATCTCGGAGGCCAGGGTCACGATGCGATGCAGGCGCTGATCGGCATCCCGGGCCGCCGGCAGGATGCCGGGCGGAGCGCGCTCTACCGATGCCACCAGCTCGCGCGGGAAATTCCAGTCCTCCAGTACGCTGCGCGCCAGCGCCTCGTAGGAGATCCCCAGCACCTGGCGGGCGGCACTGTCCTCCCCCGTGCCCTGACCCACACGGATGCGGATCTCGTCCGCTTCCTCGGGCAGGTAGTACAGCACCAGCATGCGCCCGATATCGTGGAACAGCGCGCAGACGAAGGCCTGCTCGCTCTCCACCCCGCCAACCTGCTCCGCCAGATCGCGCGCCAGCATAGCGCTGAACAGCGTGCCGACCAGGGCCTCCATCAGGCGACCGGAATGCCGGCCGCCCTTGAGGTTTTCGAACAGCACCAGCCCGAGCGCGGCCGTGCGCACCTGCTCGAAACCAAGCAGCACGATCGCGCGCGACACCGTCCGGATATTGCCGCCGAAGTTGCTGTAAAAGGGCGAGTTGGCCAGTCGCAGCAGCTTCTGGGTGGTGGCGTAATCCTTCAGCACCGCGTTCGACAGCTCCGCCACCGAACGCTTCATGGTGTCATCGGAACACTGGGTAATCTCGCGGATGTGGCTGGAGATCCCGGGAAAATCCGGCTTGCGCCGGATCTTGCGCAGGATGAAATCCTGCGACCCGGCGTCCTGCGAGCCTTCCCCCTCCAGGGCCGCCACCAGTGCCTCGCGAAACTCTCGGGCCGAGGCAAAGCGTTCCGCCGGATCGGGGCGGGTCGCCCGCAGGATCAGGGCATCGAAGCGCTCGTCGCCATTACCGGTACGACCGGATGGTGGCTCCAGCCCCGCCGCCAGCATCGACTGCCGGATCGCCTCCGGATCCTCGCCTCCAAAGGCGCGTTCACCCGTCAGCATCTCGAAGAACAGGGCCCCCAGCGAGAAGACGTCAGAGCGTTCGCTGGCCGCTTCGCCTGCCAGCTGTTCCGGGGCCAGGTAGTAGGGGGTGTCCGGCAGGTGGCTCTCGCCACGGGCCGCGGCGTCGGGCAGCGCCATGCCCAACCCGGTGATGCGTGCATGCCCCTCGGGGTTCACGGTCACGTTGGCCGGCTGCAGGGTCCCGTGCAGGATGCCCTGCTCATGGGCCGCCGCCGCGGCGTCCAGCAGCTCGCGCATCAGGGCCAGGCCACGATCAATCGGCAGCGCGCCCCCGGCCAGGATCCGGTCCAGGGTCTCGCCCTCGACGTACTCGAACACCAGGTAGACGCCCTGGGGGTAGCTCCCCGCCTCGAAGATCGGCGCAATATTCGGATGCCGGAAGCGGCTCAGGCGACGCGCGTCCGCGAGCAGGGCCTGACGGGTGAGGTCGTCGGCGCCCGCCTGGGTCAGCGTGCGAATCGCGACCTGCCGATCCAGTACCGGATCGTGCGCCACGTAGAGCCCGTCGCGGGTACTGGCACCCAGCGTCCGCAGAATGCGGAAGCGTTCAATCTCGGGAACCGCCATGTGCTCAGCCATCCGCCCGAACCCCGACCGCACCCCACCCCTGTCCAGGGCGCCTGCTCGCGCCCGGCATGCTCGGATCCATCCGTATCTCTCCCTAATTTACAGCGGGCCGGCCCCATCCCGGCCCTGCGCCGATATTCCGCGGAGGGTTGCCCCGCTCAATCGGCCGGGTCGCGCGCATGTTCCTTCAGGATATCCAGCGGGATCACCGCCAGGGTCTCCTCGTGCGTGGCGCGCAGAAACACCCCGGGCGCCGCCCCCGCCCGGTAGGCCTCCAGCCAGCGCGCGGCACACAGGCACCAGCGATCCCCTGCCTCCAGGCCGGGGAAGCCGAACTCCGGTACCGGTGTCATCAGATCATTCCCCTGCGCCAGGGAAAAATCCAGGAACTCGCGCGTGACCTCGGCACACACGGTGTGCATGCCCTGGTCGTCATAGCCCGTGGCGCAACGGCCGTCGCGATAAAAGCCGGTCACCGGGTCCCGGCCGCAGGGCTCGAGCGCCCCGCCAAACACATTCTTGGAGGGAAAAGGCTGCATGGAAAACTCCCCGTTCATGGTCCCTACAGCATAACGGACACCCCCCCGCCCCATGCGAGCGACTACTCGGCCCGCGGGAATTCAGTCGGCATCGGGCCAGCCCCATTCCACCAGGTGGTTCCGCAGATTCTCGGGCCGATAGTCGGGATCCTGCTGGTACCGATCGAGGACGCTGGGATGCAGTTCCGTCGGATACCCCGGCTGGTGCAATGGACGCCGATGGCGGCGGCGCAGGCGATAGATGTGCCGCCGTGAACGATGCAGCGGGGCCAGCGGATCGGGCCGCAGGGCATCGACCAGGTGCGGCTCCACCTGCAGGCCGGCCGCCCGCGCCTGGTCGATCATCCACGCGAGCGGCGCCTCCGACGCCAGACGCCCGTCGGCATCCGGGGCATAGCCGCCCCCCACATCGGCATGCACCCCGCTGAACCAGACCTGCTTGAGGTCCAGCCCCGGGCGCGGCTCCCACAGGGTCGGCTCGAAGTCGGCGCGGGTCTCGTCGATCGCCATCGCATGCCGCGCGACCCGCACGTTGGGGCCCAGCTTGGTGTCGTAGAACTCGTCAGTGCGGTCGAACAGCCCCAGCAGGGAGAACGGGATGCCCAGGGCGCCCACCGTATCCCAGACCCCGACAAAGCGGATCTCCCGCGAGGGGTGGGCATACGCCGCCCGGAACTCGCGCGAGGCCAACCCCTCCGGCGCATGGCTCGCCGCGGTCTTCTTGTAGTGACGGAAGGCCTGTTCGATCAGGCGCGCGTCCGGGCGCCTCAGGATCCCGCAGTTGTTGATCAGCCCGCACAGGCTGCGCACGGTGTAGGCACCGCGACTGAAGCCGAACAGAAAGATCTCGCTGCCGGGGTTGTAGTTCTGGACGATGTAGCGATAGGCATCCTGGATGTTCTTGTGGATGCCCCGCCCGGTCACGCCGCCCGTGACCTTCGCGTAGTACGCCCCGACACCCCAGTCGTAGAAGACCTGCTGGGGGTCACCACTGGCATCGGCGGGCGCGATGGCCCGCGCCAGACGCAGCACGTTGGTCGGCACGTCCGACTCGACGTCCTCCTCCGGACGGTTCCAGGTCCCGTCCGCGCAGATCACGATCCGTCGTGTCATCCGCCCGCCTCCCATCCTGTTCGTAATGACGACCGCAGCCGCCGTGGAGCCTGCGACTGATCAGGAGCCAATGTCGATGCGGCGCACTCCCGGCCGCGCGTCCTCCGCACGGCGGGGGATGTCGATCGTCAGCACGCCGTTTTTGAACCGCGCCTGGATCGCATCGACATCCGCATCCCCCGGCAGGCTGAGGATCCGGCGGAACTGCCCGTAGGCCCGCTCGACCCGATGATAGCCCTGGTCTTCTTCTTTGGTCTCCTGGCGCTTCTCGCCGGAGATGATCAGGTCATCGCCGTCCACCGTCAGGTCGATCGCATCCTCCTCGATGCCCGGTACCTCGACGGTGATCCGGTACGCCTTGCGACTCTCGGCAATATCCACACTGGGCTTGAGCAGCAGCGAGGCCGCGTCACGCCCGCGCCCGCCGAGAGCGGCACCGAAGAAGTCCTCGAACATCCGGTCCATCTCCCGGTGCATGCGCATCAGCGGATCACGCATGGGCACATCGGACACCTCGCGCCGGGCCGGAACCACCTCGGGGTTCGCGGCCTCCTCGCGCTTGAACCAGTTCCACGGCTTGAGCTTTTGCAGGTCCATGATCATCACCTCCGGTAGAAATCCAACCCTGTCTAGCGAATTAACTAGGTCGCCCAAAGGGACTTTTCAAGCCCGGTGAATCAAGCCCTTCGAAAGTCGGCCAGCCGCACCGACTGCCGCCGGGCACCCCAGGTGCCGGGGCGGGACTCGAAGACACCCGGGACCGATGCCCCGCAGGCGTTGCAACAGCCATCGGCGGTCAGATTCCAGTCCGACAGTTCATACCAGTCGCGCCCGATCAGGCGTTGCCCGCACCCCGCACACCAGGTGCTCTGGCCGTCCGCATCGTGCACATTACCGGTGTACACGTGATGCAGGCCCTGCTCACGGGCGATCCGGCGTGCCCGCTGCAGGGTCTCGATCGGCGTGCGCCGGTGTTCCGTCATCTTGAAATCCGGATGGAAGGCCGTGAAGTGCAGCGGCACATCCGGCCCCAGATGTTCCAGGATCCATTGCGCCATCGACGTAATCTCCGCGTCGCTGTCGTTCTCGCCGGGGATCAGCAACGTGGTGATCTCGACCCAGGTATCGGTCTCGTGTACCAGCCACTCCAGGGTGTCGAGCACCGGCTGCAGATGCGCCCCGGTCAGCTTGTGGTAGAAGCGATCGGTGAACGCCTTTAGATCCACGTTCGCCGCGTCCATGGCGGCAAAGAACTCGCCGCGAGCCTGTTCGGTGATGTAACCGGCGGTGACCGCCACCGAGCGGATGCCCCGCGCACGGCAGGCAGCCGCGACGTCGATGGCGTATTCATGGAAGATCACCGGGTCGTTGTAGGTGAAGGCCACCGCGCGGCAACCCAGCGCCTCGGCCACGCGGGCGATGGTCTCGGGATCGGCACGGTCCGCCAGGGTGTCGATCTCGCGCGACTTGCTGATATCCCAGTTCTGGCAGAACTTGCAGGCCAGGTTGCAGCCCGCCGTACCGAACGAGAGCACCGGGCTGCCCGGCAGGAAGTGGTCGAGCGGCTTCTTCTCGATCGGGTCGACACAGTAGCCGGAGGAGCGCCCGTAGCTGGTCAGCACCACGGCATCGTCGAGGTTGGCGCGGACAAAGCAGGCCCCGCGCTGCCCGGGCTTCAGCTTGCAGTAGCGCGGGCACAGGTCGCATTGCACGCGGCCATCCTCCAGGCTGTGCCAGTAGCGAGTGGCCACCGTGAAGGCGTCGTGTTCAGGGGTGTCGTTCATATCCGGTCCGGCTCGTGGTTCATGCCCTTGAATATGAGGCCGAAACCCCGATATTCAACGACATAATGTCCGACGGAGACCTCCCATGAGCGCCCCGCTCCGCGTCCGCGAGCCCGCTATCGCGGGACAGTTCTACCCGGCCGACCCCGCCGAGCTGCGGGCCACGGTCACCCGGCTGCTGGATGCCGTCCGGCCGGCACCCGACGCGGCGCCGCCCAAGGCCCTGATCGCCCCGCACGCCGGCTACCCCTACTCCGGCCCGGTGGCGGCCTCGGCTTATGCCCGCATCCGCCCGCTGGCGGGCCGCATCCGGCGCGTGGTGCTGCTGGGCCCGTCGCATCGCGTGCCCTTCCACGGGATCGCGACCACCACGGTCACGGCCTACCGCGGCCCGCTGGGGGACGTCCCCGTGGATCACAAGGCTCTGGACACCATCGCGAGGCTGCCCGGCGTCCAGGCACTCGACCTCGCACACGCCCCGGAACACAGCCTGGAAGCTCACCTGCCGTTCCTGCAGGTGGCCCTGGGGGCCTTCGAGCTGGTACCGCTGGTGGTCGGGGATGCCCCCGCGGAACAGGTTGCGAACGTACTGGAACGCCTGTGGGGCGGCCCGGAGACCCTCATCGTGGTCAGCTCGGATCTCTCCCATTTCCATAACTACGCCACCGCGCGCCGGCTGGATACCGCCACCACCCGGGCAATCGAACGCCTGGATGCGCACGCGCTGGGCCCGGAACAGGCCTGCGGCTGCCGCCCCCTGGCGGGTCTGTTGCGTCTGGCGCGGCAGCGGGGTCTCGCCATTACCACTCTGGACCAGCGCAACTCCGGCGACACCGCCGGCCCGCGCGACCAGGTGGTCGGCTACGGCGCGTGGATGCTGCAATGACGCCCGTCATCGACCTGTCCGCGCCGGCGCGTGAGCGCCTGCTGGAACTCGCAGCGGACGCCATCCACCGGGCCGCGCACGACCATGCCGCCGACGGTATCGCGCTCGCGGAGGAGCCCGCCCCGCTTGCCGACCCGGGCGCCAGCTTCGTGACCCTAAAGCGGGGGGATGCCCTGCGCGGCTGTATCGGCAGCCTGGAGGCCCATCGCCCCCTGGCCACGGATGTCCAGCACAACGCCCGGGCCGCCGCCCTCCATGATCCGCGCTTTCCCCGCCTGCGCCCGGAGGAACTCGTCGGGCTCGAGTATTCGGTGACCCTGCTAAGCGCCGCGCACCCCGTGGATGCCCCGCATCGAGAGGCCCTGCTGCAGCAGTTGCAGCCCGGGCGCGATGGCCTGGTCATCCAGGCCGGGACGCGGCGGGCGACCTTCCTGCCCGCGGTGTGGGAGCAGCTACCCGATCCCGAGGCCTTCCTCGATGCCTTGCTGCAGAAGGCCGGGCTGGGGCATGACGCCTGGACAATGGGGCTCCAGGCCTGGCGCTACAGCTCGCAGGAGTTTGCCGGTGAACTTTGAACCCAGCATCACCCTTTACATCGTCATTGCCACGGTCGTGATCTCGCTGCTGGCATGGCAGAACCCGCGCTGGCTGCAGGCGATGATCCATCACCCACCGTCGGTGCAACGCGGCCAGTACTGGCGCCTGGTGACCCACGGCTTCATCCATGCCGACGGCACCCATCTCGCGTTCAACATGATCACGCTGTTCTTCTTCGGCATGGCCATGGAACGCGTGCTGGTGCCCGAGATCGGCATGGGTGGCTTCGCCCTGTTCTATCTGGCCGGCATCGTGCTGGCCAGCCTGCCCAGCCACCTGCGCCATCTGCGCGACCCGAGCTACCGCTCCCTGGGGGCCTCGGGCGCGGTGTCCGCGGTGCTGTTCGCCTACATCCTGCTCCAGCCGTGGTCCCTGCTGTTCGTGTTCTTCATCCCGGTCCCGGCCATCGTGTTCGCCGCGGTCTATGTCGGCTACTCGCTCTACGCCCAGCGGCAGAACCGCGACAACATCAACCACAGCGCCCATCTATGGGGTGGCGCCTGGGGCGTGGCCTTCATGCTCTGGCTGGAGCCCGGCCTGCTGGCCCGGTTCTTCCACGAGCTGCTCGCGCCCCTCGGCTGACCCCGATACTTGTCCGGAGCGCCGCGTCCGCCTAGCCTGCGTGCCTTCTTTCGGCCGCTACGAGATCCCGCCATGCAAGACGCCATCGCCACCCTGCCCAAGGTCGAGCTGCACCTGCACATCGAGGGCACGCTGGAGCCCGAGCTGATGTTCGCCCTGGCCGAACGCAACGGGGTCGAGCTGCCGTACGCCTCGGTCGAGCACGTGCGCGCGGCCTACCAGTTCCACGACCTGCAGTCCTTCCTGGACATCTACTACGCCGGCGCCCGCGTGCTGCTGACCGAGCAGGACTTCTACGACCTGACCTGGGCCTACCTCGAACGCTGCCAGGCGGATGAGGTCCGCCATACCGAGATCTTCTTCGATCCGCAGACGCACACCGAACGCGGCGTGGCGTTCGCGACCGTCATCGACGGCATCCGCCGGGCACTCGCCGATGGCGAACGTGAACTCGGCATTACCAGCCGGCTGATTCTCTGCTTCCTGCGTCATCTGAGTGCGGACGCGGCCATGGAGACCCTGGAGACGGCGCTGCCGTGGCGCGAACATATCCATGCAGTCGGCCTCGATTCGGCCGAGCTGGGCAACCCGCCCGAGCGCTTCCAGGCCGTGTTCGATCGGGCCCGCGCCGAGGGCTTCCCCGCGGTGGCCCATGCCGGTGAGGAAGGCCCGCCGGAATACATCTGGCAGGCACTGGACGGGCTCCGGGTCGCGCGCATCGACCACGGGGTGCAGGCCGAACAGGACCCGGCGCTGATGGAGCGACTGGCCCGCGACCGGATCCCGCTCACGGTCTGTCCGCTGTCCAACATCAAGCTGTGCGTCTTCGACCGCCTGGAAGGCCACAACCTGAAACGCCTGATGGACGCCGGGCTGTGCGTCACCATCAATTCGGACGACCCGGCCTATTTCGGCGGCTATGTAAGGGAAAACTTCCGTGCGACCGCCCAAGCCCTGCAACTGGGTCCCGACGACCTGGAACGCCTCGCGCGCAACGCCGTCGACGCCGCGTTCCTGGAGCCCGAAGCACAGCAGCGTCTGCACGGCGAGATCGACGCCTGGCGCGCCCGTCTCGCGGACTGACGGCGCTCGACGACTTCTCTAGCCGGAAAACCGGAGCGGACGCGCCGGCAGGCGACCCTGCTCCACCAGGCGCTCGATCCGCGAGAAGACCTCGCCGCGACCGAAGGGTTTCTTCATGAAGTCATCGGAGCCGATGCGATCGAGGAAGAACTGCTCCACCGCGTCCTCGTTGCCGCTGATCATGATCACCGGCACCTTCGCGGTGGCCGGGTCCCGGCGCAGCTGACGCAGCATGGCAAACCCGGTCATCCCGGGCAGGATGATGTCGAGAAAGATCAGGTCCGGCGGGTTCTCGCGGGCCAGCGCCAGGGCCTGCTCGGCATCGCCGGCCCCCACCGGCTCCATCTCGTTTTGCCGGAGCATGCTGGAGAGCAGTGCGACCACGGTGCGCGAATCATCCACCACCAGCACACGCAGCCCGCGCGCGGCCTCCCGGCGTGCCTTCCTGCGCCGTTCGCCAGCCTTGCCAAAACGCAGCAGACTCCCCATTCGCTGCAGATAGCTCATGCCGGACTCCCTTCCTGATCCATAGGCCAGGCGCGCTCGCCCGCCTGGCTGCATTGTTCCTCCCCCCGCTGGCCCTGTCCACCGCGCCCGTTGCTTCGGTTTGAACAGCAGCGCAAAGGCGCGCATCATCCGGGTTTTCGTGCGGATGCCTGAACGGAGTCGGAACCCGCCATGAAGACCAATACAGCCCGGCCACAGCCCACGCGCGCGCCCCTGCGGCGCCCGGCCGCGGGAAGCCCGGCATGAAGATCCTCGTCGTCGACCGCTCGCGGGTCTTCCGGGCGCTGTGGAGCCGCATGGTCCTGGCCGCCGGGCACAAGCCGATCATGGCCAGCAGCGGGGCCGAAGGGCTTGCCCGCATCGAGGAAAACGACCTGGAACTGGTCTGCGCCTCGATCACCCTGCCCGACATGACCGGCGTGGAATTCTGCCGCCGGGCCCGTGCCAGGGCCGCTGGCCATGACCTGCCCCTGATCCTGCTCACGACCCAGCACGACCACGACATCCGCCGTCAGGCATTCGAGGCCGGCGCCACCGACCTCCACGACAAGACCAACATCCGTGACCTGTTCCATCAGGCCGCGCGCTACGGGCGGCCGGTGGAACACGCCCACGAGGGGAACGTCCTGTACGTGGAGGACAGTCCCACCGTCGCCCGCGTGATGATCCGCATCCTCGAGGGCATGGGCCTGGAGGTCGCGCACTTCCGCAGCGCCGACGAGGCCCTGCAGGCCTTTGACCGGGGCACCTGGGACCTCGTGCTCTCCGACATCCTGGTCGAGGGCGAGATCAGCGGGATGGGGCTCGTCAGTCGGCTGCGCCAGCAGTTCCCCGACAAGACCAGCCTGCCGATCGTGGCCATGTCCGGCCTGGACGACCAGAACCGGCGCGCCGAACTCTTCCGCCTCGGCGTCAACGACTTCGTGACGAAACCCGTGCTGGAGGACGAGGTCCGCGCCCGCATCGGGAACCTGCTGGCCAACAAGCGGTTGTTCGAGGAGGTCCAGGACCAGCGCCAGAAGCTCTACGACATGGCAATGATCGATCCGCTGACCGGGCTGCGTAACCGCAACGTCCTGGCCGAGTGCGCCGCGCGTTTCTTCGCCGAAGCCAACCAGAACGACATCCCGCTCAGCCTGATCCTGCTGGACATCGACCACTTCAAGCAGATCAACGACACCCATGGCCACCTGGTCGGGGACGAGGTCCTGGTCGGCGTCGGCGAACTCCTGCGCACCACCGGACGCGAGAGCGACGTGGCCCTGCGTTTCGGGGGCGAGGAATTCCTCCTGTTACTCCCGGAATGCGACCTGTTCGATGCCCACACCCGCGCGGAGGAGCTGCGCCAGCAGCTGCGTGAACTCGAACCCGCCGGGCTGACCATTACCGCAAGCTTCGGCGTCACCAGCCGCCCGGCCGGGCGCGAGGTCAGCATGAACGACCTCTTCCGGGTCGCCGACCAGGCCGTCTACCAGGCCAAGGGCGAAGGCCGCGACCGCGTGGTCTCGCGCACCCTGGACGGCCCGGGCAAAACCGACCTGCCGGACACCCCACCCGATTCTGCCCCGGGGGATGGACAGGCCAGCCCGCAACCCGTCAGCTAGGGAGACGCTGACTGAATCGCCCGTCCGCGTTGGTGCCCCCCCAGTTGTTCGAGACAATCGTTCCGAGACAAGGCGCGTCGTACAGCGGGTAGTGGTTCTACCCGCCCGTTTTGGATGGATTCGGGGCGCAACGCAGGATCGGGCCATATTCATTCAGAATCGGGGGGCACCAACCCCACAAGCCATAGAAAGCAGGGGCTCGGCCGCCCGTTGGTGATCAAAAACGGGCGCGCGCGCAGCGTTGCGGTTCCCTTGTGCAGAATGACTGCACCGCAGTCACCGCGCATTAAACGCACGCAAAAGCGACTCGAGCGCGGACGTGCGATTCAATCAGCGTCTCCCAAGGTAGACACTGGCGTATCAGCCCTGGACGCGCCAGCTGCCATCCGCCTGCCGACAGGCCGTCCCGTACACCTGCTCGGTCTGGCCGCCAATCACCGCGTCAATGGTGTATTCGCGGCACGGGCCGGCCGTGGTCTCGTAGGTTCGGGTCGGCACCACGGTGTACTGATTGCCACTGTCGGGATTGACCCATCGCGAGGGCACGCCCGTGCGCACGCTCTCCAGGGTCTGGGCCGTCTTCAGGCGGTCCACCTCGTCCATGGACTGGCCCACCGAGCCACCGATCGCCGCACCGGCCAGGGTCCCGGCGATGATGGCGGCCGTGCGGCCACGTCCGGATCCGACCTGAGAACCGAGCACGCCGCCCAGCACGCCACCGATCACCATCCCGGCCTGCTCCTGCGAGCCCTGATAGGTCGCGCAGCCGCCGAGCACCAGGGTCGCCGCCAGGACGATCACGAAAGAAACATTGCGCCACATGAGCATTCCTCCACCGGCGACCCGTACCTGAACCCGCGGGGGACCGGCGCCGGCTTCGGCGTCCCCCTGCCCCGAGTATAGGCGGCCCGGCGAACCGGGCGGTCAGCCGGACGGCTTCGGCGGGGCTGTCGTCTCCGGCTTGGAGGCGTTGATCGCGCGCTGGAATACCCAGCTCTTGATCTCGCGGATCTGCTCCACCATGGTCCGCGACAGCGGTACCGTGTTGATCACGTTGCGAATTACGTCGCGCTGGTTGAATACCCGGCCCTCCTGGTAGGCGTCGATGCGCGCCGATTTCACCGCCTGCTCGATCTCGGCCCCGCTCCAGTCCTCGGTACTGGCCGCCATGTAGTTCAGGTTGAAGTCCTCGAGGTGGCCGCCATGGCGCTCGATATGGATGCGCAGGATCTCCTTGCGCTCCTCCACGTTCGGCAGGTCGAGGAAGAACAACTGGTCAAAGCGCCCCTTGCGCATCAGCTCGGCCGGGAGCTGCTGGATACGGTTCGCGGTCGCCGCCACGAACACGCGTGGCGACTTCTCCTGCAGCCAGGTGAGGAAGCTCGAGAAGATATTCACATTGCCGGCGCTGCCGGCGGCGTGGCTGTCGAAGCCAAAGGCATTCTCCAGCTCGTCCACCCACAGCACCATGGGCGCGATTTCCTCCGCGATACGGGTGGCCCGGGCAAAGGCGTATTCCGGGGTGCCGAAACTGCCGGACAGCACCAGGCTCATGTCCAGCCGCACCAGCGGCAGCCCCCAGGCGGTGGCGATGGCCTTGGCGGCCATGCTCTTGCCACAGCCGCTGACCCCCATGAACAGCACCCCGGCGGGCAGCGGAACGTTGTCGTTCCAGGCCTTCTCGGTGAACAGGTCGGCGCGCGTGCGCACCCATTCCTTGAGATTCTCCAGGCCCCCGATGTCCTCCAGCGAGCGCTGTGGCGGATAGAACTCGAGACAGCTCTCCTTGCGCAGGATCTGGCCCTTCTCCTCCTGGATCTCGGCCAGCATCTCGGCCTCGGGCAGGGGCTGGCCGCGGAACAGCCGCGCGCTCAGATGCCCGACCTCGTTCAGGGACAACCCGCGCATCCCCGCCGCGAGGCGGAACAACTGCTCGCGCGGGATCGCCTCGGCGCCATGGGTGTGCTCGAGCTGCTCCAGCACCTCGGCCTCCGAGGGCAGGTCCACCTCGACCAGGAAGACCTCCTTTTTCAGGATCTCCGGCAGCTTCAGCAGCGGACAGCTGAGGAACACCACGTTGCGCCCCTTCTTCAGCTGGTAGTAGAGATCGCGCACCCCGCGCACCAGTGCCGGGTTGTCGTCGAACCAGGTGGGCAGGTCTTTCAGCAGGACCATGCGCGGCGCATCCGTCTCCCCTGCCGCCACCCGCGCCACCGCCGCGACCGGATCGGTGGTCGGCGCGCCCGGGGCATCGTGTTCGCCGAACCCGTGGCTCGCCGACCAGACCTCCAGGTGACCGTCCTCGCCGTAGAACGAGCGCGCGACCGAGCGCAGCAGCCGCTCCATGCGGTCCTCGTCCCAGCCCAGCAGGTAGAACACCGGATAACGCGACTTGAGCCCGCGCAGGATCTTGTGTGCCGTCCGATTTTCCAGCTTCTTGCCCAATCCGTCGCTCCTTCGCGGTACCCCGCCGAGTGTACCCAACCATCGCGGCAATGCGAGGGAAACACGGATCATCCACGCCACCCGTGCGCATCGTCTACCCTGAGACCATCGTCCCGCCGCAGCCACGGAGAACCCATGCCGCCAGTCCACCACCGGATCACGCGCGCCACCCTGGGGCGTGGCGTGCTGGTCCTGCTGATCGCGCTGGGCATCGGCAGCGCGCTGTGGATGGGGGACCCGGCCCGCCTGCTGGCCTGGGGCGAGACCTTCGCGGGCGGCCTCTGGGCCACCGCCGGGCTGGTGCTCCTGATGGCGCTGATGCTCGTCTTCGCCCTGCCGGGCACGCTGGTCATATGGCTGATTGCCCCGTTCCATCCGCCGCTGGTCGCCGTCGGCCTGTTGCTGATCGGCAGCACGAGTGGTGCCTGGGGGGCCTACCGGGTCGCCGCCCGCCTGGCGCGCACCGAACGCGATGGCCGCGAGGACAACTGGCTGACGGATTTCCTGCGGCGCCACGGCCACGTCGCCACGCAGATGGCGCTGCGGGTGTTCCCCGGTTTCCCGCATTCAATGATCAACTACGCCGGCGGGGCCCTCGGCCTGCCACTGGGCGGCTTCATGCTGGCGGCCGTGCTCGGCCTGGCCGTCAAGTGGGGCGTCTACGCCACCGCCATCCACGAGGCCACGGATGCCATCGCCACCGGCGAGGTCCTGCAGGCCCGGACCCTCCTGCCGCTGGTCGTCCTGGCGGTCTTCCTGTTGCTCGGCTCGGTGCTGCGCTACTGGATTCAGCGCCAGCACTCGCGCCGGCGGACGGGCCGACCATGACGGCGTGCCCATGCGGTCGCCCCCCTCAAACCGAGAACGGTTTCCCGCTACACGCCCGCAAACCTGTCACCGTCCGCCAGGTTCGTTAGACTGTCGTCCCGCATTCCAGCGCGCCCTCTACGTGACTCGAGAGCCCTCCCCACAACCCTGTTCGGACATCGGCGACGTCAATCAGCGTTTCTATGATGGCCTGTGGGCGGATACCCGCCTGGTACACCCCGAGCGCTTCAATACCTGGACCCTGGTCTCCAGTCTCGCGGCATCCCGTGAGCGCCGCCTCGAAGTGGGGCCCGGCATGCGCCCGCGGCTGCCCATCGCGGACACCCACTTCGTCGACATCAGCCCGCCGGCCCTGGCCGCACTGGACCATCGGGGCGGTGTCACCCAGACCGCCCCGATCTCCGCCCTGCCCTATGCCGACGACCGCTTCGACCTGGTGTGCGCACTGGACATCATCGAACACGTGGAGGACGACGAGGCGGCCCTTGGCGAACTCTCGCGGGTGGCCGCGCCCGGGGCCCGGGTGCTGCTTTCGACCCCGCTGCACCCGGAATACTGGACCCCGTTCGACGACATCGTCGGCCACTACCGGCGCTACGAGCCGGCGCATCTGATCCAGCTACTCGAATGCCACGGGCTGACGATCGAACAAAGCGCGATCTTCGGGATGAAGCCGAAATCCTCGCGCCTCACCGATCTCGGGATGTGGTTCCTGCAGCGACACCGGCCCGTCGCCATGAAGGTCTACAACCGTTTCCTGATGCCGCTGGGCCTGCGCCTGCAGAAGCCGCTCGCACTGAGCCCCGGCATGGTGCCCACCGCGGGAGTGGAAGAGGTCTTCCTGGTCTGCCGCCGCGAACCCTGAGATCCGCCGGCCGCGCCCCGGGCCAGCCAAAAACCCGGCCTTTCCTCATGCCCGCTTGAAGGAACCACCCGCCCCGGCGTAATGTCTCCTGAAGCAAGACTCCCGAGAGACCATCCGATGCTCGATCTGCTGCGTTCACGTTCCACCTACCGCGATCAGCGCTTCCAGCTGTCCCTGCTGGTGCTGGCCACGGGCTTCGTGCTGACCGTGCAGAACCCCGAGGCACAGGAATCCGCCGCCGAGCTGTTCTCCAAGGTCGAGTTCCCGAATCTGGCCCAGGTCCAGGACATGCGGCCGCAATTGCCGCCACCGTGGATGGAAGGCGACCAGTTCGTCAGCGAGGACAGCGAGTCCACACCCGTCGTACCCCTGCTGGAGCGCACCGACGCGCGCTCGCCCGACCCGCGCGAGCGCCCGACGCGCTCAACCGGCGAATAGCGACTCGGGCGCGGCCACTTACAGCCCCGCTGCGCAGACCCGGTTGCGCCCCTCGCGCTTGGCGCAGTAGAGCAGCCGGTCCGCCTCGCCCAGCAGAGCCTCCGGGGTCGTCGAACGCGCCCCGCTCACCGTACTGACGCCGAGACTGACCGTCACCGTAGCGGTCACGTTATCCGGATGTTCCAGTTGCAGGGCCTCCACCTCGCGGCGCACCCGCTCGCCGACCGCGCGGGCACCCTCCAGCGTGGTGTCCGGCAGGATGCAGGCAAACTCCTCCCCCCCGTAGCGCGCAACCAGATCCGTCGGCCGGTGTGCCGCCTCCCGCAGCACCCGGGCCACCTGGCGCAGACAGTCATCCCCGCGCTGATGCCCGAAGCGGTCGTTATACGGCTTGAAGTGGTCGATATCGATCATCAGCAGTGCCAGATTCACCTCGCGGCGAGAGCGGCATTCGCGCTCCAGCACGGCGTCGAATTCGCGTCGGTTCGCCAGCCCGGTCAGGCCATCCACCCGCGCCTGGCGCGCCAGTTCGGCCTCCGCCTGCTTGCGGGCGAAGGTACCGGCGATGATGTCGGCCACCACCTGCAGGGTGGCGATCTCTTCGGGGCTCCATTCGCAGCGCCGGTTCACCGAGTCGAAACCCAGCATGCCGAAGGCGTTCTGATCACTGATCAGCGGGATCAGCAACAGGGACTCGATCATCTGGCGGCGGAACTCGGCCTGCTCCACCGCGGCCTCCGGGGGGAGGTCGTCCACATCGGGCACGTGCACGGTATCGCGGCGCCGGATGTGACCGGTCACCCACCCATGGGACTCCATGGGAATGCCCTGCATCTGGTCGAGGAACGGCTGGACGCCGGGGGCACACCACTCGTGCACCAGGTCCATAGTCGCCCCGTCCGGACGGAACCGGATCACATAGGCACGGCCCGTCTGGAAGAACTCGCCGAGATCCCGAAGTACCTCCGTTACGGCCGCGTCCACTGCGTCCGCCGCGAGGTCGGCGAACCGGGCGGAGATCGCGGACACCAGCGCCTGCAGCCGCTGCTGGCGCTGGGCCCTTGCCTCCAGGTGCTTGCGGCGGGTGATGTCCTCGGCGATCGCACTGGCCCCGATGAGCGTGCCGTCATCATCGAAAAACCGCTGGGCCGCCCACGACAGCGTGCGCGCCTCGCCGCTGCGCGTCCGGATCGTGGTCTCCAGACCCGCAATCTCGCGCCCGTCGCGGATGATGGCCTCCACCTCCTCCTGGATCGCCGCGCGATAAGCGGCGTCGGGGTAAAGCCATTCCCAGATCGCGGCATGCCCCACGACGTCCTCGCGCCGATAGCCGCTGATCCGCTCCGCCGCGCGATTCCAGAGCGTCACCCGCCCCTCGGTGTCCAGGGTGTTCACCCACACCGGGGCATGCTCGATGATCAGGGTGTGGAAACGCGTGTGGAGATCGTCCGCCATGGCCATCCTCGCACAGGGATACCTGTCGGCACGCACCGCGCAATCGTTCGACGGAGCCCGTCCACGATGCTCGCCCATACTCTGGAGGGTAGCAACATTCCCGCCGCGCGGGTCCCCCGCTCGCACCTTTGTTAGGCTCTCCGTCCCATCCGTACACCACGCCAGACCGCATGACCGATACCTTCAAGGCCCTGATCCTCGAACACACGCCCGATGGACCGCGGGCGACAATCCGCCCACTCCAGCTCGATGACCTGCCCGCCGGCGAGGTCCTGTTGCGGGTGCACTATTCCGGGCTGAACTACAAGGACGGCATGATCCTGCAGGGCCAGGGGAACCTGGTCCGGGACTACCCGCACGTGCCGGGCATCGACCTGGCCGGCACGGTCCTCGAGTCCGCGGACCCACGCTACCGCCCGGGCGACCCCGTTGTGCTGACCGGCTACCGAGTGGGCGAGACCCACTGGGGCGGCTACGCCGAACGCGCCCGCGTGCAGGCGGACTGGCTCGTCCCGCTGCCTGCGGGCTACAACGCTCGCCAGGCCATGGCCGCGGGCACCGCCGGCTTTACCGCCATGCTGGCGATCCAGGCCCTGGAGGACCACGGCCTGCAGCCGGACGCCGGCGAGGTCCTGGTCACGGGTGCCTCCGGCGGCGTGGGCAGTATCGCCGTACGTCTGCTGGCCCGCCTGGGCTACACGGTCACCGCCGTCACCGGCGGCGCGGAGAACGCCGACTACCTGCACCGGCTGGGTGCGTCGACGATCCTGCCCCGCGCCGACCTGGCCGATGCCCCGACCAAGCCCTTGCTGCGCGAACGCTGGGCCGGCTGCGTTGACACGGTGGGGGGCGACATGCTGGCCCATGTACTCGCCGGCATGGGCTATGGAACCTCGGTGGCGGCCTGCGGCCTGGCCGGGGGGCCACAGCTCAAGACCACGGTCCTGCCGTTCCTGTTGCGCGGCATCAACCTGCTGGGGATCGACTCGGTGCTGTGCCCCGCCGAACGACGGCGAGAGACCTGGGAACGCCTGGCCGCATTGCTCCCCGGCCACGATCTGGAGGCGATGGCCACCGAGATCGGGCTGGACGACCTGCCGCATTACGGCGAGCAGATCCTCGCGGGACAGATTCGGGGACGCACGGTAGTGCGCCTGGATCCGCAAGTCGCTGGCGACTCCTGATATCCCCGGGCCACCTCGAACCGGCTATGCTCGCGGACAGACCACCCCGGAGATCCCCATGACCGTACTCGCGTCCCGCCTGAAGTCCATCCGCGACCGCCTCGCCGAACTGGAAGCCATGGCCCGGGAGGACCGAGCGGAGGCCGCCCACCGCCTCACCGCCGAACTGACGCGGGAACTCAATCAGGCGCTGGAGGAGGCCTCCGGCTCCACGGACGGCGAGCCCGCGCCGACATCCGGCGAACCCCGTCCGCCGCGCGACCCGGTCGAGAAATGCCCGCGCTGCACCCTGCGCAGCTTCACCTTCCAGGACGGCACCATCCGCGAACGCCCGGACGAACCGGGACACTTCGAGGCCCAGTACCAGTGCATGAGCTGCGGCCACGAGGCCTGGCGCCGACTGGGCTAGCAAACACGGGCCGCTGGACGCCGGGCCCGGACCAACGTCTACACCTGCCCCCGCGTCCAGCGCACGATATCCGCCGCGCCCATGGCCCCCGCCTGGCGGGCCAGCTCGCGGCCGCCGCGGAACAGCGCCAGCGTCGGGATGCTGCGGATCCCGAACTGCTGCCCCAGATCGGGTGCTGCCTCGGTGTTCACCTTGGCCAGCCGCACGGTGGGCTCCAGCTCCCCCGCCGCCTGCCGAAACTGCGGCGCCATCATCTTGCAGGGACCACACCAGGGCGCCCAGAAATCGACCAGCAGCGGGATATCGTTGCGCTCGACGTGCCGCCGGAAATTCGTGCTCGTCAGTTCCGCCGGTTCGCCGACGAACAACGGCTGGTGACACTGGCCACACTTCGCCCCGGCGCCAAGGCGCGCGGCGGGGATTCGATTGACCGCATCGCAATGCGGACACACCACATGCAGGGACTCACTCACAGCAGCACCTCGCCATTACCACCCGACGGACCACTTCATTCTACTCCGCGCCGCGGCAGCAACCACCCGAACAGAAGATGGGTCAACCACCAGACCCCGGTACAAAAAGCCATCACCACGCCCAGCCACGTGACCGGATGCATCCACTCCTGGACCTGGCCGCCCGGCCCCAGGACCCAGTTCACGTTGTTCTCGGGGTCCGCCAGCGCAAAGGTCAGCAGCAGGATGGCCCAGCCCAGAACCGCCATGTAGCGCCAGGCGCGCGGGTCGTAACCCAGGCGCCAGACCAGCCAGATCAGCACGAACGGCAGCGGCAGGTGGTACAGCGACAGCAGGCGCACGAACAACGGAATCTCGGGGTTGAACATGTAGTGCACGATGCCCAGCGGCGCCCAGCCCCAGACCAGCATGCTGAGCAGGAAGTCCAGCACCCAGCCCAGCTCCAGCAGGACCACGGCCACCAGCATCATGCTGGCCAGGCGACGGCTCTCCAGCCAGGCCGCGAGCAGCCCGCCCAGCAGCGCGACGTTGGAAAACCACAGGAAATTGAACCACCCGTGCACGGCCGCGTAGATCGGCACCAGCACCAGCACAAAGGCGAGATAGGCCCACTTGAACCCGCGGGGAATCCTGTCGGCCCGCGCACTCGAATACCCTGATTCCAAAAGGCTTGCCCCCGGATGCATTCCGGCTCAGGGTAGCAGGATGCACCTCACGATTCGGAAGTACGCCACCCCATGAAGCCGCTGCTGGTCCTGCTCCTCGCCCTGTTGCTGTCCGCCGCGCCGGCGCCTCTGATGGCGGAGCGCGCCGATTCGTCATCGCCAACCATCGGGCTGGCGCTGGGCTCGGGCGGCGCCGGCGGCCTGGCGCATATCGCCATCCTCCAGGTGTTCGACGACCTCGAGATGCACCCCGACCGCATCACCGGCACCAGCATCGGGGCCGTGATCGGCGGGCTGTATGCCGCTGGGCTGGATGCTGAAGAGATCCTGGACCTGTTCGATGACTTCGCCGGGTCCGAACTCGACGCCCTCACCGGGCTGGCACGCTCCGACATCAAGCTGCTGGACCTGGTCCCGCTGCGGCTGGGCCGCAACGCCCTGTTCGACTCCAGCGAATTCCTGCGCTTTCTCGCCGATCACACCGAGGCCCGTGACTTCGACGACCTGCGCATCCCGTTCTCCGTGGTGGCCACCGACTTCCGCAGTGGGGACAGCGTGGTGATCGACGAGGGCGACCTCTTCGCCGCCATCGGCGCGAGCATGGCCGTTCCGGGACTGTTCGAACCGGTGCAACATGGCGATGACCGCTACCTGATCGACGGAGGCGCCTCCAACCCGCTGCCCTACGACCTGCTCCAGGGCCAGTACGACTATGTCATCGCCGTGGATGTCTCCGGCAACGGCGCGCAGAACGACACCGAGGACATCGGCATCACGGACCTGCTGTTCAAGAGCTTCAGCATCATGCAGGGTTCCATCATCCGCCACATGACCCGGCTGGATCCGCCCGATCTTTACCTCGTCCCGGACACCGGCGGCATCCGCCTGCTGCACTTCAACCGCATTGACGAGATCCTCGAAAAGGCACAGCCCGCCGCCGACGAACTGCGCGAGCAGCTCGAGTCCCGGGGGCATGCCCTATAATCGCGGCATCGGTCGCAACGGAGGCGACCCCGCGGGAATCCAGGAGCAGCGTGGCCCACGACCCCCCCAATCCCTCGCCCGATCCCAACGACCCGTTACCGGAACCCGGCGACGGGCGCCATGAACTGTGGTTCACCCGGCGCGGCGGGCAGGTCTGCGGCCCCTACCCCCAGCGCTCCATCGGCCGCTTCCTGATCCTGGGCCGCCTGTGCCCGGATGACGAGGTCAGTCGCGACGGCGAGACCTGGTGGCGGATCGACCAGCGCCCGCACCTGATCCCCGAAGAGCTGCAGAACGCCCACACCCCGGAGGGTCGCGAACGCCTGGAGCAGGCGCGCCTGCGCGAAGACGAACGCCGCCGCGAGCGGCGTCACGACGACCCGCCGCCCGAGATCCGCGACCGCCGCAAGGGCGACCGCCGCTGCCCGGAATCACCGGAGACCCTCTCTCACCGCCAGCAATGGGCCGAGATCCTGGAACAACCGCCACCGCCCTGGAGCGGCTGGATCCGCGGGCCGCGCCCCTGGATCGTGGGCGGCTCCGCGGTTGCGCTGGCCCTCGCGCTGCTCATCGGTTTCGGCATCACGCTCGAACGCGACCCGGGACCGGACTGCGCAGCGGCACCGGCGCCCGGCATCAACTGGAACTACTGTGACCGGGCCGGCGCCGACCTGCGTGGCGTCGACCTGACGGGCGCATCCCTGCACAACACCCGCCTGGCCGGCGCGCGCTTGCACGGTGCCCGCCTCACGGACGCCGATCTGCGCTTCGCCGATCTCACCCTGACCAGCCTGGAGGGTGCGGATCTCGCCGGCGCCAACCTGACCGGGGCGGACCTGATCCGGGCGCACCTGGTCGACGCCAACCTCGAGGACGCCAATCTCGCGCATGCCAACCTGACCGGGGCCGACCTCGCGGGCGCACGCCTGGACGGGGCCCGGCTCGGGCGCAGCATCTGGACCGATGGCCGCATCTGCGCCCGCGACTCCGTCGGGACCTGCGACTAGCCCCGATCTCCCTGCGCACCCACTTCGGACTCCAGGTCGATCCCCAGTTCCCGGGCGACTTCCGCCCAGTAGGGTTCCGCCTCGCAGGAACAGCAGTCACAGGACGCGGTCACGCCTTCGTGCATGCTGAGGCGGCTGCGCGGCGCGGCAACAGCGGCTTCGGCCCGTGTTCCGGGCTGGGTGGGTTCCGTCTTCGTGTTCATCGGGCACCCCCGAACCGACTGGTATCCCTTCGAGCATAGACGGCTCCGAATGCCGCGCCAAAGCGCCGCGCCCGCCCCGGAATTCGTCCGGGCGCATGCTAAGCTTCAACTGTCCCGCCTCTTCCACGGCCACCATGATCACACGACGCGACAAGGTCCTGCTCTCGGTCTCGGCCGCGGCCCTGCTCGGCATCCTGCTGCCGCTCGCCGCCCTGGCCTGGTTCCTCTGGCAGGAGTCCGTGGTGGCGGAGGAAAAACGCCTGGCCGAACTCGCCCAGCGCCTGGGCGAAGGGACCGAGGCGACCCTGGTCGATGCCCGCGACCTGCTGGACACCCTGAACCAGCTGGAGATGGAGCCCTGCTCGCCGGAACACCTGGAACACCTGCAGGATGTGGCGATGGCCCGGCCGCATGTACGGGCCATCGGCTACTGGCGCGCGGCGGAACGCCAGTGCGGGGCCGGATTCGTCCAGGGCGAGGCCCTGACCCCGCCCCGGGCCAGCCGCATCTACGACAGCGGCGTGATCGCCTGGTGGCCGAGCACGGCAACCGCCGTGGGCGGTGTCGAGCTGTTCCTGATGCGCTTCGGACAGCACGACGTGGCCATCGACCCGCGGCTGCTGATGCCCCCCGGCCTGCTGGACAGCCAGCAGGTTGGCCTGTGGGTCGAAGGCCTGCCCATGACACGCCATCCAGCCGACGCGGACCTGCCGTCGCCCGACGCCACGCCCGCCGGTCTCAGCGTCGACCATGCCGCGGGCCGCCTGGTCAGCCACTTCTCCCTGGATACGATCTTTCCCATCGACATCATCGCGGCGCAGCCACTGGCGGCCTTCTGGGAGCGCTACCTGCCAACCCTTGTCGTGGCCGGGATCTTCGGGCTGCTGCTGGTGGCATTGTGGCTGCTCCTGGTGGTGCACTACCTGCGGCGGCGCCTGAGCCTCGCCAGCGAGTTGCGCGAGGCCATCGCCCGCGACCGCCTGAGCGTGGAATACCAGCCCATCGTCGACCTCGCCGATGGCCGCTGCCGGGGGGCGGAGGCCCTCGCACGCTGGCACCGCGAGGGCGACGAGACCATTCGTCCGGATGTGTTCGTGCCCCTGGCCGAGGACACCGGACAGGCCACCGACCTGACCCTCGCGATCCTGCGCGCCATCCTCCACGACCTGGGGGATCATCTGCGGGCGCATGCCGAGCAGACCGTCAACCTCAACATCACCGGCCACGACCTGGCCTCCGATCGCTTCGGGGACGCCCTGCGCAAGGCCCTGCGCGAGGCGGGCGTTGCCCCCGCCTCGATCAAGCTGGAACTGACCGAACGCTCGCTACTGAACGAAGACGCCGTGCGCGGCCGCCTGCGGGAACTGCGCGGGCGCGGGCACCGCATCGCCATCGACGACTTTGGCACAGGATATTCAAGCCTTTCCTATCTGGAACATTTCGAACTGGATACACTGAAGATCGACAAGACCTTCGCCGATGCCATCGCCCACGAGGCGGTAACCAGCAGCGTGATCGGCCACATCATCGAGATGGCCCGTTCCCTGAAGCTGCACATCGTCGCCGAAGGCATCGAATCGCCCCACCAGGCCGAATGGCTGCGCCAGCAGGGCGTGGACGGCGGACAGGGCTACCTGTACAGCCGCCCCCTGCCCGCTCAGGCCTTCCTGGACTGGTGCCGCAACCACTGAGGAGAGCATGCCCAATATCCCCACCCCGCGCCTGCCGGGACGCGCCCTGACACTGGCCCTGCTGCTGGCGGCAACCGCCACCGGCTGCGGCCTGTTGCCGGTAGAACAGGAACGCCCGGCCGCGACCGAGGACCGCCCCGCCACGACCGCCGAGCCGGCCACCGACCCGGACGGGGCCGCGGACACCCCTGCGGCCGACGAGGCCACGCCCGAGGAACCCTCGGCCGCGGCGCTGAGCCTGGCCACCTCCAAGCACGCGGAAAGCGAACGCCGCGTGGCCCTGCGCGAGCAGGGCCACGAGACGCTGGAGCCGGCCCGCGTGGGCTACTACGTGGATGTCCTCGGCGCCCGGCTGCGCCAGGAGCTGGCCGGGCAGCCCGCCACCATCGAGCACCGGGACGCGGGCATCCACGTAACCCTGAACGAAGGCAACGGCCAGGCCCGTGCGCTGGACACCATTGGTCACCTGCTCCACGAATTTCGCGCCAGCCTGATCACCCTCGTGGCCTATCGCGACGGCCCGGACCCCGACTCCGACGACGGCGCGGAGACCCCCGCCGCAGGCGATGCCCTGAACGCGGGCAAGCGCCTGCAGGATGCCGGCGTGGCACCCGAGCGGCTGGTACTGCGCAGTATGGGTATCGGTACAGTGAACACGAACCCGGGCAGCCCCGTCCGGACCCCGCGCCTCGAGCTGCTGATCCAGCCACTCACAACAAGCTGAAAGACGGCACAAGGACGCCTTTCGCCATGAGCGCGAACCCGCCCGAAACACCCGGTGGCACACGGGGACGGGGCGAAATTCGTGCTGATCCTGCCGGACACCGATCGGGAGAGTGCTCACACCCTCGCCGAACGCTGCCTCCAGCGCATACGCGACGAGGCGATCCCTCACGCCAGTTCGCGCATTACCCCGACGCTCACCGCCAGCGCCGGGGTGAGCAGCATCATCCCGGACGCGACGGGCGGCGCCGCGCGGCTGGTCGAGGCCGCGGACCGCGCGCTGTACCAGGCCAAGCGCAATGGCCGCAACCGGGTCGCGATCACGGACTCCCCGAGGGCCGGCTGAACCATTGCCATCGCCAGCGATCTCAGGGAAAACCGATACGCGTGCGTGACGGGGACACGATCGGCCGCTAACGCCCGAATCCGTGATCCATACCCGATTCCGCCGGGCGCTACGCGCCGTCATCTGGAAAACGCCCCGGTTTCGGACCAGACTCCGGGGAATCCGGCACTCGGGAGGGCGAAACGGACATGACCAGCCTGCATGACCCCGCGCGCGAACCCGCGCTGTACCGAACCCTCGGCGTCACCCTGCCCCCGATCGCGGCCTACCGCTACGGTGCCGCCGCCCACAGCTGCGCCGCCCCCATCGCCATCGTCTGGGCCGCGGCCCTGGTCTCCATTGCCTATGCCCTGTGGACCGGCCTCGGGGGTGCTTCGGGGCACGCCGCCTTCCCGCTGGCCATCGGGGTCTTTCTGTGGGGGTTTGCCACCGTGTGGACCTTTCTGGTGGTACGCAATGTACAGGCCGACCCCTCGCTCGCCGATCCCGGCCTGCACGCACGACGGGTGCGTCAACAGGAGGATGACCACGACCCGCTGGATCAGCTGGAGTCCCGCGAGGACCCGCACTGACCTCTACGGGCGCTCCCGCACCCGGCGACAGGCGGTCGCGTAGCGCGAGCCAAATCTCCCTCTGAAGTACCGTTTGCGCGGTCGCGGACCTCCTGCCAGACTCCGGAAGACGCGATCGGTGGGAAGGGGCCACCGAAACCGCGACCGACAGGGGGAAGTGCATGAGCGATTCGTCCGGGGTGGAGATCCAGTACCAGGAACTGGTGGAACATCACCCCTTCATCATCATCTGCTATCACCCCGACACGACCATCCTCTATGCCAACCAGGCCGCCCACGAATTCTTCGCGGCCCCGCCCGGCGGGCTGGTGGGCCACCGCTGGATCCACGACCTGCCCGACGAGCGCCAGGCGGAAAACCGGGCCGACCTGCTGCGCTACACCCCCGATGCCCCGGTGCGCACCATCGAAAACCCCGTCCAGCGCGGCGATGGCGCGGACCGCTGGGTTCGCTGGACCAGCCGCGCGTTCTTCGACGGGGCCGGCCGGATCACCCACTTCCAGACCCTGGGCATCGACGTCACCGAGCGCCGGCAGACCGAGTCCCTGCGCGACAACCTCCTGGGGAGCCTGGCCGAAGGCGTGTTCGGCATCGATGCCGACGGTCACTACACCTTCCTCAACCCCGCCGCCCGCGAACTGCTGGGGTTTGCGACGGAGGAAGAAGCTCTGGGCCGCAACTCGCACGAGCTGTCCCATCACAGCCGCCCCGATGGCCAGCCCTTCCCGGCCACGGAATGCCCCGTGTACCGGGTCCTGCGTACCGGGGAACCGCTGCAGGCCTGCGAGGAATACTTCTGGAGCCGCGCCGGGCACGGGTTTCCTGTACTGATCAACGTGGCCCCCCTGTTCAATTCCCGCAACCGGGTCACCGGCGCGGTGGTCTCCTTCCAGGACATCACCGAGCGCCAGGCCGCGCGCGAGGCCCTGGAGCAGCGTGAATGGGAACTCCAAGAGGCCCAGCAGATTGCTCATCTGGGCAACTGGATCTCGGATTTCGAGGCCGGCAGGATCCGCTGGTCCAGCGAAGTCTTCCGGATCTTCGGCCTCGAAGCGGACCAGTGGGGCGCGACCCACGAGGCCTTCATGCGGGCCGTGCATCCGGACGATCGCGAGCGCGTGCAGCATGCCGTCGACGCGGCCCTGACCCCGGAGGGCCCGGACTACGACATCGAACACCGGATCGTCCGCCCCGATGGCAGCGTCCGCATCGTGCACCAGCGCGGTAGCGTGGACTTCGACTCCCGAGGCCAGCCCCAGCGCATGGCCGGTGTGGTGCACGACATTACCGAGCGCCGCGAGGCGGAGCGGCGGCTGCATTTCATCACCTATCACGACGCCCTCACCGGCCTGCCCAACCGGACCCGGTTTGCCGAGCGCGCCGAGCAGGCCGTGGTGGATGCCGAACGCCTGGGACGCCCGCTGGTACTCGCCCATATCGGGCTCGACCGCTTCAAGAGCGTCAACGAAGGCATGGGCCAGGCCACCGGTGACGAGGTCCTGCAACATGTGGCGCGGCGGCTGGAGAACCGCCTGCCCGTGGGCGGCGTCCTGGCCCGACTGGGCGGGGACGAGTTCGGCGCCCTGCTGCCGGTGGAAGCACCCGGCGCGGTCGCCGGATCGGTCACCCGCCTGCTGGAACCCCTGCGCCGAGTCATCAAGGCCGGGGAACACGAACTCTACGTCCCGGGCTCAATCGGGGTCGCCGTGTATCCGCACGATACCCGCGACATCGCCGACCTGATGCGGCGCGCCGAATCGGCGATGCATCAGGCCAAGCGTACCGAGGGCAATGCCATCGAATTCTGCTCCGGCGACCTCAACAGCGACGTGCGCAAGCGCGTCTCGCTGGAGGGTCAGCTGCGGCGCGCGGTCGACCACCACGAGGGGTTCTTCCTGCATTACCAGCCACGGGTGGCCGCGCAGGATGGGCGCGTCGTCGGCGTCGAGGCCCTGCTGCGCTGGATGGACCCCGGCGGTACGGTGCATTCGCCCGGCGGCTTCATCCCGATCCTCGAGGAGACCGGGCTGATCGTCGAGCTGGGCCAGTGGATCCTGACCGAGGCCTGCCGCCAGTGCCGGGCCTGGCATCAGGCCGGACTCCCCGCCGTGCGGATGTCCGTGAACCTGGCCGCCCCCCAGTTCCGGGATCGGCAAATGGCCCACTGCATTGACCGTGTGCTGGAAGAGACGGGGCTGGACGCCAATGCCCTGGAACTGGAGGTCACCGAAAGCATGCTGATGGCCGACATCGAGCAGGTAATCCGTACCCTGGGCCAGTTCCGCGAGCGGGGCGTGCGGGTGGCCCTGGATGATTTCGGTACCGGGTATTCCTCGCTGGCCTACCTGCGCCGCTTCCCGCTGGACGTGCTGAAGATCGACCGCTGCTTCATCGCGGATCTGGCGCCCGGGACCAGTGATGCCGCCATCGTCCGCACCATACTGGGCCTGGCCGACAACCTCGGTCTCGAATCCGTCGCCGAGGGCGTGGAGACCTCGACACAGAAGGACTTCCTGGAGGCGGAGGGCTGCCAGACCCTGCAGGGCTTCCTGTTTGCCCGCCCGCAGGCAGCGGCGGACTGCGAACGCCTGCTCGCGCGACCCGCGGCAACCGGCGCACAGTCGGGCCACAGCGCCTGATCACTGCGTGCCAACAACCCCGGCACCGCAGGGAGACATGCAAGGGCGTCCGCCCAGCGGCTACGATGGCACACCATCCACCGGAGGCCACCGCGTGCGCCCACTCCTCGTCCTCGCCGGAATCGTCCTGCTCGCCGGCTGCAGCGCACTGCCCCGCGGCGACGACGCGCCGCGCGAGGTGTCCTACATCTGCGCCTACGGGCCCGAGTTCACCGCCACCTTCGAAGACGACCAGGCCCTGCTCGCTTTCAATGGTGCCCGGGCCCGCCTGCAGGCCACCGAGACCGCCTACGGCGGACGCTACGCCAACCCTACCGACGAGATCGTGTTCTGGACGCGGGACGACGCGGCGATGCTGGAGATGGTCGGCGTGTTCTGGAGCTGCCGCGCCCTGCCCCCGCGCCGATGAGCGCCCGCACCACCGACTTTGTCCGGCAGGCCACCGGCGCCCGCCAGGCGGAACGCGAGCAGGTGATCCAGACCCTGTGGAGCGGCTACGGGGAGATCGTCCGCTACCGGCTGCAAGGGACCGACCAGCCGACGGTCATCCTCAAGCACGTGGTCTTCCCCGACGCAATGGACCATCCGCGGGGCTGGAGCAACGACCGCTCGCATCAGCGCAAGGTTCGCTCCTACCAGGTGGAAATGGCCTGGTATCGCGACTGGACCGGCCTCTGCAACCCCGTTAGCCGTGTGCCCCACTGCCTGGCCACCGGGACCATCGGCGACGAGCACCTGCTCCTGCTGGAAGACCTCGACGCCGCCGGCTTTGCGCGGCGCAAGGAACACCTGACCCGCGCCGAGGCGCAGCACTGCCTGCACTGGCTGGCCCGCTTTCATGCACGCTTCCTGGGACACGCCCCGAAGGGGCTGTGGCCCGAGGGCAGTTACTGGCACCTGGCCACCCGCCCGGACGAATGGGCCGCCATCGAGGACCCGGCGATTCGCGCCGCGGCGCCCGTGCTGGACGCCGCCCTGACCGGTGCCCGCCACCGCACGCTCGTCCATGGCGACGCCAAGGTCGCGAACTTCTGCTTCACGCCCGGGGCCGACGCCGTCGCCGCCGTCGATTTCCAGTACGCAGGCGGTGGCTGCGGGATGCGCGACGTGGCCTATTTCCTCGGGAGCTGCCTGGACGAACGGGAACAGGAGGCCTGGGAGGCCGAACTGCTGGAGGTCTATTTCGCCGCCCTGGGCAAGGCCCTGCACGCGGAGGGCAAGGGAGACGTGGCCGGGGCCGTCGAGCGCGAGTGGCGCGCACTGTTCCCGGTGGCCCAGGCCGACTTCTACCGCTTCCTGGTCGGCTGGATGCCGGACCACTGGAAGATCCACGACTACAGCCGGCGCACGGCCCTCGCGGTGATCCACCGCATTCAGGACGAAGGCGATTCCGGCACCGGCCCAGAGTCCATCCCGGGGCCCATCTCGGGATCCAGCCCCAGCTCCTCCGCGACTTCCAGCCAGTAGGGCTCCGCCGAGCAGCTGCCCCAGGCCGCGGTCGTGCCTGCCGGTTTCGCGTCCGGGGTGGGCGCTTCACTCGCCGATTCGGTGTTGTTCCGGCTCGTTTCGGTCGTCATCGGTGAATGATGGCATGTCCGGGCGCCCATCACGGAGCGGGAGAGTCGGCCGCGGCCGCGCCCGCCGCGCCGGAAAACCCGGGACCGCGCACATCCTCGGTTGACCAGCCGCGGTTGCTGTCACGTCCCGTAACCCACCACTCGTGCACGAACAGACGCAGCGGGCCCCGCACCCGCTCCTCGAAGCGGGTCGGCAAGGTGAATCCCTCGACCTCGGCATACTCCAGGAAGGTCGTGTCCACGTGGGCACCCTGGGTCGGTCCAAAGCCGTTCAGCGTGATGTGCACGCGATAGAGCAGGTCCGTCTCCGGATGGATCCACATCACCACCTGGTCCCGGTCGGCCTTGCCAAAACCCGGCTCGAGGGTGGCCAGGACGCGCCGATAACGCACCCCGCCCTCGCGCCGATCCTCCAGGCGCTCGAAACCCGTTGCCCGATGCTTCACGAAGCTGGGTCCGTAATGAAACAGCTCGCCGGCATCCGTGGTCATCGCGCTGGCACGTATCCGCTCGGGATCCGTGCTGCGTTCGCCGTCGTAGAACACCCGAAACACGTCGCCATGGCGGTACACGCTCTTGGTGCCCTCCGGTCCGGTGTAGTGGAGGGCGTACAGATCATCGGCGGGGCGGAAGCGCTCCTCCCCCACCCCGCGGTAGCCCGCGTCGGCCACCAGCGGCTGGATGCGCTGGATCATGCGCCCCCATTCGCCATCGGTCGCCTGATTCAGGTCGCCGTCGAACGCGCGCAGATCTCCACCGTGCGCCGCGAGCGTGCGCTGGAACAGGGCGTCCGCCGTCAGTCCATCCTCGAACGTCGCCCCAGGACCGGGCTGGGGAAAGGTCCCGCCACAGCCGGCCAGCAGCACGGCCAGACCAAGCCACAGAACCGCCCACGAGCCTCCCGAACGTGCTGAATGCCCCATGCCATCGCTCCTTGCGATAAATGTCTGTACTTTTCTTGTACACGACCTGTACAGTGTTTTCAACGACACAGGTCGTTCCCTCACTGTCCGGAGTCCACCATGACATCCATCTTCCCTTCCCGAGCCGACGCCGCAGCCGCTTCCGACGCGCCCGCCAACCCCGTGCTCGAGGCGATTCGCGAGGCGGTCGCCTACATCGAATTCACCCCGCGCGGCCAGATCCTCGACGCCAACGAGCGTTTCCTCCAGGCCGTGGGCCACAACCGCGAGGACGTGATCGGGCAGCACCACCGGATGTTCTGCAGCCCGGAATACGCCCGTTCGCTGGAGTACCGCGACTTCTGGCGCCGCCTGGCGGCCGGGGAATCGCGCGCCGGAACCTTCCCCCGGGTGACACGCTCGGGCGAAACCCTCTGGCTCGAGGCCACCTACTTTCCCGTGCGCGACGCCAATGGGCGGCTGGAGAAGGTGGCGAAACTGGCCTATGACGTGACCGAGCGGCAGGCTCAACTGCGCGACCAGGCTGCGGTGTTTACCGCGCTGGACCGGTCCATGGCCGTCATCGAATTCACCCCGGACGGCGTGATCCTCAAGGCGAACGACAACTTCCTCAGGGCCGTGGGCTACGATCTCGACGCGATCCGCGGCCAGCACCACCGCATGTTCTGTGACGAAGCCTTCTACCGCGATCATCCGGACTTCTGGGAGCGCCTGGCGCACGGGCAGTTGATGAGCGGCAAGTTCCGCCGGCTCACGGCATCCGGTGAGGAGCTGTGGCTGGAGGCTACCTACAACCCGATCCTTGATGAACACGGACGGGTCGAGAAGGTGATCAAGTTCGCCACGGACATCACCGCCAGCGTGCATACCGCCGAACGCACCCGCGAAGCGACGGCCGTCGCCCACGAGATGGCGCAGAAGACCGCGGAACATGCCCGCCGCGGCGCGGATTCGCTGCAACAGAACGCCCGCCATACCGAGCAGATCCGCAGCGAGGTCAGCGGCACCCAGGAGGCCGTGGAACGCCTGAACGCCGAGGCCCGCAACATCGAATCCATCATCGAGACCATCCGCACGGTGGCCGAAACCACCCGGATGCTGTCGCTGAACGCCGCCATCGAGGCCGCCCGTGCCGGCGAACAGGGGCGCGGCTTTGCCGTGGTCGCCCAGGAGGTGCGCAAGCTCGCCGCCAACACCAGTGAGGCCACCACCCGCATCGCCGAGGTGATCAACGGCAACCTGGAACGCACCCGCGAGATCGGTGAACGCATCGAGACCGTGCGCGAGATCGCCGAACAGGCCGACGCCCAGGTGCAGACCGTGCAGGGCATCGTCGACGAGATCCACGACGGCGCGAATCTCGTGGTCGAATCCGTCGCCTCCATCCCCCGCGACGGGCACTAACCGTCTTACGGGTCCGCGAGCGGTCTACGCCTGGCTACGCCTCGCGGCGGTCGCGGGTCTGCCGCTCCTGTGGCAGGCCCGACCAGAGTTCATCGAGATCGGGGAACGGCCATGCGGCCGGATCCTCGCGCGCAGCAATGGCCTCCTGCTGGTGCGGCGCGGACAGATCCACGATCTTCGGGGGGATCCGGCAGCCCGAGCTGGTGGAGTAGAAGATCTTCACGACCGGCTTGAGCAGGGAGCCAGACGACTGGTCGACGACCACCCCGATGCGGCCGGATTCCAGGCGTACGAGCGAGCCCACGGGGTAGATCCCCAGGCTCTTCACGAAGGCCTGGAACACCCGGGGATCGAAGTGGCCGTCCGCCCACTCGGCCATCTTGCGAATGGATTCGCCCGGATCCCAGCCCGCCTTGTACGGCCGGTTCGAGGTGATCGCGTCGTAGACATCGCAGACCGCGCCCATCTTCGCGTGCAGGGTGATCTGCTCGCCGGTCAGCCCCTCGGGATATCCCGAGCCGTCCATCTTCTCGTGGTGATGCAGGCAGACGTCCAGGGTCACCGGATCAAGCGCGTGCGCGGACGCCTGCAGGATTCGGTGCCCCTCCGCCGGATGGCGTTTCATCACGGCGAACTCCTCCGCGGTCAGCTTGCCCGGCTTGTTCAGCACCTCCAGCGGCATCGCGGCCTTGCCGATGTCGTGCATCAATCCCGCCTCGCCGGCCGCCAGCAGGGCCTCGTCCTCCAGCCCCAGTTCACGCCCCAGCGCAACCATCAATGCACAAACCGCCACCGAGTGCATGTAGGTGTAGTCGTCCGCGTTCTTCAATCGCGCCAGGCTGACCAGCGCGCGGGAGTTGCGGGTGACCGAATCGGTGATCTCCTCGACCACCTTGCGCGCCAGTTCGGTATCCACCGCGCGGCCCATCCGCGCCTCGCCGAAGATCGACGTCATGGCCTGGCGCGACTTCCGGCAGATGGTGGCCGCCCGCTCCAGCTCCTCCCGGGTCGAGGCGGGCTCCCGGTCGCGCCCCGTATCCGGGATGAACTGCAACGGCGCCGGCACCGCGGCGTCGCGCTCCTCCGGCGTCACAACGGCCTCCACGGCCTCCGTGTCGCGCCCCCTGGAGGTGTCGATCCACACCTCGCGGATACTGCTGTCCCGCAGGCTCGCCAGATCCTTCGGGTCATCCAGCAGGAAGCGCGTACGCCAGAAGGGATGCTCCATCCACGACCCGCACAACTCGCGGATAAACATCCCGCAAACGACGTGCTCCACCTTGATCTTCTTCAGCATTCGTGTCCCAGGTTCGTCGAGTCAGGGCACGGGGCGCCCCGCGGCCGGGATTATCCTGCCACTACCGGAGAGCCACAAATCGCGGCTAACGGCGCCTAACGAGAAGCCTTGCTAGGATGCCGGTCATCCACCGGGAGGACGTTCATGAGCAGCAAGATCATCGAGGTCGTGGGACCCGCCGGGCACCTGGACACCGTGCTGGGCATCGCCGAGGGGCTCGCGATCGACGTGCTGTGGCACGGCGTGGACGAGAACCGCGACCGCATGGCGGTGCACATGCTGGTCAGCACCGAGTACCGCCAACGCCTGATGGACGACCTCTACCGTGTACTCGGCGCGTCCGAGACCGCGCGTATCCTGGTGCTGCCGGTCGAGGCCGTACTGCCGGACCCCTTTCAGGAGCCGAAAGAGGCCGACAAGGAGGCGGCCGGCAAGAAGGCCCGCGCCGTGTCACGCGAGGAGCTCTACACCAACGTCGCCGGCGGGGCGGATCTCACCGGCCAGTTCCTGCTGCTGACCGTGCTGTCCACCATCGTGGCCGCGATCGGCCTGCTGGAGAACAACGTGGCCGTGGTCATCGGCGCCATGGTCATTGCGCCCCTGCTGGGGCCCAACCTGGCGCTGGCGCTGGGCACCTCCATGGCGGACACCCGGTTGATCGGCCGCTCCCTGCGCACGAACGCGGTGGGCCTGGGGGGTGCCATCCTGATCGGGATGCTGCTCGCCACGGTCATGTCGGTGGATGTGGGTGCCCGCGAGCTGCAGATGCGCACCGAGGTCGGACTGGATTCGGTCGCGCTGGCCCTGGCCTCCGGTGCCGCGGCCGTGTTGTCGCTGACCACCGGCCTGCCCACGGTGCTGGTCGGCGTGATGGTCGCCGTGGCCCTGCTCCCGCCGGCCGCGACCGTCGGGATCATGCTCGGCTCCGGCGAATTCTCCGCCGCGTACATGGCGGCCCTGCTGCTCGCGGTGAACGTAGTCTGCGTAAACCTCGCGGCCAAGCTCGTCTTCCTCTACCAGGGCGTACGCCCGCGCGGCCAGGCGCAGCAGGCAGCCGCCGCGCAAAGCATGGCGGGCTACCTCCTGCTATGGGCCATCACCCTCGCCCTGCTGGTCTTTCTGATCCTCGAGGCGGACGTCACGCTGTAGTCTCGCCCCCGGCGCCACGCGCGGCTTTGACCCCGTCCACCGCTTCGCCTAATCTCACGACTGGGTGGCGATCCTTCAGGATCGGTGGCGAACATACCGGAATGGATCCGAATGGGCCGCGACCACCCGACAGGGAGGAACCCGCCCCATGCCCCTGCGCATGCCCGGCTTGATCGCCAGACTCGGCCCCTGGCTTCGCCCCGCTCTGCTCGGACTGGGGGGCCTGCTTTGCCTGCCCGCCGTGGCCTCCGTGGCCCCGGAGCCGCTGCCCGACAATCGGGGGGCCTATCTCTCGCCCTATACGGCGCAGGGGGATCTCGCCGGCTGGGTCGACGAGGCCGTGGGCGAATCCTCCCGCGACATCGCGGGTCTCGCCGGGCGGCTGCTGCAGACCGCCGCAATGGCCTATGGCGCGCAGCAGACGCATCGCATGAGCGGCCTGCTCGATCATGCCAGCCGCACCGCCGGTGTCCCCGCAATGGATTTCGGCAGCGCTCTGGTCGCCGCCACCGAGCCCGGCCGCACCCCCGCCGGCGGACTGGAACAGGTCACCGCGATCCTCGGAGAGCTGGGCCGGCACGGACTGGTCGGCGAGCATGCCGGGCACCAGGTGCGCCAGCTCGCGCGCGTGCTGGAGGACCCGGAAGCCGCCGTGCGCGGCGAGCTCGAACGCCTGCAGATCGGATCGCGGGATGTCGCCGGGGTCTTACGGGATCTCGAGCGCCTGCCACACGGACAGCGCCAGGACGTCCTGCGTGCGCTGGGTGACGACACCGCCCCGGCGCTCGAACTCCTGCTGGACGCGGGGCATCAGCGCCTGGACCGCGAGATCCGCGAACTCTCCCGGCCCCGTGGCGCCCCGGCCAGTGCCACCGGCAGCCTCTTTGGCCTGCTGGCGCGCGATGGCAATGCCGGCCTTTTCGGCGCCGGCGAGGTCCTGCAGCGCCAGCTGGGCGATCACGCCCTGCGCCAGGGGGCCGATCTGGGGATGGGCTTCTTCGCCCTGTTCGACGGCTTGTCGCAGACCCACCGCCAGCTCGAACTGACCCCGGAGCGCATGGCGCGCTACCGCCAGGCCGCCGACCGCTCCTTCAACGATCTCGACAGCCTGCTGGTGCACACCATGGTGCACTACCGCACCCGGCGCGACTTCGCCCGCGCCAGCGAGGCCGTGATGCTCCTCTACCCCGAGGCGCGCCCGCGCATGGACGCCGCCCATCGCGTGGCGGGCGACATCATCACCGCCGAATGGCACCGCATGCAGCAACGCATGGACCTGCAATGGCAGTAAACCCACGGAGAACCGACTGATGCGCACCCACCCGATACCCACCCGTTTCCTTGCTCTGGGCCTCGCCCTGACCCTCGGCCTGGCCGCCACGGCGGCCCACGCCACCCCGGGCGCCGACCGCCAGTTCGACCGCAACATTCAGGCGGTGGACACGGCCCTGCTGGAACCCGGCACCCGCGCGCTGCTGGACACCTATCGCAACGAACGCGGCTCGCGCGAGGCGCGGCAGATCAGCCGCCAGGCCCTGCCGGGACGCGGCGCCACGCAATGCGCCTGGGACGACCGCTACCGCGCCATGGCCAACCTCGAAACGCCGGCCGAGGTGATCTTTGCCCGCGCCCTGGTCACCAACAAGGGACGCGGTTCGGTGGACCTGGGCTTCGACCGCTTCGAACTGCATGCCGATGGCGCCTGCCCGGATGCGGTCGACAACGGGCCCGTCAGCTTCTGGATGACCTGGTACCAGAACCACCAGGCCATGGAACCGGCGGCCGTCTCCAGCATCGAGGAGGCGCGGCGACTGTACGCCGCCTCCGCCATGGACAGCAGCATGAAGATGGTCATGCGCTTCGACGGCGAGATGCGGGACGGCCAGCCCCACGGGCGCTTCCGCGTGATCCAGACCAATCACACCCCCGAGATGCAGGGTATGCGCGGCGGCCATGTCAGCAGCCATGCGCTGGGTTATGTCGAATTCGAGGCCGGCGAGCGGATCCGGCGGCTGATCGTGACCGAGATGGCCCACGGCGCCACCCTGGTCTACCTGGAACAGCCCCACGGCGAGGCGCACATGCTCAACTACTGGGTCCTGCACGGGGCCGGCATGCACATGGGCGACCATTACCCGACCAACGCCGCGGGCGAGATCGACGGCCGCTTCGTCCGCCTGCGCAGCAACGAGAACCCGCCCGAGATCAACACCTGCGTGCGCGGCAACCTCCCGGCCGCCGCCACCGCCTGCGACTAGCCCGTCAAAGCCGGTGCGGGCGCCGACCCGCACCGGACAACTGGATCCCCGCGCGACCCAGCCGGCAACAGGCCCGGGCCATGGCGGACCCCGGCCGGCGTTTTCCCGCGCATGGGCTACACTCGGGAAATAGGTCGCGATCTCGTACATTCCGGATCGCGGCCGTGAGCCGCGCCCCGCGATGAGGCGGCCCGCACTGCAGCAACCGGCCCGGGATCGGCCAAAGGAAGTGCGCGATGTCCAGGTTCGAATCGGCTCCCCCCTCCGCCGGCGGCCTTCGGTATTCCGACCACCTCGCCCGCACGACCCTGCGCGCCTGGGTCGGCATGTCGTTTGTCACCGCGAGTGCGCTGATCCTCGGTGGGCTGATCCTTTCCTGGCTGATCGTCTACACCGCGGGCGGGGCCGACAGTATCGTCCCGCATTTCTATTACGTTCCCATCCTGTTTGCCGCAGCGCGCTTCGGCGCCAGCACCGCGCTGGTCGTGGCCCTGGTCGCCGGCGTGCTGGCCGGCCCCCTGACGCCGGTGGATGTCGCGGCCGGCACCGCCCAGGAGACCGAGCGCTGGCTGACGCGCACCGGCTTCTTCATCGGTATCGGACAACTGATGGCCTGGCTGGTCATCCCGGCGCTGCATCCGGTCACCGAGGAGCTGCGGCGGATGCGCCAGGAATTCGATATCCGGCGCGGGCTTCGGCACAACGAGTTCTTCCTGCGCTACCAGCCGATCTACTCCCTGGAGCTGGAACGCCACGTCGGGGTCGAGGCACTGATCCGCTGGCAGCACCCCATTCGCGGCGAACTCGCCCCGGCCGACTTCCTGGATGTAGCGGAGGACTCCTCGCTGATCCACGACATCAGCGACCGGGTGCTGAACGAGGGCTGCCGCCAGGCCGCTGAATGGAGGGCCCAGGCCACCAAGCATGGCCACCCACCCTGGTACGTCGCGATCAATCTCTCGGCACACGACATCGTGCGACCCGAAATGGCGGCCCACGTCGCGGCCGCGCTAGAGCGGCATCAACTCCCGCCGGAGCTGCTCCACATCGAACTGACGGAAACCGTGCTGGCCATGGACAATGCCACCGACACCCTGCACCAGTTCAAGTCGCTGGGTGTCCCGCTGGCCATCGACGACTTCGGAACCGGCTATTCGTCCCTCGCCTACCTCAATCGCTTCCCCATCGACATCCTGAAGATCGACCGCCACCTGATCTCCGGGCTGGGCCTGGATCCCTCCGCGCGGGACCTGTCGCGGGGCATCGTCCTGCTGGCCGACTCCCTGGGTCTGCGCACGATCGCCGAAGGGGTGGAGACCCGGGAGCAACTGGAGATCGGCCGCCAACTCCGATTCGACTGCGTGCAGGGCTACTACTTCGCCCGCCCGCTGCTGGCCAAAGAGATCCCGACCTTGCTGCTCTCCGACGCGCCTCGCACCGGCGGGCTCCACGCGGTCCACTACTGACCGAAGTACTCCCGCAGCAACTGGGTGGTGCGTGCCGCCGGGTCCTCGCGGATACGGCGCTCCTCATCGGCCAGGATGGTGAACAACCCGTCCAGGGCGTGATCGGTCACGTAGCGGTCCAGATCCACGTCCAGCGCCTCCAGGCCGGGAATGCGTCCCGCCGCATCCCGCAGCGGCTGGTACACGCGATACACATCCGCCCGCTCCATCTGCTCCCGGACAATGGGCATGTAGCGCTCGCGCAGGGTGGACTCCGACGCCCCGCGCAGGTACTGCGTGGCGGCATCATCGGCACCCCGCAGCACGCCGTGAACGTCTTCGGGACGCATCCCGCGGATGGCGTCGACAAACACCGGCACCGCCTCCCGTGCCGCGGACTCCGCCGCCCGGTTCATGCGCCGCTCCAGGTCCTCCACTTCGCGCGCGAACCCGACGCGGCGCAGCACATCCCCGGCCTGCTCCAGCTCCTGTGGCAAGCCGATGCGGATCAGCGCGTTCCCCCAGTAGCCGTCCTCGCGGCCGGTGCGTTCCACCGTGCGCTCGGTCCCGACGCGCAGGGCCTCGCGGATCGCCTCTTCGGCTCGATCACCCCCGCCCCCATCCAGCCCGAAATCGCGTACGTCCAGACCGGCGCAGGCCGTCAGCAGGAAGGGCAGAAGGAGCCAGGGGAGCAGGTACACGCGGGGCATAACAGGTGATCCATAACGGGTGTCCCGTCATGATACACAGGGTGGAAAACCCTCCGGTCCATACCCGGCGACACCCCTTGCCGCGCAGGCCCGCTTGTCCGATGGTGAACACATGAACGCCCCCCGTCCCGATTCGTCCCGGCGCCGCCGGCGCCTCGCGGCCTTCCTGATCCTGGTGGGCCTGCCCCTGCTCGCGCTGGCGATCTGGGTCGGCTGGGCCGAACACAACCCGGAGCAGGAGCGCGAACTGCGCGTGGAGGTGCAGGACCGCCTGAGCGAGTGGTTTCCGGAGGCCATGGAGCTTCCCGACGAGCTGCTCGGATTCATTCCCCGATCCGAGCGCTTCGCCGAGGACCACCCGCCGGACGTCTTGCTCCTGCACGGGCTGGACGAGCCTGGCGATATCTGGGATACGCTCGCGCCGGCGCTGGACGAAGCCGGCCTCAACGGCTGGGAGTTCCGCTACCCCAACGACCAGGCCATCGACCACAGCACGGACCTCCTGGCGGAACACTGGGGGCAACTCGAGGGCGATGCCCCGCTGATCCTGATCGGTCACAGCATGGGGGGCCTGGTGATCCGCGATTTCGTGACGCGCTACCGGCACCCCGAGGGCAAGCCGCCCCGGGTCGGGGGGCGACCAGTGGCCGGTGTCATCCTCGTCGCCACCCCCAACCACGGCTCCGAATGGGCACGGCTGCGGGTCTGGCTGGAGGTGCGCGAGTGGCTGGCCGACCTCCAGGAGCAGCGCTTCTCGCTGTTCGCCGGACTGCGCGACGGCACCGGCGCCGCCAAGATCGACCTGCGTCCCGACAGCCCCTTCCTGGCCGAACTGAATGCCCGTCCCTGGCCCGAGGCGATCCCGGTCCGCATCATCGGTGGCAAGCTCCCCGAACCCACCCCCGCCATGCGCGAGAGCCTCGCCGCGCTGGACGAGCAGATCGACCTGGAGGCCGTGGCCGGACGCATCAGCGAATGGTGGGAGCAGACCGACGAGGAACTGGGCGACGGCGTCGTACCGCTGGAGTCACTGAGCCTGGAGGGACACCCGGAGCCCCTGATTCTTGAGGCCTCGCACCGGGGGCTGCTGGTCCCAGGCCCGCTGACGGACGAGCCCCCCGCCATCGACCCGATCCTCGACATCCTCGACCAGTGGCGCGCCCGCCCCGCCAACGACTGACCGAAGCCACGGCAACCGCGAGCGGTCCCGGCCGGCCCGTGCATGCCTGGCGCAACGACGGAACGACGGAACCAACCGGGGCTGTGCCAGCATCGCGACCGACGTACGCCCCAAAAGCCCCGCTCGCCGCCACCCTGAACGACCCGCCTATGGCCGCTGCAGATCCATGTGGATCTCGATGGTGCGCAGCAGTTGCTGGCGTTCAATCCAGCCGATCGCGCGCCCGGAGGCCTCCATCACCGGGATCTGGTTGAGGTTGCGCTCGCTCATCATGCGCAGGATCGCCTCGGCCTTCGTGTCTGGCGCCACCCGGCTCAGCGACTCCACCGGGGTCATGATCTCGTCGACCCGGCGCGCGGCCCACTGCCCGCGCGGCAGCTTGCGGCTGTCGCTGAGGCTCACCAGGCCCTGCACCCGCTCCGGCGTACCCACCAGAAAGGCCCGGCGCCCGCCCGGCAGCACATCGTGGTGAATCCAGTCGTCGATGGTGGTCTCCGGGCGCACGCAGGGCGGATCCGGGCTGGCCAGGTCCCGCGCGCGCACATCGGCCAGGCGTTCCCGCATATCGAACATCCGGCCCTGCCCCTCCGCCATGGTCAGCAGGAACCAGGCGATCAGCATCATCCACAGCCCACCGATCAGGTTACCGATCACCACCAGGTTCCAGAAGGCGAAGCCGAACAGCAGGAACGCCACCACACGCCCGCCCCAAACGGCTGCCTCGGTGGCGCGGCGCGCATCACCCGTGAGCTTCCAGATCACCGCGCGGAACACCCGCCCGCCATCCAGCGGGAACCCGGGGATCAGGTTGAAGATCGCCACGATCACGTTGATCAGCGCGAGCCAGCCCAGGGCCACCGGGATCGGCTCGTACCCGTCCGCGGTGGCCTGCGCGAGCGCGGCGAAACCGAGCGCCAGTGCCACGCTCACCGCGGGCCCGGCAATGGCGATCCAGAACTCGTCCTCGGCCCGCTCCGGATCCCGCTCCATCTGCGCCACGCCGCCGAAGATGAACAGCGTGATGGACTCCACCGGTACCCCGCGCCGCAGCGCGACGATGCTGTGCCCCAGTTCATGCGCCAGGATGGACGCAAAGAACAGCAGGGCCGTCACCAGCGCCGTGCCGGCCGCCATGGCCAGGCTCCACTCCGGATACTGGTGGTGAAAGCCCGTGCTCATGCTGGCCACCAGCAGGATCAGGATGAATACCCAGCTGATGTGGAGCTGGATACGAATCCCGCGGATATGGCCAAGGATCAGGACGGTCTTGAACATGCAGCAACTCCTTGCGGCGCCAGGCTCTCCGATACCATCAGCGGTACCGACGTGGTCCGTATTATGGCGCGGCGCACTTGGCTGTCGGGGGGCACGGGGCTTGCGGAACATCCGCCGCCGTGAGTGCTCTCAATGCCATGGATATCCCCCTGCTTATCATCGGCGCCCTGCTCGTCGCCAGCCTGACCGCGTTCTTCTCCGGCGTGCTGCCCTACCCCATCGGCTGGATCATCCTGGGCATCGCCTTCATCGCGCGGCTGCTTTATCTGGCCGGGCGCTGAGCGAACAGGCGTCACGCAGACGCGGACCTGTTGTATCGTCGCGACCATGCGCAAGCCCGGAACTGCACCCGTATGACCGCCAACCGACTCATCGGCCTCTACACCGGCCGCGTGGCCCCGGATTACGCCCGAGGCCGCGCCAGCGCCATCGACAAGCAGCCGGTGGCCGGCCCGCTCGCGGTGGGGCCCCTGGGCCTGGACGGTGACGAGCAGGCGGACCCGGACAACCACGGCGGACCGGAACGCGCCCTGCTCCATTACAGCCTGGACCGGTACGACGGTTGGCAGGCGCAGTACCCGGCTCACGCCGCCCGCTTCGTCGCCTCCGGCTTTGGCGAGAACCTCGCCAGCCACGGCATGGACGAGCGCAACGTCCACATCGGCGATATCTACCGCATCGGTTCCGCCCGGGTGCAGGTCAGCCAGCCCCGTACGCCGTGCTGGAAACTCGACGTACGCTTCGACATCCCGGGCCTGGCCCGCGAGGTCCAGGACACCGGCCGCTGTGGCTGGTTCTACCGCGTGCTGCAACCGGGCACCCTCGGCGTGGGCGACACCATCGAACGGCTTGAACGCCTGCCCGACACCCTCAGCATCGCCGCCGCCATGGCGGCGGTCTACCAGCACAACCAGCGCACGCCCCTGGAGCAGCTCGCGGACTGCGAGGCCCTGGCCGCCAACTGGCGGGAGAAAGCCCGCAGAAGGCTGCGCAACGCTCCCTGTACCAACAGTCACCCACGCCTCCCCGGCGACTCCCCCAGCCGCTAAATGGCCCGTACGGAAAAGGCGGTCGCGCGCGCTGGCACCCCCGCCCGCTTTGCGCCGCTCTGCATGCCCGCGGTCAGGCCAGCAACCGAACTGGCGCCACCGAAAGACTCGGTTTAGAGTACCCATGCCCGAAACAGGGGTGTAACGGGCGCATCGTCACAACAAGACCAATAAAGAACGCTGAAAAACCATCAAAAGGAGACCCACATGCAACATTCGAAGACCCCGGCCGGGATGCAGCCGGCTTCCGGGAAGCCGCGCTTCCGCATTCTGGCTGCGCTTGCCTGCACCGCGCTTATCGGCCTCGGCTGGAGCGCATCTGCATCCGCCTTCGAGCCCGAGGCCAAGGTCGTCTACCACGTGGACTATGGCGACCCCCAACGGCTTTCCTCGATGCTGACGAGCGTCAACAACATGATGACGCACTACCAGAACGAGTTCATGGATGTCGACGTGCGGGTGGTATTCATGTCCGACGGCATACGGTTCACCACTGACAACAACCTTGAAGGCACCCCGTTCGAGTCGGATCAGGCGTTCATCGAGGAACGCGACGAACTCCGCACGCGGCTCGCCGGGCTGAAGCAAACGCACGGGGTACAGTACGAACTTTGCGACATTACCCGGACGCGCGTCCGGCTGGACCATGACGAGGTCTACGACAAGGTCAGCCTGGTTCCCTCCGGTGTCGTTCGCCTGGCGGAACTCCAGAACGAAGAAGGCTTCGCCTACATCAAGATCGACTGACCCCAGGGGCAGGGCCCCTTCCGTGTCGCGGGGCATCCAGGCGATGCCCCGTGGCATCGGGTCTTGCCGCCATCCCGCGACCAGACCGCACATCCCAGTGCCCGGCCCATCAGGGAAACCCGCAACAACGCCCCCTGGCAACACCGCTGATCAGGGACGGTCGAGTAGACGGTAATCCCGCGATCCATCATCCCGTTCGGTAACCACGAGTTCGACCTCGCGGCCCACTTCCATCGGGCTTCGCAGCTCCTGCCACAAAAACCGGACCGGACCGTCCGCGGGGGTGTCGACAACGACACGAACCCATGCCGTGTCCTCGGTCTCCCGTTCGACCTCGATCACCGGTGCCCGGATCACCTCCCGACTGGCGACGCCAGGCCCGAACCAGGGTTGTGTGCGTCAAGTTGTGCAGAAATGAGTCGGCCATGTTCGGTTGGTCCGTATGGCTCAGGCGGCCTCGGCCTGCCGGAGCAAGATCTTCTTGTGTTCTTTGAGCAGATCCATGTTCAGGTAGCGGTTGTCCTCCAGCCAGCCTTCGTGGATTTCGACGGCCAGGGCCCGCACCAGACGTAGACAGCTGTGGGTGTTGGGGAAGATCCGGACCACCCGGGTCCGGCGCCGGATCTCCTCGTTCAGCCGCTCGAGCATGTTGGTGCTCTTCATGT
>NZ_KB906509.1:0-104902 GCF_000381445.1 Thioalkalivibrio sp. ALE22
CGCGGTTCTCCCGCTCCAGCGCCTTCAGGCGTGCCCGTTCGTTATCCGACAACGCCGAGGCATCGTCCCGCTCGCGCTCCGCGCGGCGGACCCACAGCCGCAGCGTCTCGCCCGTGCAGCCAATCTTCGGTGCAATCGACTGGATCGCCGCATGCTGCGACGAATACTCCTCCTGGTGTTCCCACACCAGCCGCACCGCCCGTTCCCGGACCTCCGGGCTATACCGTGTCGTCTCACTCATCGCTCTATCCTCCCAAGGATCAGAGCCTCCGGAAAAGTCGGTACGGTTCAACTTCTTTGCACGAGCAAAGAAGTACCTCGCGGCGCGCTCGCGAGTGAGCGCATGGCAGGCGGTGGACCGAAGCCACCGTAAACTCCAGAGGATGAACCAGGACCAGCCACAAGCTGGCTAATAACCGAGGGTGGCAGCTTGTATATCGGCGCCCCGGCACGCCGGGCGATGAGGGGGAGCGCCGGATGGCGGGATTTGCGAGACTGACGTTATGGCGATGAAAAAGCGAATTACGGTTGGGCTGATCGTGCTGGCAGGGGTGGCCGCGCTGGTATGGGCGCTGCGCCCGCAGCCGGTGCCGGTGTCGCTGACCACGGTCGAGGCCGGCCCGTTCGAGGAGACCGTACGCGAGGAAGGCCGCACGCGGCTGCGCGACACCTTTACGGTGTCGGCGCCGATCGCCGGCTTTCTGCATCGCGTCGAGCTGGAAGAGGGGGACGCGGTCGAACTCGGCGACACATTGTTCCGCATGGAGCCCCTGCCGACCCCGGCGCTGGATGTGCGCTCGCGCGAGCAGGCGCGCGAGAACCTGGCGGCCGCGCGGTCGCGCCTGCAAAGCGCCGAGGCGAATCTCGAGAATCTGCGGGCCGAGGCTCGCTTCGCCGAATCCGAGTACCGCCGGCACCAGGAGCTGTTCGAGCGCGGGGCGGTCTCGGCCACCGAGGTGGAGCGTATGGAGACCGCGCGTGACCGCGCGCGCTCGGCGGTGCGCGCCGGCGAGTCCGCGGTAGAGGTCGCGCGCAGCGAGATCGAGGGGGCCCGGATCGTGCTGGAGATCGCCAGCGGCCAGATGCCGGAATCCGAGGCCGAGACCCTGTCCGTGCGCTCGCCAGCCACGGGTGTGGTGCTGGAGCGCCATCGCTGCTGCGAGGGCACGATCGGGGCCGGCGAGCCGGTGCTGGTCGTGGGCGATCTCGATGATCTCGAGGTGCAGGTGGATCTGCTGTCCATGGACGCGGTGCGCGTGGTGCCGGGCATGCGCGTGCGCCTGACCGACTGGGGCCGCGATGCCGAACTGGAGGGCACCGTACGCCGGGTACAACCGTTCGGCTTTACCAAGATCTCTGCGCTGGGCGTGGACGAGCAGCGCGTGCCGGTGATCGTCGACCTCGACGCGGTGGAGGCCCGCATGGCCGGGCTGGCAGTGGGCTACCGCGTGGAGGCCGAGTTCCTGCTGTGGGAAGGGGATGAGGTGCTGCAGGTCCCGACCAGTGCGCTGTTCCGGGACCGCGGCGAGTGGTCGGTGTTCGTGGTCGAGGACGGCCGTGCCGAGCCGCGCCGGGTCGAGGTGGGGCGTCGCTCGGGCTTCGCCACGCAGATCCTCGAGGGCCTGGAGGCGGGCGAGCGTGTCGTCACCCGCCCGGGGGACCGGGTGCGGGCCGGCACGCGGGTTACCGAGAACTGACCGCTGTAGATGGCCACAGAGTTGAATGAGGCGCCGCAGGCCCGGGCGCTGGAAGATCTGCTAACCCCCCTGGATGCCGCGCTGCAGACGCGCGGTGCCGCCGTGCTGGTGGCCGAACCCGGTGCCGGCAAGACCACCCGCGTCCCGCTGCATCTGGCCGCCTCCAGCCCCGAGGATCGCGTGATCGTGCTGCAGCCGCGCCGGCTGGCCGCCCGCATGGCGGCGACCTACATGGCCGGGCAGCTCGGTGAAGCGGCCGGGCAGACGGTCGGCTACCGCGTGCGCGACGAGCAGAAGGTCTCGGATCGCACCCGGGTGGAGCTGGTCACCGATGGCCTGTTCCTGCGGCGCATCCAGGGCGACCCGCTGCTGGAAGGTGTCGGCACCGTGGTCTTCGACGAATTCCACCTGCGCCGGCCCGAGGCCGAGCTGGCGCTGGCCTTTGCCTTGCAGGTGCGTCGGCTGCTGCGCCCGGAGCTGCGCATCGTGGTGATGTCGGCGACCCTCGACGACGAGGCCGTGGCGCGGCTGCTGGCCGGTCCGGAGGGGGATGCCGTGCCGGTGCTGCGCGCGCGCGGGCGGCAGTTTCCGGTCGAGGTCCGTTATGTCCCGACGGCGAAGGATGCGCCGCTGGCCGACGGCGTGGCGCAGGCGGTGCGGGACGCGCTGGCGGCGGAGACGGGCTCGATCCTGGTCTTCCTGCCCGGCGAGCGCGAGATCCGCGAGGTGGCCACGCGGCTGGGCGAGGAGATGGATACCCCTGCCGGCCCGGCGCAGATCGCGCCGCTGTTCGGCCGGCTGCCGGCGCAGGAGCAGGCCCGGGCCGTGCGCCCGGCGCCCGCGGGCGAGCGCAAGGTGGTGCTGGCGACCGACATCGCCGAGACCAGCCTGACCATCGAGGGCGTGCGCGTGGTGATCGACGCGGGGCTCTCCCGCGAGCCGCGCTTCGATGCGGCGACCGGGCTCTCGCGGCTGGTGACGCTCCCGGCCTCGAAGGCCGCCGCCGAACAGCGGGCCGGGCGTGCCGGTCGCACCGAGCCCGGCGTAGCGATCCGCCTGTGGTCGCGGGTCGACGAGGTCGCGCGCCCGGACTACGCGACCCCGGGGATGCAGCAGGTGGACCTGCTGCCGTTGGCCCTGGAGCTGGCCGGCTGGGGCGAGGCGGTGGCCGAGCTCGACTGGCTGGAGCCGCCGCCCGCGCAGGGCTTGGCCTCCGCGCAGGCCGTACTCGCGGAACTGGGTGCGGTGGATGCCGACGGGCGGATGACCGGGCACGGCCGTGCCCTGCTGCGCCTGCCGACGCACCCGCGCCTGGCCCACATGCTGTTGCGGGGCCGGGAGCGGGGGCTTGCGCGCCTGGCCTGCGAACTGGCGGTGGCCGTGGAAGAACCGGGTGTGGCCGGGCCGGAGGCGCCGCTGGAGCTGGGTGCGCGCCTGGAGCACGCGCGGCGCTCGGGTAGCCGGGTCTGGCAATCCGGCTTGCGGCGTCTGGAACAGGCGCTGGCACGAGTCGGGGAGCGCCCCGCGGGTACGGAGGCGGCACTGGACGAAAGCACGGCGCTGGGCGTGCTGGCGGCGCTGGCCTGGCCGGAGCGTATCGCGCGTCGCCGCGGCGAGGTGGCCGGGCGCTTCGTGATGGGGAACGGCCGCGGCGCGTGGCTGCCGGAGCGCGAGCGTCTGGCGCATGCCGACTACCTGGTCGCGGTGGATTGCACGGATGCCGACCGCGAGGCCCGCATCCGCTGTGCGGTGATGCTGGACCTGGCGGCACTGGAGCAGGAGGCCCCGGAGCTCTTCCACCGCGAGATGCGCTGCGACTGGGTGGAGGATGGCTCGCGGCTGGAAAACGCGCGGGTTCGGCGGATCGGCACGCTGGTGGTGGAGCGGCAGATGGTCGCGCTGGACGATCCCGCCGCCACCATCCCGCGCTGGTGCGAGCGGCTGCGCCGCGAGGGGCTTGCGCTGCTGCCCTGGGATGATGCGGCAACCCAGCTGCACGCCCGCATCCAGTTGCTGCACGAGACCCTGCCGGAGTCTGGCTTTCCGGATCTGCGCGACGCTGCGCTGCTGATGACCCTCGAGGAGTGGCTGGGGCCGTATCTGGCCGGGATCACGCGGCTCCGGGATCTCAAGCGGCTGGATCTGGCGGCGATCCTGCGCGCGCGACTGGACTGGGACCACCAGCAGCAACTGGAGCGGGAGGCACCGGCGCGGATCGAGGTCCCCTCCGGCTCCGCCCACCGGATTGATTACACGCAGGACCCGCCGGTGCTGGCGGTCAAGCTGCAGGAGCTGTTCGGCCTGGACGAGACACCCCGGGTGGCGGGCGGCCGCGTGGCGCTGGTGCTGCACCTGCTGTCGCCGGCGCGGCGTCCGGTGCAGGTCACCCAGGATCTCGCCAGCTTCTGGGAGAACGGCTATCCGGAGGTGCGCCGCGAGCTGAAGGGGCGCTATCCGAAGCACCCCTGGCCGGAGGATCCGTGGAATGCGCCGGCCACGCGGCATACGAAGCGGCGTGGGTAGCAGGCCCGGGTTTGGCGGGGGCTTCGCCTGCAAGCAGGCTCCCACAAGCGTTCTGCCCGCCAGGGTTGCGGGGCAAAGGCGCGGCCGTCATCAGAGAATGCGGAGGGTGGCGTTCTCGGGTAGTGTCGCGTTCAGTGCCGTCCGACGAGGAAGCGAACCGCGATGCTGAAGTTCCTGACCGTGATCCTGATCCTGCTGTTTGTCTGGTGGCGGGTGTCGCGCTGGATGGATGTGCGCCGCCGCCGCGCGCAGGGGGAGGATGTGTCCTACCAGGTGGACGTCAAGGGGTTTCGGCCGATCACGGTGCTCAGCATCATCTTTCTGATCCTCTACGGCGGCTACGTGATCTGGTTTGCCCTGACCGAGTGGGCGGATCTGCTGTAGCGGCGGACTGGTCGCGCCACCGTTACTCGATACCGAGTTTCTTCAGGCGGTAGCGCAGCTGGCGGAAGCTGAGGCCGAGCAGGCGCGCGGCGGCCGTACGGTTGCCGCCGGTCTGTTGCAGTGCGGTGGCGATGGCCTGGCGCTCCTGCGCGGCGAGCTGGTCGTCCAGTGCGCGGTCGGCCTCGTTGCGGGCGCTGTGGTCGGGGTCAGGCGGGCTGTCCGGGGCGCGGTCCATGACGGGTTCGGTGCCCAGGCCAGTGGCGGGAAGGTCGATGTTGTCGGCGTGGATCAGCCGACCCTCGCACAGGGTGGCGGCGCGCTCCAGGATGTTCTCCAGTTCGCGGACGTTGCCCGGGAAGCCGTGCCCCTGCAGGGCCGCGAGGGCATCGGGGGCCAGTTCCAGGTCGCCGGTCTCCCACTGCTCGCTGATGCGCCGCAGGATACGCGCGGCCAGGCGCTCGATGTCCCCGCGGCGGTTGCGCAGTGGGGGGACCTTCAGCTCGATCACGTTCAGTCGGTAGTAGAGGTCCTGGCGAAAGCGCCCCTCGCGTACGGCCTTCTCGAGGTCGTGATGGGTGGCGCTGAGGATGCGCACGTCCACCGGGATCTCGCGGGTGCCGCCGACCGGCTTGATCGCTCGCTCCTGGATGGCGCGCAGCAGCTTGACCTGCATCGGCAGTGGCAGGTCGGCAACCTCGTCGAGGAACAGCGTGCCGCCGTCGGCGGACTGGAACAGGCCGGTGTGGTCCTGGGTTGCCCCGGTAAAGGCGCCCTTGCGGTGGCCGAAGAACTCGCTCTCCATCAGCTCGCCGGGGATGGCGCCGCAGTTGACCGGGACGAACGGCCGCTCGGCGCGCGGCCCGAGGCGATGGATCTCGCGCGCGACCAGTTCCTTGCCGGAGCCGGATTCGCCGGAGATGAACACCGGCGCCTGGCTGCGGGCCAGCTTGTGGATGGTGGCTCGCAGGCGCTGCATGGGTTCGGAATGGCCCAGCAGGGGACTGTCGTCGGGGCGGGCCGGCGTGGTCGCGTCATCGGGCCCTTCTTCCGGCCCGGGGCCACGGGTCTCCAGGCGCAGCGCGGCATCGATCAGTTCGCGTAGCTGTTTCAGGTCCACCGGCTTGCTGACGAAGTCGAAGGCCCCCAGTTTCAGTGCCTGCACCGCCGTGTCCACGCTGCCGTGGGCGGTGATCACGGCCACCGGCAATTGCGGGCGTTCGCACTGGATGTGGCGGACCAGCTCGAGGCCGTCGCCATCGGGCAGGCGCATGTCGGTCAGGCAGAGGTCGAAGTCGCGTTCGGCGAGCAGGGCGCGGGCGGGTTCCAGGCGGGTGGCCGTGGTCGCTTCCAGGCCCATGCGTGCCAGGGTGATCTCGAGCAGTTCGCAGATGTCGGGCTCGTCGTCCACGACCAGCACGTGACGGATACTCATGCGCCTTGTTCCTTTGGCGATTCGTCTTCCAGGGGAGCGAACAGGATCCGGAAGCAGCCGCCGGTGGGCGTCCGGATGTACTCCAGCGAGGCCCCGTTGTTTTCGCACAGCATGCGCGAGATGTACAGGCCGAGCCCGGTTCCGCCGCTGCGACCGGAGACGAAGGGTTCGAACAGGTCCTTTTCCTGTTCCGTGGAGATCCCGGGGCCGGCATCGATGACATCCAGGCTGACCACGCGGGCGACCTGGCCGGCGCCCCCGCGCAACACGATGGGCGGACTGTCGGGTTCGTCGTGACCGCCGTGGATGCGTGCGTTGGTGCACAGGTTCCACAGGATCTGGTTGAGCTGCGAGCGATCGAACTGGATTTCGGAGTCGCCCGGTTCCACCCGGGCATGCAGGGTGGAGCGGGGCAGTTGCAGGGCCCCGCAGAACTCCTCGGCAAAGCGGTCCAGGGTCTCCTGCAGGTTCAGGCGTTCGCGCTCGCCGGTGTCCCGGCGTGACAGGCTGAGGACATTGGAGATCAGTTCGTTCACGCGCTTGCTCTGGTTGTTGATGATGTCGAGCAGGCGCTGGTCGTGAGGCGCGAGGTCCGGTGACTCGCCAAGCAGCTGAGCGCTGTGGCTGATCGCACCGAGCGGGTTGCGGATCTCGTGGGCGATGCTGGCGGTCAGCCGGCCCAGGGCCTGAAGCTTGCTGGCCTGGGCCTGGCGCTGGAGCTCGGCGGCATCCTCCAGGATCAGTAGCGTGCCCTGGTCGCCCCGGTCGCCCAGCGGGGCCAGGCGGATGCGCAGGGCCGGTTGATCGCGATCGCCCGGCAACTGCTGGCTGGTGTTGGGCCTGCCGCTGCGCTGCCACTCGCGGATGACGCGGGCCACCGAGGGCGACAGCGACGACAGGTGGCGCCCCGGCCGTGGCGGCAGCAGGCGGCGGGCGGCCTCGTTGATGGAGCGGATGTAGCCCTCCGGGTCCACCGCGATGACCCCGGCGCTCATGCGCGCGATGATCTGGGCATTCAGCTCGGCCAGATTCGCCAGGTCGGCCTCCTGGCGTTCCACCTGGGCGCGCGTCTCGCCGGCCCGGCGGGCGAAGTGGCGCGCCAGCAGGCCGGCCGCGAACAGGGTGGCGCCCAGCAGCCCGGCCTGGGTGATGGCGCTCTCGCCAGGATGGAGGAGCAGGGCGCTGACCGTCTCGGCCAGCAGCAGCGCCAGGGTGGCGATGGCCGCCAGACTCAGCGCGAAGCGCGCGCTGGATAGCAGTACCGTGGCGACCAGGGCGGGGACCAGCAGGAGGCCGATCCCGGTGCCGACCCCACCGGAGACGAGCAGCAGCCCGATCAGGCCGATGCCGTCCCCGGCGCCCCCGATCAGGGCGATGCGGCTGAGGCTGGTGGTGTTCGGGTTGTGGGTGCAACGCCAGGCGAAGCCGGCCGCGGCCAGCGCGAAGGCGAGGTAGGCCGTGGCGATCACCGCGTAGAACTGGGGGGCGACCGCATGCAGTCCCAGCGGGGTATCCGGGAACAGTCCCAGCAGCAGCAGAACCGCTGCGACAAAGACCCGGTAGAGCGCGAACAGCCAGGCGGAACGCCGGGTGTCGGCGTCGATCGGCGTGTGCGCCCCGTTCTGGCCGTCCATGCGCGCGGGGATCAGTCGTCTTCGCTGTGGGTGTCGGCGTCCGAGCGGCTGCGGTCGACCTCGGCGTGCTGGCGCGAGCAGTACAGGCGGTCCCCGTCGCGGTAGGCCTCGGCCTCCGGAACGTGCACGCCGCAGAAGGCGCAGCGGATCACCGCGCCACCTTCCTTGAGGCGTTCGGGGCGTTCCCCGCGGGAGACCTGCTTGCGGTTGCTGCTGGAGCGCACCAGGGTGCGCACCGCGAGGAACACGGCGACGATGGCAACGATCAGGAGCAGCAGGCGCATGACCGGATTCTAGGGGAAACGCTGGTCAATGTGCACATTGATCAGCGTTTCCCTGACGCGATGATGGTCGCGGACCATCGGACCGGCCAGCTCGCGCTCCCGTAAGGGTCAGCCGGTGTTGCGCATGCCGGCGGCGATGGCGTTGATCGAGCGCAGCAGGGGCGACAGCCAGGGATTGTCGGCGTCGTCTCCGGCCTCGGCGTCGAACTCGCGGGATTCGCGCAGCAGGTGGATCTGGATGCTGTTGAGCGGGTCCAGATACGGGTTGCGCCGTTGCAGCGAGCGCGCCAGCAGGGGGGTCTCGTCCATCAGGGCGTCCAGCTGGGCGACCCGCAACACCTCGGTCACGGTGCGGCTGTGCTCGTCGCGGACCCGGGCATAGATGCGTTCGGCCAGTTCCGGGTCGCTGCACAGGCGGGCGTACTCGGCCGCGGTGCGCATGTCGGCCTTGGTCAGCGCCATCTGGCAGTTGGACAGCAGCGAGCGGAAGAACGGCCACTCCTGGTACATGCGCTGGAGCTGGGCCAGGCGCTCGGGATCGTCGCCACGCCAGCGCTCCAGCGCGGTGCCGATGCCGTACCAGGCGGGCAGGGTGTGGCGCGCCTGGGCCCAGCCGAAGACCCAGGGGATCGCCCGGATCGAGCTCTTGGAACGATCGGTCTTGCGCCGGTGCGAGGGGCGCGAGCCGATGTTCAGGAAGCCGATCTCCTGCACCGGGGTGATCTCGTAGAAGTAGTCGAGCACACCGTCGGTGCGGTCGATCAGCTCGCGATAGGCATCCTCGCCGCATTGCGCGAGATCCTGCATGGTGGCGCGGTAGTCGTCGCGATCCTGGCGCGGTGGCCGGATCAGGCTGCGCGAGGCGAGCATGACACCGGTGGCGCCCATGCCCAGCTCATAGACCGCGGTCTCCACGTTGGAGTACTTGTACGACAGCACCTCGCCCTGTTCGGTGAACTTGATGCGCCCCTGCACGGTGGCCGGGGGCTGGGCGAGGATGGACTCATGGGTCGGGCCGCCGCCACGGCCGACGGTGCCGCCGCGGCCATGGAACAGCTGGCAGCGCACGCCAAAGCGGTCGGTGATGCCGACGATCTTCTTCTGCGCCTCGTAGAGGTTCCAGCTGGAGGCGAGGATGCCGCCGTCCTTGCAGGAATCCGAATAGCCGAGCATCACGTCCTGGATGTTGCCGGAGGCGGCCAGCAGGCGGGCGTAGACCGGGTTGGACAGCAGGCCCTCGAGGACGTCCTCGACATGCAGGAGGTCCTCGATGGTCTCGAACAGCGGCGAGATGCGCAGGTGGCAGAAGGGGTTGCCGTCTTCGTTGTCTCCGGCCAGCCCCGCGAGGCGCCCCAGCAGCAGGACCTCCAGCACATGCGAGGCCGCGTGGGTCATGGAGATCACGTAGGTCCCGATGCCATCCGGGCCGACCTCGCGGCGCATGCCCTGGATGACCTCGAACACGCGCAGGGTTTCGCGGGTGCCTTCGCCCAGGGCGTCGCGGTCCAGTTCCGGCAACTGTTCGGCGGCGATCAGGTCGCTCAGGGCCTGCTGGCGGCCGGTCTCGTCCAGGGCGGCGTAGTCGGTGTCCGGGGCCAGCTGGCCGAGGATCTCGGCGATCGCGTCGGTATGCACGGTGGATTCCTGGCGCACGTCCAGGTGGTGCAGGTGGAAGCCGAAGGTCTCGACCAGGCGGATCAGATCGGTCAGCGCGCCGCTGGCGATATTGCGGTCGCCGTGGCTGATCAGCGAGTCGCGGATCAGCTTCAGGTCGCTCAGGAAGGCCTGGGCGTCGGCATAGGCGCTGTTGGTCGGAAGCACCGCGGCCTCGCCATGTACCCGCCGGACCACCGTGTCCAGGGTTTCGCGCAGGCGATACCGCATGATGTAGAGCTTGCGCCGGTAGGGCTCGCTCTCGAAGCGGTCGGAGGCCCCCTGGAACACCGCGTTCGCGATGTTGGCGTCGGAGTCCAGGCTGTCGAGGAAGGCCTGCGACGGCTGGCACATGAACGACGAGTGGGTCAGCACGTTGCGCAGGTGGTTGACCCGCTTGATGTATTCGCGCAGGACCTGCTCCATCGCCAGGCGACAGGACAGTTCGGTGACCTCGGGGGTCACGTTCGGGTTGCCGTCGCGGTCCCCGCCGATCCAGGAACCGAAGTGCAGGAAGGCCGGGATCCGCACCGGCAGGCTGCCGTCCGGGTGGACGCCGTAGATGCGGCGGATGGCCTTTTCCAGGAAGCGGTAGGACTGCGGGATGGCCTCGAACAGGCTCTCCTCGAAGTAGAACAGACCGTACTTGATCTCGTCCTGGACCTGCGGCTTCTTTACCCGTACCTCGTTGGTGCGCCAGAGGATCTGGATCTGGGTTTCCAGTTCCTCGGTGATGAGGCGGCGTTCCTCCTCGCCCAGACCGGGCTGGTTCAGCCGATCGGCGGTCTCGAACACGCGGCGCTGGTTCTCCATCGTAGTCCGGCGACGGGCCTCGGTGGGGTGGGCGGTGAAGACCGGCTGGTAGTGCAGTTCGCTGAGCAGCCGTTCCAGCTCCTCGGCGGTGACCCCCTCGTCATGCAGCTGGCGCAGGGTCTGGTCGAAGGAGCCGGTCCACAGCGGTTCGCCGCTGGAGACCTGGGCCCGGCGCCAGCGGTAGAACAGGTCTTCCTCGGCAATGTTGACCAGGCTGAAGTAGATGCTGAAGGCGCGGATCACGCGCTCGGTGAGCGCGGCGTCGAAGTGGGTGATGTCCGCCATCAGCTGGCGGCGCAGGTCCGGGTCCTCGTTCTTGCGCAGGCTGACAAAGCCGCGGCGCAGCTTTTCGACCGCGTCGAATACCGCCTGGCCTTCCAGCTTGTGGATCACGTTGCCCAGGAGTTCCCCGAACAGCCGCACGCGGGCGCGCAGTTCCTTGTCCTTGGGCAGGAATCGGTCGTGTTGATCGCTTCGAGTCATATCGGGCCTGTGCGCGCAGGACGACGATCGCCGCTGCCTGGGCTTGCCGGTTGGGGTCGGGAGGTCGCGAAAAGGACGCGATTATAGCGCAGATGCGGCCTTCGCACGCCGGCTGCGGCGCGGGAGCTGTTCGCGGTACAGGGCGAGATAGGCGTCGGCGCTCGCGTTCCAGCCGAAGTCGCGGGCCATGCCGGTGCGCATCAGTTGTTCCCAGCGGCCGTCGCCGCGGGCGGCGTACAGCCCCAGGGCGCGCTCCAGCGCGCCGCCGAGGGCGGCCACGCTGTCCGGCGAGAAGCTGAATCCCGTGGCCGTGCCGGCGTCCAGATGATCGGGTGTGGCGTCGACCACGGTGTCCGCCAGGCCCCCGGTGGCGTGGACCACCGGCGGGGTGCCGTAGCGCAGGCTGTAGAGCTGGTTGAGACCGCAGGGTTCGAAGCGCGAGGGCATCAGGAACAGGTCGGCGCCGGCCTCGATCTGGTGGGCCAGGGGCTCGTCATAGCCGATGTGCACCCCGACCCGGCCGGGATAGGCGCGCGCCAGGGCGCCGGTGGCGTGTTCCAGGTCCTTCTGGCCGGAGCCGACCAGGGCCAGCTGGATGCGCCCGGCCTCCAGCAGCGGGGTGCAGGCGGCATGCAGCAGGTCTACCCCTTTCTGCTCGACCATGCGGCCCACGTGGCCCAGCAGCGGGATGTCCGGGTCCGGTTCCAGGCCCAGGCGGGTCTGTAGCGCGGCCTTGTTGGCGGCCTTGCCGGCGAGGTCGTCGGCGCTGTAGCGCGCGGCGATATGGCGGTCGCGCGCCGGGTCCCAGTCGCGGTAGTCGACCCCATTGAGGATGCCGTGCAGGTCCGCGGCGCGGGCGCGCAGCACGCCGTCCAGGCCCATGCCGGAGGCTGGCTCCTGGATCTCGCGGGCATAGGTCGGCGAGACCGTGGTGATGGCGTCGGCAAAGACCAGGGCCGCCTTCATGAACGACAGCTGGTCGTGAAACTCCAGCGCCTCCGGGTGCCACAGGTCCGCGGGCAGGTTCAGCTCCTGCAGGGTGCTGGCCGGGAATAGGCCCTGGTAGGCCAGGTTGTGAATGGTGAATACGGTCCGCGGGCGCTCGATGCCGGTGCGCTCCGGGTCCAGCAGCAGCGGCACCAGGCCGGTCTGCCAGTCGTTCAGGTGGATCAGCTCCGGGGTCCAGCCCAGCCCGGCCTCGTCGCGCGCGAGGGCGACGATGGCGCGGGCGAAACCGGCGAAGCGCTGGGCGTTGTCCGGCCAGTCCATGCCGTTGCTGGCGCTGTACGGATTGCCGGCGCGCTGGAAGTACTCCGGCCAGTCGATCAGGTAGACCGGCACGCGAGTGCCGGGCAGGCGGCCCTCGAGGAGCTGCCACGGGGCGTTGTCCGGACCCGGGCGCGGTGTGGCATCCACCAGGTTGCGGCAGGCCTCGGGATAACCGGGCAGGACCAGGCGCACATCCTGGCGTCGGCGGCGCAGGGCGGCGGGCAGGCTGGCACTGACATCGGCGAGCCCGCCGGTCTTGACCAGGCTGTAGGCCTCGCTGCTGGCGAACAGGATGCGCATGAAGAGTTCCCCGGGAACGGAACCGGCGGCGCCGGATGGTTTCTATGGATTGTAACGCAGGGGGCCGGGCGGCACTCTGGGGAACAGGACAAGCGGGGGCATGGAATGACGACAGGACGGGATACGGGGATGGAGAGTGCCCTGCGGGTCGAGGCCCGCCGGCTGGAGGGCGAGACCTTGCGCGATCTGTTCGCGCGCGATCCCGACCGGGTGCAGCGGGATGTGCAGGAAATCGCCGGCATGCGCCTGGACTGGACGCGTCAGCGCCTGGACGCCCCGGCCTGGGATGCGCTCTTCGAGCGGGCCGCGGCCTGCGAGGTGCCGGCGGCGCTGCGCGCGCTGTTCGCCGGCGAACGGGTCAACACCACCGAGGGCCGGGCGGCGCTGCACACCGCCCTGCGCCTGCCGCGCGAGGCGCGCTGCGAGGTGGATGGCCACGATGTCGTGCCCCAGGTGCATGCCCAGCTGGACCGGGTCGAGGCCTTCGTGCAACAGGTCCACGACGGTACCCACCGGGGCTACAGTGGACGTCCGATCCAGCGGGTGGTGAACATTGGCATCGGCGGTTCCGACCTCGGGCCGCGCATGGTCTGCCGGGCGCTGGCGCCGCATGCGCGGGCGACGGCCGAAGGCGCGCCGCTGGCGGTCCAGTTCGTCTCCAACGTGGACGGCGCGGCCCTCTCCGCCGTGCTGCGCGAGGCCGACCCGGAGACCACGCTGTTCATTGTCGCCTCCAAGACCTTCGGCACCCAGGAGACCCTGACCAACGCCCGCGCGGCCCGCGCCTGGCTGCTGCGCCATGCACCGGACGACTCGGCCGTGGCGCGCCACTTCGTGGCGGTGTCCACCGCGCGCGAGCGGGTGACCGAATTCGGCATCGACCCGGACAACATGTTCGGTTTCTGGGACTGGGTCGGCGGGCGCTACTCCGTGTGGTCCACCATCGGGCTGCCGGTGGCACTGCTGCTGGGCATGGACGGCTTTCGTGCCTTCCTCGGCGGCGCGCACGCCGTGGACGAGCACGTCCGGCGCGCGCCGATCGCGCAGAACGCCGCGGTGCGCATGGCGCTGGTGGATCTGTGGAACCAGAATCTGCTGGGCGCGCAGTCGCGCGCAGTGCTGCCCTACGACGAACGCCTGTCGCTGCTGCCCCCGTACCTGCAGCAGGCGGAGATGGAGAGCCTGGGCAAGCGCGTGGGGCTGGACGGCCAGGTGGTGACGGACGACACCGGCGCGGTGGTCTGGGGCGCGGTGGGGACCGACGGCCAGCATGCCTTCTTCCAGCTGCTGCATCAGGGCACGCGCTTCATCCCGGCCGAGTTCATCGGCGTGGCGCGCCCCGAGCACGACCTGCCGGCGCAGCATCCGTTGCTGATGGCCAACCTGGTCGCGCAGGCGGAGGCGCTGGCGACGGGCAAGGACGAGGACGTGGTGCGCGCGGAGATGGCAGCGGCGGGACAGACGCCGGAGGCGATCGACGCCCTGGCGCCGCACCGGAGCTTCCCCGGCAACCGGCCGAGCACGCTGATCCTGCTGGAACGCCTGGACCCGGCCACGCTGGGTGCGCTGATCGCGCTGTTCGAGCACAAGATCTACGTGCTGGCCACGCTGTGGGGCATCAACGCCTTCGACCAGTGGGGGGTGGAGCTGGGCAAGCAGTTGGCTGGCCAGATCCTCGCGGATCTGGAGCCGGGGGCGACACCCGCCGCACACGATCCCGCGACCACCGCCACGCTCGACTGGTTGCGCCCGCGGTTACCGCAGCGGGACTGATCCACGTCCGTTCCGACTTGGCTCAGACGGTCAGGGCGTCGTCGGACTCCTCGATAGCGGGGACGTCCGTGGGCAGGGTGATTGTCCGGGTGTCGCCGTCCAGCCAGAAGCGGATTTCGGCCTCCGCGCCATCGGCGGTAGCCGAGACCGCCTCGAGGAAGTCCATCGGGGTGGCGGGCACGCGGCCGTTCACCTCCAGGATCAGGGCCCCGTGGCTCAGTCCCGCGGTGGCGGCCCGCCCGGTCGCGCGGCTGACCAGAACGCCGGGTTCGTCGGGCAGTTGCAGGGCCTCGCGCAGGTCGTCGCGGGCCTCGACTACGGTGATGCCCAGGGCGGTGACGACCTCGTCCTCGCCCGGCGGCGTGTAGTCGAAGGGCACCTCCGCCTCAAGGATCTCCGGGGCGACGTGGATCGCCGCCCCGCTGCGAACGGCCAGGGCGAGCGCGTCGCTGGGGCGGGTGTCGATCATCCGCGGCTCGTCGTCGCCGGCCACACGCACCTCCAGCCAGCCGAGATAGGTGCCGTTTTCCAGGCCGTCGACGATCACCCGCTCCAGGCGGGCGTTCAGTTGCTCCAGCAGGTCGATCATCAGATCGTGGGTCTGCGGGCGCGACAGCGGGACCTCGTGCATCGCGAGCAGGATCGCGCGGGCCTGATCGGTGCCGATCACGATGGGGACCACCTCGCCGGAGGCCGGGTGGCGCAGCAACGCGATGGGGGCGCCGGAGTTGGCGTCCACCCCGACGGTGGCCAGCTCGACCGGCAGCAGGCGATCCGGATCAGTGGCCATCTCTCGCGCCAGGGCATCGCCGGCCAGAGCCAGCAGCAGGACGAGTACGAGGGGCAGGGATAACCGGGAGCGGGGCATCGGCAGGGTGCCTGGGAAAAGGTGTCTCCCGATCATGGCAGTGCGCTCGCGAGGCGTCCAGAATACCCGGCCTGCCTTTCCGGATGGATGGATACGATGGCCAGTGACAAGCCCTATGCCCCGGCGGCGGAACAGAACCGCGCGCCGATCCTGGAGGTGCTGCGCGAGCGCTTTCTTGCCCACGGTCGGGTGCTGGAGATCGGCGCTGGAACGGGGCAGCACGCGGTGCACTTCGCCGCGGCGCTTCCCCACCTGGACTGGCATCCCAGTGACGTTGCGGAGAATCTGCCCGGTGTAGAGGCCTGGCGGCGCGATGCCGCCGTGCCCAACCTGCGGCCGGCACGGCCACTGGACGTGCTGCGGGACCCCTGGCCGGAGGGGCCGTTCGAATACGTCTACAGCGCCAACACTGTGCACATCATGCACTGGCCGGCGGTCGAGGCGCTGTTCGCCGGCGTGGCACGGGTGCTGGCGCCGGACGGGTTGTTCGCCCTGTATGGCCCGTTCGCCCACGACGGGGCCCACACCGCCGAATCCAACGCGCGCTTCGACCAGATGCTGCGGGCGCAGGACCCGGGCATGGGCGTGCGCGACCGCGCCCACCTGGACGCGCTCGCCACCGCCGCCGGTCTCGCACCCGAGGCGGTCATTGACCTCCCCGCCAACAACCAGATCCTCCTCTGGCGTCGTGCCTGAAAAGCCGGGGTATGGTCATTACGGCGTCACGAAAGCCTTGGACAACATTAAGGGATATTCACAGGAAGACGGGAAGTTTGGAAGAAATGCCCTGGTGGGTCGTGGCCTGCCCCAGCCCACCAATCAGTCTTTCTTCCAGCCTTCTCATCTTCCTGTTAGCGCCTTTTAGGGCGCGTGACGAAAGCGGAGGTCAGCAGTCGCCGATGCGTTGGCCGCGCATTTCCATGCGCACGTTCATCGGGCCCATCGGGGTGTCCATCTCGCTGGTCATTTCGCCCTCGGCGCGATCGCCCATGAAGCGCATGCTGCCCTCCATCTGCATCTGGCCGCCCTGCGGGTCGGTGCAGCTCATGGTGTAGTCCATGCGGTCGGCGGTCATGTCCATCTGGTCCAGCGTGCAGCCCTCCGGCGCCTCGATGATGTTCTCGCCGCGATCGATCTCTTCCTGGGTGACGCACTCGGTCGTGGTCTCGGTCTGGTCCGGCATCCCGGCCATGCCTTCCATGATCATGGTGTTCTGGTTCTCCCACAGGCCCGGCTGGATGTTCGGGGTGTCGGCCTGGGCGGCCAGCGGCAGGGCCACGAGGGGCAGGGCGGCGAAAAGGATGCGCAGCATGACAGTCTCCTGAAACGGGGTAAGGCGATCGTTCAATGGTGCCTGCCCCGCCATGACGGGGCAAACGCTGGTCTCCGCGACCGCGCACTGGCACCTTAAGGAAACATTGATCAGTGGTTCTACAAGGGTTCACTCGGAGGGAACGCGATGGCATTGCCGTTGTGGCTGGTCGGGGGTGTCGGCGCGCTCGCGCTGGGGGGTGTGCTGTGGCAGGAGGGGCCGTTGCCGGGCTCGTCCGGCGGGCACGCGCACCTGGCCGCGCCGCGCTGCGAGGTGCCGGTCACCCTGCACCTGGCGGGCGTGGATCCGCGCTTCCGCCTGGAGCGCGACGCGGTGCAGACGGCCCTGGATGCGGCCGTCCGGATGTGGGACGGGCAGACGCCGGACGTGCTCTTCCGCCAGCGTGACGACGAGGGTATGCCGGTGCGGCTGGTGTTCGACGAGCGCCAGGCAGGAGCCGAGAGCCGGGACCGTGCCCGCGCGGAACTGGACCGCCTCCAGCGGGGGATCGCCGAGCGCGAGGAGCGCCTGGATCATCGCCACTCGGCGCTGGCGGCGGATGCCGCGGGCTATCAGCGTCATCTCGAGGATTTCCAGGCGCGCCAGCGTGAATACGAGCAGGCGGTGGCCGCCTGGAATGCCGGTCGCATGGCGCACAGCGCGGGGAACCGCGAACGTCTGGAGCGGCAGCGCCGGGCGCTGGACCGCGCCGGTGACGACCTCGATCAGCGCCGGCGCACGCTGGAACAGCGCCGTGACGAGCTCAACCGCGACATCCGGGCACTGGAGCGCGAGATCGATGGGTTCAACGAGCGGGTCGCGGGGCTCAACCGCGAGATCGGTACGACCGGGGCCTTCGACATGGCGGTGTACGAGCAGCACGGGGCGCGGCGCTCGATCACCGTGTTCAAGGCGAGTGACGCCGATGAGTTGCGCCTGACGCTGGCGCACGAGCTGGGTCATGCCCTGGGGATCGATCACGTGGACGACCCGGCGGCCGTGATGCATGCGATGCTGGGGGAGGCCAATGCCGGACGGCGCGACCTGAGCGAGGCCGACCGCCGCGCGCTGGCGGCGGCCTGCGACGTGGAGCTTGCGCGGTGAGCGCCAGGGTCGGGCGAATGCCCGGCCCCGGTATCGGTGGCGGTACTAGGGAGACGCTGATTGAATCGCACGTCCGCGTTGGTGCCCCCTGTTTTCCGAGACAAGGCGCGTCGTGCAGCGGGTAGTGGTTCTACCCGCAAACGGCGCAACGCAGGATCGGGAAACAGGGGGCACCAACCCCGCAACTCATTGAAAGCAGGGGCTCGGCCGCTTTTGCGCGCGCACGGCGTTGCGGTTCCCTTGTGCAGAATGACTGCACGGCAGTCACCGCGCCTTGTTCGCACGCAAAAGCGACTTGAGCGCGGACGTGCGATTCAATCAGCGTCTCCCTAGAAGTGGTAGCGCATGGCGGCCGACAGCACGTGGACGTGGCCCTTGGTGGTGCCCTGCATGTTGATTTCGGTCCCGTTGAAGCTGCGGGTGATGTCCAGATCCTCGCTGGCGATGTGGATGTAGCTGTAGCCGAGGTCGAAGGTCAGACGGTCGCTGCTGGCATAGCTGGCGCCGAAGGAGAACCAGGTGCGGTCGCCATCCGGAGTGCGTGTGCTGCGGCCGTCGGTCTGGGTCGGGGTCTGGTCATACTGGATGCCGCCGCGCAGGGTCCAGCGCGGGTTCATTTCGTACTCGGCTCCGACCGCCAGGGCGTAGCTGTTGCGGTAGTTCTGTTCCAGCACCTGTTCGTTGCCCTGCGGCAGCTGGATGCGGATCTCGTCGAAGTTCGACCAGTTGAACCAGGTGTACTGAGCCAGGCCGGTCCAGCGGTCATTGAAGCGGTGGCGGATGCCGATGGAGGCGATATCAGGCAGCTTCAGGTCGGCCTGCCCGGGCAGCACGGAGACAGGCCCGCCCGCGGGCTCGGTGATGGTCGCCGTGCCGCTCAGGGTGTGGGTTATGCCGTCGCGGTAATGGATGCCGAGGCGGGTGTCATCGCCCAGATCGAACAGCATCCCGATGTTGAAGCCGATATCCCAGTTGTCGCCCTCGAGCTTGAATTCGCCATCGCTGGCGGGCGTGGGCGGGAAGCCGCCGGGGATGGCGCTGCGCAGGGTCGCGTCGGCGTACTGCAGGTCGAGGCCGCCGCCGATGGAGATGCGGTCGGTCAGGTCGAAGGCGATGCTGGGCTGCAGGTTCAGCACCTGCAGGTCGGATTCCAGCGAGTCGTAGCGGGCGAAGAAGTCATCGTTGTATTCGTTCTTCAGGCCGAAGGGCGCGCTGAGGCCAAAGCCCAGCCAGACGCGTTCGGAGTACTGCTCTGCCCAGTACAGGTTGGGGATCGGGGTCGGGTCGTAGGGGTTGTTGCCGTCGCGGCCCTCGTACGGGGCTCCATTGATGGTGGAGCTGCTGCGCCTGACCTTGGCCTCGGGGGCCAGCAGATACACGCCTGCCTGCACCTCGTTGCGTTCCAGGCGGGTCATGCCGGCCGGGTTGAAGTAGATGGTGCTGGCATCGGAGGCGATGGCGGCCTCTCCGGCATAGGCGCGTCCGAGACCGGAGACCCCTTGCTCCTGCAGGTAAAAGCCCGCGGCCAGCAGGGTCGTGGGTGTGGCGAACAGGACGGTGCTGACTGTGGCGGCAAGCGCCAGACGGCGCGAAGGCTTCAAGGTCATGCGGTCTCCCCCTGGTTGTTTTGTTCTGGAGGGAGGCCGCGGTCGGTCTGGCGCGCGCGGCGCGGACTCCCCGCAGCGGACACTACCGATTCCGGGAAGATGATGCCAACCGCATCACGTTTTTGGGTCAGGTCACCAGGATCAGGCCCACCAGCGCGGCCATGCCGCCGCCGATCAGCAGCGCGAGGGTGCGCCGGGTAAAGCGGCCGAGGATCAGGCGTGCCGCGCGCTCGCGCATGCCGAAGGCATCCTGCAGGCCCACAATAGCGGCGATCAGGCCCCCGACCAGCAGGATGATTCCAAGGATCTGGGTCATCGGTCAGGCCTTGTGGATCAGCCGCAGCAGGCCCAGCAGAAGGACGGCGCCGACGGTGGCGGCGGCGAGGCTGCCGATCAGCCCGCCGGCCTGGACCCCGAGCTGGGTGAACAGCCAGCCGCCGAGGAAGGCCCCGATCACGCCGACCACGATGTTGAGCAGGATGCCCTGCCCGGAGCCGTGCACCAGCAGTCCGGCGAGCCAGCCAGCGATGCCGCCGATGAGCAGGAGGAGGAGAAGGGATTCGATGGCCATGATGTCGCGCTCCTTGCGGGTAACGGAGTGTTGGAGTGTGCCGAGGTCGCTGCGTTCCCCGAATCGCACGGTGACGGAGGCTTCGACTGTACAGGGCACGCGGCTGGGCCGCCCATCAGCGGTGGCCTCCGCAAGGGATGGCAACCCCTTCGTCGTGGGTATTTTTGAGAACCATTCCGCAAAACCCTAGTCTCTGTATCGGACATTCATGGATCCGTCATGGACGGGGTCAGCCAATCCGCGCGGCCTGTCGACGGGAAGGAAACCGGAATGCATGAACCGAATGATCGCGCCGCCGCGGGCTGGCGCCCGTCATCCCGCGGACAGGGCCGCGCGCTGCTGCCCGCCGCGCTGCTGGTGCTGCTCGCGGGTTGTGGCGCCGAGGAGGGGCAATCCGACTCGATGGTCTCGAACGCCAGCGCCAGCGAGCGGCTGGCGCCGGTGGAGGAGACAGGCACGCTGCGCGTGGTGACCCGCAATGCGCCCACCACCTGGTACTTTGACCAGCATCTGGAAGCGGCGGGCACGGAGCATGACCTGGTCGAGGGCTTTGCCCAGGCGCATGGCTGGCAGGTGGAGTGGGTCATGGCCGAATCGGTTTCCGGTGTGCTCGAGGCGCTGGCCTCCGGCGAGGCGCATATGGCCGCGGCGGGGCTGACCCATCTCACCTCGCGCGACGAGCGCTTCCGGCGCGGCCCTGAGTACATGGAGATCACCGAGCAGGTGGTCTGCCATCGCGACTTCGATGCCATGCCCGAATCGGCGGACGACCTGGGGTCGGTCGACCTGGTGGTCTCGGCCGGCAGCAGCTACGTGGAGACCCTTGAGCAGGCGCTTCCGGATTCGGCCGGGTTCGAGGTCCGCGAGATCGGTACCGAGCGGCTGATGGCGCAGGTCGCCCGGCAGGAGATTGACTGCACCGTGGCCGATTCGCATATCGTGCGCTACAACCGTCGCTCCTTCCCGCATCTCGACATCGCCTTCGACCTGTCCGACCCGCGCACCCTGGGCTGGTACGTACAGCCGGACCAGGTGGCGCTGGCTGAACTGGCGGGCGACTGGATGCAGGGTGATGGCGGCCGGGAACTGCGCGAACTCGTGGACGAGCGTTACTACGCCTACATCGATCAGTTCGATTTTGTCGACCTGCGGGCGCTCAACCGCCGCATCGAGGACCGCCTGCCGCAGTTCCAGTCGTATTTCGAGGAAGCGGCCGAACGCACCGATCTGCCGGCCGATCTGCTGGCGGCCCTGGCCTACCAGGAGTCGCACTGGGATCCGGAGGCGCGCAGCCCCACCGGTGTGCGCGGCCTGATGATGCTGACGCAGCGCACGGCCGAGTCCCTGGGAGTGGATCGCCTGGACCCGGTGCAGAGCATCGACGGCGGGGCGCGCTACCTGCAGCGCCAGCACGAACTGCTGCCCGACGATATTGACGAGCCGGATCGGACCTACCTGGCGCTGGCGGCCTACAACATCGGTCGCGGGCACCTGCTGGATGCGCGCCGGCTGGCGCGCGAGCTGGGGCGTGATCCGGATCGCTGGGCCGACATGCGCGAGACCCTGCCGCTGCTGACCGAAGAGCGCTACTACCAGAACCTGCGCTTCGGCTACGCCCGCGGCTACCAGCCGGTGTATTACGTGCAGCGCATTCGCAACTACCGCGACGTGATCCGCCCGGTCTTCGTGGCCGAGGACGAGGTCCCGTCCGACCGGATCGTGGTCAGGCGCGACTGATCCCGGGCCGGCGGACGTCGCCCGCGACCAGTGCATCCAGCGCCTGCTGCCAGCGCGGTTCCAGCCGAGCCGGCAGCCAGGCGCGCACGTCCGGTGCCGGCGGCGTTCCCTGTTGCAGCCAATGTCGCAGGCGCTCGGTCAGGGCCGCGCCATCGCCGGCGGGATAGCGGCAAGTGTCTGGATATTGCTCGCGGTAGGCCAGGGCATCCGGGACCAGTGGCGTCGCCCCGGCGGCCGTGGCCTCCAGTACCGCGAGTCCCTGGAACTCGTGCAGGGCGGTGCTGACGACGATGCCCGCGCGGCCCAGCAGGTCTTCGTATTCCCGGCGCGGCAGCTTGTCATCCGCCACGATGCGGTCCCCGAGGGCGGCGCGCAGTCGCTGCAGGGCCTCGGGGGGTTGCGCGGGCCGCGCCCCCAGCAGGGCGAGCCGGAAGTCCACGCCGGCCTCCCGCAGCCTTAGCAGCGCCTCGACGAACACCTCCGGCGCCTTGTCGTACTCCCAGCGGTGATTCCACAGGATCAGGCGCGGATCGCGCGGGTTGTCCGCCGCGGTGGGTGGCGCGACCGGGACGGGCAGGACCTCGCTGCGTGCCTGCAGCCGGGTGCGCAGGCCTTCAGGGACATGATCCGGCATCCGCGAGAGCAGGGCGTCCATGCCATCCAGGAACGAGGCGCGGTTGAAGGCGGAGTTGAAGGCCACGCGGTCCGCCGCCAGTGCCGCGTAGATCTGCACCATCTGGGGGTCCACGGAATCCACCTGGTCGCGGCCGACCGGGTAGGCGAACTGGTTTTCGTGCACGTAGTACAGCGTGGGTGGCCGGGCGAGTGACGGATGCAGGCCGCGCAAGGTGGCCAGGTCTACCATCGAGGTGGCGATGACCGCATCGGCCTCCACGCCCGCGAGCCGGTCCAGCCAGGAGACCGGGTTGCCGCGGATGCGCCAGCGGAAGTGCCGCCCGGGCAGTTCCAGCACCTCCCAGTCGAATTGACCGAAGGTCGTGGTCAGCCAGTCGACCCAGGCGGCGTGACTGTCGGCCCGGTAGGCGGAGAGCAGGAGGATGCGCGAGCGTGGCGGCATGCAGGCGGGCTGGCGGTCGGGAGAGAGGCCCTACCTTGCCGCTGCGCGGTGCATGCCGCAATCGCATCATCGGCTACGGCATGCGCGGTCAACGCGCGGTTGCGCTCCAGCGTTCGCTGGCCATGGGCGCGTCGACCGGGGTGCCGGCGATGTGGTTGGTGTAGTTGGACAGGGTCTTCAGGCCGATCGCCAGGATGACCTCCAGCATCTGCGCGGGAGTGTGCCCGGCGTCCAGAAAGGCTTGCTGGGTGGGCTCGTCAACCCAGCCGCGCTGTTCGAGCATGGCGCGGGTGAACTGGCGCAGGGCCTCCAGCTGAGGGTCGTCGATCACGCGGTCCTCGCGCAGCGCGGCGATGACGTCGTCGGGTACGCCGGTCATGCGACCGGTCATGCTGTGCGCGGCCATGCAGTAGTCGCATTCGTGGTAGCGGCTGACGGTCAGCAGCAGGACGCCCTGTTCGGTGGGGCTCAGCGACGTCTTCTGCAGCAGGTCGTGGAGCGCCAGGTAGGCCTCGGCCAGGGCCGGCGCGCTGGCCATCTTGCGGATCAGGTTGGGGACCATGCCGAAGGTCTGTTCGGCCCGGTCAAATACGGCTTGCGCCTCCGGGGCGCTGGCGGCGTCGTGCAGGGGGAAGCGTTCATCGCGCATGGGGTACCTCCGGGGGCGAGTGGGTCAGGAGTGTGACCAGCGCCGGGCCCAGGCGCAGGACCGTCGCCGGGTCCTGGTCGGCCTTGGCCATCACCAGGATCCCTTCCATCAGGGCCAGCCACTGTTCGGCCAGCGCCTCGGTGTTGGTATCGCCGGGTAGTTCGCCGTCCTGAACGGCCTCGTCCAATACGGAACGGAAATGGGCGGTGACGGCGTCCAGGTGCCCCCGAATCGCCCGGCGCAGGGGCGGGTTGTGGGTCCCCATCTCCACGGCCAGGTTGCCGAAGGGACAGCCGGGCAACTGGCCGGATTCCGCCTGCATGCGAGCCTCGAAGGCGTGGATCGCATGGACGAACGCCTCGATCCGGGCGTGCAGGCCGTTGGCGCCGGCGAGCCCCGGGATCAGCACCTCGCGCTCGAAGTCCGCGTAGAGGGCGTCCAGCATCGCCAGGGTAAGCGCCTCCTTGCCGGGGAAGAAGTGGTACAGGCTGCCCTTGCGCACGCCGGCATGGGCACAGATCTCGGCAATGCCGACGGCGCTGTAGCTGCGACCGACGATCAGTTCGCGCGCAGCCCTCAAGAGTGCGTCGCGGCTGTCGACGCGGGCCCGGTGGGTCGGGGTTGGGGTTGGGGGCGCTGTCATGCCTTTGCACACTAGTTGACCGGTCGGTAAAGTGCAAGGAGCAATCGTCCAGGAGGGCCCAAGCCGATGTCCCGAATTCCCGACATGCATGCAGCCACTGACGCCGCCGGCGTATCCATTCCCGCGGAGTACGCGGACATCTGGGAGGATGACTTTGGTGTGCGTGGCTGGAAGCTGGATCTGCCGGGGCGTGGCGCGGACGTCATCGCGGCGACCCCGTATACCGGCGAGCGTATCCCGACCTCGGTGTTCGTGCATGACATCGTCGACCATCACCTGTGCGGTTTCGCCCTGTCCGGTTATACCGACGAGGCGGGGGCGCTGATTCAGCTGGCGGAACGTACTGGCTCCGATCCGGTGCCGGACTTCGTGCAGATCATCGACGAGGACCTGCTGACGGGCGCCTTCGAAAGTGATGACTGGCGCGAACTGCTGCCCGCGTCGCTGATGGCGGTGGTGGAGGCGGCGCCGGATCCGCGCTCCGGAATGGCGCGCCTGCGCGAGCAATGGGGCGACGGGGTGTTGCGCGCGCTGTGGCTTGCCGGGTTCGTGGCGACGGGCTGGGGGCTCGCGGCGGGCGCGCGCGAGGCCTGGGGGCGTCACGGGCTGGACTACGCCCGCCGCGCCGCGACCGCGCGCGCACTGCAGCGGCTGTTCGAACGGGTGGATGCCACGGTGCTGGATCAGGGCTGGGTCCGCGCGCGGGGCGTGTTCCGGGTCGCCCCTGCGGGGGTGGGGTTTCGCTTCGAGGAGCCGGCCGCGGGCCGCGACGAGTATCTGCCCATAACGGATGACTGAGGGGGTGTGCGCACCCCATCGGAGTGTTCATGTACGGGCGGTGGGGAGCTCCGGTGACGGGCGGTGCAGGTGGTAGCCCTGGGCCATGTCCACGCCCAGTTCGGCCAGCATCTCCAGGGTCGGGCCGTCTTCCACGCATTCGGCGACGGTCTGCTTGTCGAGGCCCCGGGCGACGTCGACCATCGCGCGGATGAAGGCCTGATTGTCGCGGTTGTTGGGCAGGTCGCGCACGAACATGCCGTCGATCTTCAGGATCTGCACGCCCAGGTACTTGAGGTAGGCGAAGGTGGAGAACCCGGATCCGAAGTCGTCCAGACAGACGGTGCAGCCGGTGTGCTGCAACGCCTCGATGAAGCGCTGGGCATCCTGCATCTCGGAGACCGCCGCGGTCTCGGTCAGTTCGATGATCAGCCGTCGCGGTTCGACCCCCTGCTGTTCCAGCTGCTGGGCGATGTATTGCGGCAGTCCCGGTTCGTCGAAGCTGCGGCCGGAGATGTTGATCGCGATCCCGGGGATGGCCGGGTCCCCGGCCAGTCGGCGGATGCTCTCGCGGATCACCCAGCGATCGATGTCGAGGATCTGCCCGGTCTTCTCGGCAATCGGGATGAACTGGCCGGGCATGGCGATTTCCTCCGGGGACGCCGGGTCGCGCATGCGCACCAGGGCCTCCATATGGTGCAGGTGGCCATCGCCGACCGCGTAGATCCCCTGGTAATGCAGCTCGAAGTGTCCCTGCTCCAGCGCGGTGCCGATGCGCTGGCTCCAGGACATCCGCTCCAGCATGTGCTCGGCGGTGTTGCGGCTGCGGTCGAATACCGCCCAGGTGTTCTTGCCCAGGTCCTTCGCCTGGTACATAGCGGTGTCGGCGTGGGCCACCAGGTCCTCGACGTTGTCGCCATGCTCCGGAAAGTGGGCGATGCCGATGCTGGCGGTGAGCCGGTAGTTCTGGCCGCGGAAGCGGAACGGGATCGCCGAGATCGCGCGGCCCACGCGTTCGGCCAGTTCGATCGGCTCCTGCTCCGACTCGCGATCCACCAGGATCGCGAACTCGTCGCCGCCCAGGCGGGCAAAGATATCCTGACTGCGCACCAGCGCGGCGATCTCGCCGGCGGCGCGCACCAGCACGGTATCCCCGGCCCGGTGGCCGAAGGTGTCGTTGATGGTCTTGAACTCGTCGAGATCGAAGTACAGCAGGGCGAAGCGCCCGTTGCGCCGCCGCTCGCTGTGGATCACGTGTTCCAGGCGTTTCTGGAAGTGATGGCGGTTGTACAGGCCGGTCAGCGCGTCGTGTTCTGCGAGGTAGACCAGTTGCTGGGCGGTCTGGCGCTCGTGGGTCACGTCCTCGTACAGCCACAGTCGACCGATGGAACGCTCGTCGGTGTCGTGGACGGGGTAGGAGACCTGGGTGAGGATGCGCCCGTCGTACAGGTCGACCTCGAAGCGTTCGCTGATCTCGTGGGTATCCAGCACGTGCAGCACGTGGCGCGAGGCGTGATCCGGCCGCGCGAAGCGGTGGGTGGAATGTTCCAGTACCTCGCGCGAGGGACGACCCACCAGTTCCACCTCGCTGCCGATGGCCCACATGCGCCGGAAGGCCGGGTTTACGTATTCCACCCGGCCCTCGCGGTCCTCGAACAGGATGCCGATGCTCATCGCCGAGAGCAGCGCGGCCATGCGCCCCTGCTCCCGCCGGGTCAGTTCCAGCAGGCGCGTTTGCTCGTCGCGCGAGGCTTCCAGTTCGGACAGGGCCTGGAGCAGGGCCTCCTCGTTGCGCTTGCGCTGGGTGATGTCGTGCGAGATCGCCACGTAGCGTGCGGTCTCGCCGCGCGGGGCGACCAGTTGCAGGGAAATCTCGACCGGTACCTCGAAGCCGTCGCGATGGCGATGGCTGGTCTCGAAGCGGAACTGGTCACGCTCGCCGCGGCGCAGCGGCTCGATCAGCTGACGAAAGCGCGGCTCGGGGTAGTCCGGCTTGATGTCATAGGGGTGTAGTTCGAGCAGTTCCTCGCGCGGGATGCCGGTCTGGTCCACCGCGCCCTGATTGACATAGATAAAGCGCAGGGTCTCGACGTCGAACAGGAAGACCGCGTCCAGGGTCAGGTCCAGGGTCGAGCGAAAGGATTCCAGTTCGTCGGTCCGGGCCCGCAGGGTCTCGCCGGTGGTGACCAGTTCGTCGGCATCGATGACATGCCCCTGCAAGTACTTAATGCGCCCGCGATCGTCGAAGATACCGGCGCCGCGCTCGAACACCCAGCGCTCCCCGCCATCGCGTCCGATCAGGCGCCACTGAATCTGGTACTGGCCGGTCCGCTGCAATCCCTCGGATACCTCGCGCCAGACCCGGTCGCGGTCTTCAGGGTGCACCAGATCGTTGAAGCTGAGGCGTTCGGCGAAGAACCTTTCGCGCGAGTAGCCGGTGAGCTCCTCCAGGGCGCCCTCGGCGTTGATCACGTCCCAGTTCGGGTTGTTGCGGCAGCGATAGACGAAGCCGTCGATGGTGTCGAGTACCCGCAGCAGGTCGTCGCCCTGCTGGGTGCCCAGCGAGCGGGTCAGGGTCATCATCCCGATGACGGCGAGGAGGGCGGCGAACATGCGCAGCAGTTGCACCGGTAGTCCGCTTGCCTCCAGGAAGTCGGCATGGGTCGGCAGCCACTCGGGCAGAGCCGGGTCGACAGTGCCCGGAAACGGCGTGATCAGGGCGTACCCGAGGAAGGCTAGGGCGAGGACGGCCAGGGCCGGGTACTGGCTGGCATGATCGTCGGCGTCGGCGGTGCGCTGGAGGGACCCCCGCAGCAGAAGCAAGAACGCCAGGCCGGACAGTACGGCCCCCGGAAGGCCGACCAGGTAGCGCCCGCCATTGGCCAGCCCGCGCGCCGGGTCCTCGGCCATACCGACGAGCAGTAGCACCGCGACGGCGATCAGCGGATAAAGCCACAGGGCGTCAAGGCGCAGGCGCGATGGACTCGCGAGCAGGGCGCGGCGCCCGAACTCCAGAAGCGGCAGGTAGGACAGCAGTTGCCAGGTGGCATTGAGCCACGGGTCGCGCGCCGCCGGATAGTGCAAGCCCGCGGCCTGGAGGAATTCGTAGGCGCCATGGATCAGGCCGAACAGACCCAGCAGCCAGAAATGTCGGGCGAACGGCAGGGATCCGTCCCCGCGGGGCAGGACGAAAGCGACTACGCCAAGGGAGAAGAAGGCCAGGCCATAGACCAGGTACAGGACGGTGAATCCGGCGAGCGAGAGATCCATCAGTGGCAGCCGCTCGCATTGGAGGGTGCCTTACCGGCGGGGATGCGGGTCAGCCGGGTCAATGGGTCGGACACGCAGTTTCCTTTCGGCCATAGGGCGGAGCCCGCCGGAGCCGGTCTACGAAATCAGGTGTCTAGCTTGCGGGGTTGTGTGGCGGGGATGCAAGCCATGGCCGGGGAGGGACATGAGAGGGAGTATCCGGCCCGCGGGCGCGGACCGGATATGCGGGCCGGGATCAGGCTCCGACGTATTCGTCGCACCAGCCGTCGGCGTTCACTTGAACGCCCTGGAAGTCGGCGTGGAAGCACTGACCCCACTGGTCATCACCTCCGCCCCAGAAGGCGCAGTTCTTGCACTTCTCGCCTTCGGAGTAGTCCGCGTGGTCGGCGTCGGCCGCATCGTTCACGTAGTTGTGGGCGTGGCCGTCTTCGGCTTTCGTATCGGCCTTGGCCGAGGAGATGCCCACCATGCTGACGACCGGGATGGCCGCCACGGCAGCGGATGCCTGGCGCAGGAACTTACGACGGTTCGCATTCGGTTGATCGGACATGAGGTCCTCCGTTTGCTTTCTGAATGGATGGTTCTTCTTGTTGCCAGTTGGAGCGAACGACGCACGCTGGATACGTGCGGGCTCAACCCCTTCGAGCCCTCGGGCCCTTGAGGGTTCCCTCGATTTTTGCGGGGATCCCCGAAGCCTTCCGGCGATCGTGGTTCGGCAGAGGGGATGCACCGGGGCCGGGAAAAATTCCATGTCGAGCGCCGGGTCCTGCCTGATGTGATGAAGATCGCGTCAGGCTGGTCTACCATTAGAGTTTTCTTATTCATTCGAATCAGGAGGTGCCCGATGCAGTACCGTAAGACGATGGTGATGTTCGCCCTGGGGGCGCTGGCGGCCATGCCGGTGGCCCAGGCCAGCGCGGTGGATCGCGGCATGGAGCCCAGCGTGGCACTGCTGGGCGGTGTGGTCTCGCCGGACCTGTCGGATGCCAGCAGCGATGGTGCCTACGGGGTCGAGATCGGCGCCAACTGTCAGTTGTTCCAGCCGGCCACCGGCGTGCTGCGCCATCATCTGAGCGTGAGCCGTTACAGCGACGACCCGCTCAAGATGACCAGCGCCGAGGTGAACAGCCACTGGATGTTCGAGCCGAACGAACGGCTGTCGCTGGGCTTTGGTCCCGGCATCGGCTACGTGCGGGCCAAGCTGGATGACGACCGCAATGGCCTGTGGGCGGCCCAGCTGGGTGGCAGCCTGAAGTACCAGCTGGACCGGCAGTGGTTCCTGGGGCTGGAGGCGCGTTACCAGTTCACCGAGAGTGACCGCTTCGACGGCCGTCGCGCCGATGCCGACAACATGCGCGTGATGGGCAAGGTGGGCATGCAGTTCTGATCCGGCGGGTTGCCCGGCGTCCGGGGCCTTGCCGGCCCCCGGGCGCCGGGCGACGATAGGGCGACGTTGACACAGCAGGGCGTTGCCCATGACCGATACCCCCGACCCTACCGATCCGGGTGACAACCGGGAGGCCCCCGCCTGGCACAGCCGGTCCGCGGATGATGCGCTGGAGCACTGGGGCTCCGACCGCGAAGGGCTGTCGGCGGTCGTGGCCGAGGAACGTCTGGCGCACTTTGGCCCCAATCAGTTGCGTCCGCCGGAGCGGGCGGGCGTAGTCCGGCGCTTCCTGCGCCATTTTCACAACGTACTGATCTACATCCTGCTGGTCGCGGCGCTGGGGACGGCGCTGCTCGGGCACTGGGTGGATACCGGCGTGATCCTGGCCGTGGTCCTGATCAATACGCTGATCGGGTTCGTCCAGGAGGGCAAGGCGGAGAAGGCCCTGGATGCCATCCGTCGCATGCTGTCCCCGCGCGCGGTGGTGACGCGCGCAGGCGAGCGTCGCGAGATCCCGGCCGATGAGCTGGTGCCCGGCGATATCGTGCACCTGCAGGCCGGTGACCGGGTGCCCGCCGACCTGCGGCTGTTCGAGACCAAGAACCTGCGCCTGGAAGAGGCGGTCCTGACCGGCGAGTCGGTGGCGGTCGAGAAGGATACCGCCACGGTGGAACGGGAGGCCGACCTTGGGGACCGGCGCGGCATGGCCTTCTCCGGGACGCTGGTGGCCTTTGGCCGCGGTGCGGGCGTTGTCGTGGCCACGGGCGAGCATACCGAGATCGGGCGCATCTCCACCATGCTCGGCGAGGTCGAGGGGCTGGAGACGCCGCTGGTCCGGCAGATGGAACAGTTCGGCCGCTGGCTGGCCGCGGTGATCGTGGTCATCGCGGCGGCAACCTTCGCCTTCGGTTACTGGGTGCGGAGCTATCCGCTGGACGAGATGTTCCTCGCGGCGGCGAGCTTGGCGGTGTCCACCATCCCCGAGGGCCTGCCCGCCATCATGACCATCGCGCTGGCCATCGGGGTGCAGAAGATGGCGCGGCGCAATGCGATCATCCGGCGTCTGCCGGCGGTGGAGACCCTGGGGTCGGTCTCGGCCATCTGCTCCGACAAGACCGGCACGCTCACCCGTAACGAGATGACGGCGCAGACCCTGCGCACGGCCACCCGGGAGATCCTCGTCAGCGGCGTGGGCTATGCGCCGCAGGGGCAGTTCTCCGAGGACGAACGGGATCTGGACCCGGACGAGGACCCGCTGTTGCGCGAGGTGCTGCGGGCGGGGCTGCTGTGCAATGACGCCCGGCTCTACCAGAAGGATGGCGACTGGGTGATGGAGGGCGACCCGACCGAGGGCGCCCTGATTACCCTGGCGCAAAAGGCCGGGCTGGACCCGCGCCTGGAAGGCGAACGCCTGCCGCGCACCGACGTGATCCCGTTCGAGTCGGATCATCGCTACATGGCGACCCTGCACCACGACCACGACGGTCACGCCCGCATCTTCCTGAAAGGGGCGCCCGAGCGCGTGCTGGAGCTTTGCAGCGAGCAGCAGGTAGATGGCGAGACCCGCGAGGCGCTGGATGGCGAGCGCTGGCACGCCGCCATGGAGGCCGTGGCGGCCCGCGGTCAGCGCCTGCTGGCCGTGGCCGTGCGCGACACCAAACCCGATCACGGCGAGCTGCGTTTCGATGATGTCGAGGCCGGTGGTTTTACCCTGCTTGCCCTGCTGGGGATCATCGACCCGCCACGCGACGAGGCGATCCGCGCGGTGGCCGAGTGCCGCGCGGCCGGAATCGACGTCAAGATGATCACCGGCGACCACCTGGCGACCGCCCGGGCGATCGGCGAGCAGCTGGGCCTGGGCCACGATGCCGAGGCGCGGGCCGGTCACGAGCTGGATGCCCTGGACGAGGCGGCGCTGGCCCAAACCGCGGAGCGTACGGACGTCTTTGCGCGGACCTCGCCGGAACACAAGCTGCGCCTGGTGCAAGCCCTGCAGCAGGGCGGGCGTATCGTGGCGATGACCGGCGACGGAGTGAATGATGCCCCGGCCCTGAAGCGGGCGGATGTCGGCGTGGCCATGGGAGGCAAGGGGACCGAGGCGGCCAAGGAGGCCTCCGAGATGGTCCTGGCGGATGACAATTTCGCCTCCATCGCGCATGCGGTGGAGGAGGGCCGGACGGTCTACGACAACATCCGCAAGGCCATCCTGCATATGCTGCCGACCAATGCCGGGCAGTCGCTGACCATCATGATGGCGATCCTGATGGGGCTGGCGTTGCCGCTGACCCCGGTGCAGGTGCTGTGGGTCAACATGGTGACCTCGGTGACCCTGGCCATGGCGCTGGCCTTCGAGAAGGCCGAGCCGGGGGTGATGCAGCGCCCGCCACGGTCCCCCGATGCCCCGCTTTTGTCGGGCTTCCTGCTCTGGCGCATCCCATTCGTGGCCCTGCTGCTGTGGGCCGGGACCTTCGGGCATTTCGTCTACATGGAGATGCTGGCCGGGGTGGCCGACGAGGTCGCGCGTACCGTGGCGATCAATACCCTGGTGGCCGGGCAGGCCTTTTACCTGCTGAATCTGCGTCTGATCCATCAACCGGTGCTGCCGGGCGGCGAGCTGTTCCGCTCGCGCGCGATGTGGCTGGCCATCGGGGTCCTGGTGCTGCTGCAGCTGGCGTTCACCTACGTGCCAGTAATGCACACCCTGTTCGGGACCACCGCCATCGGCGCGGACGACTGGGCGCGCATCCTGGCCTTTGGCCTGGCGGTGTTCGTGATCGTGGAACTGGAAAAGCTGGTGGTGCGCCAGGTGCTGGCACGCCGGCGCGGGGTGTTGCCGCGCGCCGTTTGACCGAACGCGCGCGGGTCGGGCAGAGCGCGTTTCCCGGAGCCCCGGCTCAGTGGGCGGGCCGGGCCGGCAGTTTCCCGCCGAGCAGGGCGGTTGCCTGTGTCGCGTCCACCGGGGGCGAGTAGTAATAGCCCTGCGCCAGCGAGCAGCCGAGGGCGCGCAGCGTGGCGGCGTGGGTGTGGCTTTCCACGCCCTCGGCCACGGCCTCGAGCCCGAGATTGCGGGCCATGTGGATCACGGTCTGCACCAGGCGCTGGCTGTATTCGTCGCGATCCAGGCCGGCTACGAAGCTGCGGTCGATCTTGAGGATATCCAGTGGCAGGCGGTGCAGGTAGCTGAGCGAGGAGTAGCCGGTGCCGAAGTCGTCCATCGCCAGGCTGATGCCCAGGGCCTTCAGCCGGTGCAGGGTCTCGATCAGTTCGTCCAGGTTGCCGAGGGTGGCCGTCTCGGTAATCTCCAGGCGCACCTGTGCGGCCGGGGCGCCGGTGCCTTCCAGGATGGTCTGCACGTCCCCCACGAGTTCCGGGCGGGTGAGCTGACGGGCGGAGAGGTTGGTGCTGATGGTCAGGGGCGTTCTCGCCCCGTCCGCGTTCCACTCCACCAGCTGGCGGCAGGCAGTGTAGAGGACCTGCATGTCGATCAGGTGCACCTGCCCGGTGTCCTCCGCGATCGGGATGAAGTGATCGGGCGGCACCAGTTCCCCGTTGCGCTCCCAGCGTACCAGGGCTTCGAAGCCGGTGATGCGCTCCTCGCCGAGCGACATGATGGGCTGGAAATGGACGCGGAAGTCGCCACGTTCCACCGCCAGGCGCAGGTCGGTCTCCAGCGCCAGGCTTTGCAGGGCCTGGGTCTGCATGCCCGGGTCGCAGAACTCGCACCGGGCCTTGCCGAGTGACTTCGCGCGGTACATCGCCATGTCCGCCTCGCGCATCAGGTCATCCGGTGTGGCCGGACGGGCCGGGTCGTCTGGCTGGCCGGGTCCCTGGACCGGGCAGCTCTGGCCGTAGGGCCGGGTCGCGATGCCGATGCTGACGGTGACGTAGACGTCCTGCCCGGCGATGGAGAACGGCTCGTGCAGCACGGCCTGCAGGCGCTCGGCCACGCGCAGGGCATCCACCGGCTCGTGCAGGCCCTCCAGCAGGATGGTGAACTCGTCGCCACCCAGCCGCGCAAGGGTATCGTCCGGGCGGTTGGTCTCGTCCCCCTTGGGGCGCGAGACCGTGTCGTTCTGGCGCAGCGCGGTCAGCAGGCGCTGGCCCACGCGTACCAGCAGCTCGTCGCCGGCCGGATGGCCCAGGCTGTCGTTGACGACCTTGAAGCGGTCGATGTCCACGAACAGCACCGCGAACAGGTTGAAGGGCTCTCGCGTGGCACGGGCGATCGCGTGCGCCAGCCGGTCGTGGAACAGGCGCCGGTTGGGGAGGCCGGTCAGCTGGTCGTGGGAGGCGTTGTGGAGCAGGCGTTCCTCGTGGCGGTTGCGCTCGATCACGCGGCCGAGCTGCACGCCGATCTGCCACATCAGCCAGAGCAGGTCGGGGTCGGTGGTGGTGGGCTCGGTGGCGAAAAATTCGAGGACACAGGCCACCTCGTGGCCGACCATGACCGGGAAGGCGAAGCCGGAGTGCAGGCCGCTGGCCGTTGCCTGAGGCGCGCGCGGGAAGTTGTCGTCCGCCGCGAGATCCTCGATCCACGCGGGCTCGCCGTGGTCCAGCACCCGGCCGGGCAGCCCCTCGCCGGGGCCGAAGCTCGTGTTCTCGGTGCTGTCGCGAAAGGCGGTGAAGGGCTCCGCGGATGCGAGATGCCAGATGCCGGTGGGGTGCAGTTGGCTGTGGCCACTGCGCTCGTTCTGGCGGGCCAGATAGGCATGCCCCACCGGCCAGTCCAGGTAGCGTCCGATCGCGGCCAGCGCCGCGCGCAGTACATGCGCGATGGAGTCGGACTGGTTCGCGGTGGAGGCAATGGTGTTGAGCAGCTCGATCTGCTGCTGCTTGGCGTAGACGTCCTGCAGGCGGGTCTCGGCCAGCGCCTCGGCGCGGCGGCGAGCCGCGCGTTCCTGCTCGACCAGGGTCTGCAGGCGGTCGCGTTCGCTATCCGTCGCGAAGTCGCGCGCGCGTCGGTTCACGCGCACCCCCCGTGGGCGAGGCAAATTGTGCGCGTCCGAGGCCTGCGCGTCTGGGTGTACTGCATGGGCCACTCCCGGCCGTTATGGTGCGCTGCGTCCCTTGCCAGCCGGTATGCGCGGTGGCGTCTCATCCGGAAGACGCCTCCGAGTCCCGTGCCATTCCGTGCGCATTGTAGGGCCCCGGCATGCGCGCTGCATCATTCGTCGGGATGGGTGACCCAGGGTTCGCCCATGGCCTCCTCCCAGTCTGCCTGGGTGGGGTGGTTGCGGTCGTAGCGTTTCCAGGCCTCGAAGATCTCGTCCGGCCAGTGTGACTGCAGCCAGGCGATGATCGCCTCGACGTCCTCCTCCGACAGGGTGTCCTCGAAGCTGGGCATGGCGCCGCCGCGCGCCTCGGCGCCATAACGGATCATGTCCTTCAGCTGCCAGTAGGGGTGGTGCCAGGTGTGGGCGCTGCCATCCAGCGGGGGCGGCGGCAGGGTACCGTCCGGGTTGCGCTGGCGCCAGTTCTCGGCGCCCTCGCGCTGGGCCCCGTGGCAGGCGATGCAGTGCTCCTGGTAGAGCCGTTCCCCGCGCTGCAGGATCTCCGGGTCGGTGGTGCGTTCGAGGTGGTTGGGGGTGCCGGAGGCCCCGCCGAAGCCGTCGCAGCCCGCCAGCGTGGCAGCGGACAGAAGCAGCACCGCGCCGGCGAAACCGGCACGGAGGGTACGCGGGTCCGGCATCAGTCCTGAACGTCCGGCTCGCCGGCACCGTCGGCCGGCGTGTCGTCCCCGCGGAAGGCGTCGCGTACCGAGCCCCAGGCCTTGCGCGAGCCGTCACGGATGCCGCCCCAGGCGTCGCGGGCGCCATCGCGCACCCCGCCCCAGGCGCCGGAGGAGCGCTCGCGCATCTCGCTCGACCATTCGGCCAGGCGGTCCCGTTCCTCGACCAGGCCGTCATAGGCCCGTTCGCGGCGTTCGCGGGTGGCGTCGCTCAGGTCGTCCCAGCCCTCGCGGATGTTGTTGCCCAGGCGGCTCAGCTCGCGGTCCATCGCGTCCAGGGTCTCGCGGGTACGGGAGCGGGTGGCCTCGCCGGCCTCCTCGCCTTCCTCCTGGAGTTCCTCGCGGGTCTCGGCCCAGGACTCGCGCAGTTCCTCCATCTCGCTGGCGGTGGCATCGTCCTCCATGGCGGCATCCGATTCGTCGCTGGCCGTGGGTTCGTCCCCTGCGTGGGTGTCGTGATCGGCGGCATACAGGGGGCTTGCGGCCAGCATCAGGCCGCACAGCCCGGCGAGCAGGATGGGGCGCAGTTCGAGCAGGTTCATGTCGGGTCCTCCGGGGTGCCGCGGGGCGGCAGACCAATGATGTTGATCTCTCATGGTAGGACGTTTCGCGCTCCGGTATGTTTCCAGGGAGCGGATGATTTGCGAGGCAGTCCACGTGATGTACTGGAGAAGGCAGGTTGCAGGGGGTGTGCTGGCGCTGCTTCTGGCGGGTTGCGCCACGTCGACCCCGGATCCGGGCGATGACGGCACGTCCGCGGTGTTGCCCGAAGGATGGGAACCCGCGCCGACGGCCTTCGAGGCCCAGGCGGTGCCATCGCTTGAGCCGAGGGTGATGCCGGGTTCCGCGGTGATGGAGTGGTTCGCGGCCAGTGGCTGGAAATCCGGCCTGGCCGTCGACTACGCGGGGCTGGAGATCGACCAGCCGCGCCCGGAACGCGCGGAGGTCCGTCTGACCGGACTGCGTGATGATGCCGTCGAGGCCTACGAATTCCGGCTGGAGCTGGACGAGACGGAGGCGGGCTGGGTGGTGCGCACGGTGGAACGCCGGGCCATCTGCCGCCGCGGCCTCGCCGACAGCGGCCTCTGCCTGTAACGCTTCGTGGAGGATATGCGCAGGGAAAAGAATATTCACCACGAAGTGCACGAAGGCACGAAGAAGGGCGAGGGCAACAGCGGTTCGACCACAGAGGGCACAGAGATCACGGAGAAGGACAGGGGGGCGGGGTGATTGTTAAGGAAACACTGATTAATGCACACGCTCGCGTTGGCACCCCAGGTTTTCCGAGACAAGGCGCGTCGCGCAGCGGGTAGTGGTTCTACCCGCCCGTTTTCGATGGATTCGGGGCGCAACGCAGGATCGGGGGAACCTGCGGTGCCAACCCCCACAAGCTATTGAAAGACGGGGCTCGGCCGCCCGTTGTTGATCAAAAACGGGCGCGCGCACGGCGTTGTGGTTCCCTTGTGCAGAATGACTGCACGGCAGTCACCGCGCCTTGTTCGCACGCAAAAGCGACTCGAGCGCGAGCGCGTGCATTAATCAGTGTTTCCTTAAGGCTGACCCGCGGGCTGGAACAAAGCCGTTCGCCACCAGGAACGCTTACATCAAAAGGATTTTCTTCGTGCCTTCGTGCGCTTCGTGGTGAATCAACAGGCCCTTGATTTCTGAGCCTTGAAGCCCCCTCTGTGTACTCCGTGCGCTCTGTGGTGAATCGAAATTTGCGGCGGGTCTAGCGGCGGCGGGCGAGGGTCAGGCCGTCGCCGATGGGGGCCAGCGAGAGGTCGATGCGTTCGTCGTGGTGCAGGGCATCGTTGAAGGCGCGGATCGCGCGGGTGTCTTCGCGCGTGTCGTCCGGGTCGGCGACGCTGCCATGCCACAAGGTGTTGTCGACCAGGATCAGGCCGCCGGCACGGACCAGGCGCAGGCAGTGCTCGAAGTAGTCGGGGTAGCCGGTCTTGTCCGCGTCGATGAAGGCCAGGTCGAAGCGGCCGGTCTCGCCTTCGGCCTCCAGCGCCTGCAGCGTGTTGCGGGCCTCGCCCAGCTCGAGTCGGATGCGACCGCTGACCCCGGCGCGTTCCCAGTAGCGCCGGGCCGTGGTGGTCCACTGCGCGCTCTTGTCCAGGGTGACGACCGCGCCGTCCTCCGGCAGGGCCAGCGCGATCGCCAGCGCGCTGTAGCCGGTGAAGGTCCCGATCTCCAGATAGCGCCGCGCCCCCATGAGCCGCGCCAGTAGTGCCATGAACTGGCCCTGCTCCGGGGCGATCTGCATGTTGGCCTCGGGCAGGTTCGCGGTCTCGGCACGCAGCTCGGCGAGTATCTCCGGCTCGCGCAGCGAGTGCTCCAGGAGGTAGTCATACAGGGGGCCATCGAGTCCGATGGAACGATTGGACATCACGCGCTCCGGGGTTGTGGGTGAGGGATCAGACGGTCCAGCCATCGGCGCAGGACCGGTGTGGCCAGGACGATCAGGATGACCAGGGCGCTCCACTCGAGCCAGGCGGGCAGCATCTCGCCGGCGGTGCCCATCTGCGTGGCGACGTCGATCCCGGTGTGGGCGAGTCCGGCGTCCAGGGCGAGCCCCAGCGCGATGGTGGTGACCGCGATACCGGTCAGGTAGAGCAATAGCGCCGGCGTGCCCAGTTCGCGGCGAAACACGCCCAGGGTCGCCAGGCTGGTGATCGGTGCGGCCAGCAGGAACACCAGCACGGTGCCGGGGGAGGCCCCGGCCGCGATCAGGCCCACGGCGATCGGTGTCGCGGCGGTCGCGCAGAGGTACATGGGGATGCCGATGACGGCCATTACGAGCATGGCCGGCAGGCCCGATCCCCAGGCGGCCAGCGTGGCCGGTGGGACCAGGGCGAGCAGGGCGCCGGCGACCAGCAGGCCGATCACCAGCCACAGGCGGATATCGTCGAGCACGTCGTCAAAGGCATAGGCGAGGCCCGCTCGCAGCCGTGCGGACAAACGCTCCGGGGCCTCGGGTGTGGCGCAGCCGTCGTCGGTCCCGCAGCATCCGCCGCAGCTGTCGGGTTCGCCCCGGGTTGGGTCGGGACGCTCGGTCGCGGAGCGGGTGCGGCCCACCAGCAGGCCTGTGGTGATGGCCGTGACAATGGCGCCCAGGGCCCGGGCCACGGCCATCATGGGGCCCAGCAGGGCATAGCTGATGGCGAGCGAGTCGACGCCGACGCCCGGCGTGCCGATCAGGAAGGCGGTGGTGGGGCCCCGCCCGGCCCCGCCGCGGTGCAGGGCCAGTGCGGTCGGGATGGCCCCGCAGGAGCAAAGGGGCAGGGGGGCGCCGACCACGGCGGCCCGCGCGGTGGCGGGAATTCCCGAGCCGCCCAGCCAGCGCTGCAGGGCAGCCTCCGGAATCAGTGCCTTGACGCCGCCGGCCGCGAGCAGGCCCAGCAGCAGCCAGGGCGCCGCCGTCAACGCGACACTCAGCGTCTGCCTGAGGATGTCGAGGATCATGGCCCGATGTTCCGTCGCGGCGGGGGCAACTGCAAGAAGCCCGCCCGCGGGCGGACGGTTCGGCCGAGGTCTCGGGCGTCAGCCGCGCTGGCGCGAGATGCGCAGGACGTCGGGCAGGCGGCGCAGACCGCGCATGATCTGGGCCAGGTGCTGGCGATCGCGCACGGTCAGCAGGAAGGTCATCGCGGTGGAGTGGCCATCCTGCTCGTTGAAGGAGATGTGCTCGATGTTGGAGCCATGGTCGGCGATGACCGCAGCCATGTCGGCCAGGGCCCCGCGGCGGTTGGCCGTGCGGGTGCGCACCGCGGCGGTGAACTGCAGGGATGGCTCGTGCGACCATTCCAGCGTGATGGTGCGGTCGCTGCGGTCGCGGCTTTCGTGCAGGACGTTGCGGCAGTTTTCCCGGTGGACCACCAGGCCGCGGCCGGCGCTCAGCTGGCCGATGATCGGGTCACCCGGGATCGGGTGACAGCACCGGGCGTAGTTCAGCACCAGGCCCTCGGTACCGCTGACCGCGAGGGTGGTGGGTGCCTCGTCGGCCGCGGGCTCGGGGGCGTCCCTGCCGGCCATCTGGCGGGCGACCAGTGAGGCCATGCGGTTGCCCAGGCCGATGTCGACCAGCAGTGCGTCCAGGTCCTTCAGCTGCATCGCGTCCAGCATCTGGTCCAGGCGTGCCGGCGAGATCCGCGGCAGGCTGGTGTCCAGCGACTCCAGCGCCTTCTCCAGCAGGCGTTCGCCCAGGGTGCGGGCCTCCTCGGACTGCATCGACTTCAGGCAGTGGCGGATGCCGGTACGGGCTTTGCCGGTGACCACGAAGGACAACCAGGCCGGGTTGGGGCGTGCGCCGGGGGAGGTGACGATCTCCACCGTCTGGCCGCTTTGCAGGCGCACCGACAGCGGCGCCAGCTGACGGTCGATCTTGGCCGCCACACAGCGGTTGCCGACGTCGGAGTGCACTGCGTAGGCGAAGTCGATCGGGGTCGCGTCGCGCGGCAGGACCATGATGTCGCCACCGGGGGTAAAGGTGTAGACCTCGTCGGGGAACAGGTCGACCTTCACGTTCTCCAGGAACTCGATCGAGTTGCCCACGCTGTTCTGGATCTCGAGGACATCCTTCAGCCATTCGCGCGCGCGGCTCTGGGCGGTCCGGGTGGATTCGCCCCCGGCCTTGTACTGCCAGTGCGCGGCGATACCACTCTCGGCCACGCGATCCATCTCGGTGGAACGGATCTGGATCTCGATGGGCACGCCCTGCGGGCCGAACAGGATGGTATGCAGCGACTGGTAGCCGTTGGATTTGGGGATCGCGATGTAGTCCTTGAAGCGCCCCGGTACCGGCTTGTAGAGGTTGTGCACCACGCCCAGGGAGCGGTAGCACGTATCGACGTCGTCGACGATGATGCGGATGGCGAAGACGTCGAACACCTCCTCGAACGAGTGGTGCTTGTCGCGCATCTTGCGGTAGATGCTGTACAGCCCCTTCTCGCGTCCGGAGATGCGCCCGACGATGCCGGCGGCCTCCATGCGCGAGCAGATCGCCTGCTCGATATTGCGCATGGGCTCGCGGCGGTTGCCGCCGGCACGGTGCACCGCGCGTTGCAGTACGGCCGCGCGCCACGGGTGTTTGGCGGAAAAGCCGAGGGCCTCCAGCTCGCGGCGCATGGCGTTCATGCCCAGGCGCTGCGCGATGGGGGCGTAGATCTCCAGGGTTTCCTTGGCGATGCGCCGGCGCTTGTCCGGGCGCATCACGCCCAGGGTGCGCATGTTGTGCAGGCGGTCGGCCAGCTTGATCAGGATCACCCGAATATCACGGGTGATCGCCAGCATCATCTTGCGGAAGTTCTCCGCCTGCGCCTCGGCCTTGGTCTGGAACTGCAGGTGGGTGAGCTTGGAGACGCCGTCCACCAGCTCCGCGACCTCTTCGCCGAACTCGGCGTGGATGCGGTCCTTGCTGGTAGCGGTGTCCTCCATCACGTCATGCAGGATGGCGGCGCAGATCGCCTGGTGGTCCATCCGCATCTCGGCCATGGTGCGGGCCACGGCCAGGGGGTGATAGATGTAGGGTTCGCCGGTCTTGCGGGTCTGGCCTTCGTGGGATTCCGCGCCCAGGAGATAGGCGCGATAGACCTCCTCGACCTCTTCCGGCTCGAGATAGGCCTCGAGCTCGGAACACAAATCGCTGATCAGGAATCGGGTCGAATCACCCGTTGCCGCCGAAACGGCCCCGGGCGCGGCTGGCTGCCCAGCGGCCATTGAAAACCCTCGCCTAGCGTTCGTCGGCTTCCAGCTGTTCCAGATGACGGATGGTGCTGAAGTCCAGCATCTGGTTCTGGGGCCGTTCGTCGTGTTCGTCGAACACCTCCGGACCGACCACGCCGGCGGCGATCTCGCGCAGGGCGATCACCGTGGGCTTGTCGTTGTCCTCGGGTACACGCGCTTCCTTGCCGTGGGCGATGTGGCGGGCCCGGCGGGCGGCCATCAGCACCAGCTGAAAGCGGTTTTCGACATTTTCGAGGCAGTCCTCGACGGTAACGCGTGCCATCGGATACTCCGGTCAGTAAATTCTTGAAATCCATGCGGCACAGCCGCAGTTCACTAGCATGTTACGCCGACCCCGGCGCCGCCGCCAACAGATTCCCGATCGTGGGTGCGGCTCGGGTCTCCTGTTCCACGGTGCGCAGACGATTGGCGCGGAAGATACAGGCCAGGTCGCGCACGGCCTCGTCGAAATCGGCATTGACCACGGTGTAGTCGTACTCGCGGAAATGTGTGCAGTCGGATTCGGCGTCGCGCAGGCGGCGCTGGATCACGTCCTCCTCGTCCTGGCCACGGCCGCGCAGGCGGCGCTCCAGCTCGTCGCGCGAGGGGGGCAGGATAAAGATGGAGTGGGCGTCCGGTACCGCCGCGCGCACCTGGCGCGCGCCCTGCCAGTCGATCTCCAGGATCACGTCGACGCCAGCGTCCAGGCGCTCGTCGACGCTGGCGCGCGCGGTGCCGTAGAAGTTGTCGAAGACCTTGGCGTGTTCCAGTAGCTGCCCGTCCTCGATCATGCCGAGGAAGGTCTCGGCGGAGACGAAGTGGTAGTGCTGCCCGTCCACCTCGCTGGCGCGCGGCTTGCGCGTGGTGTGCGAGACCGAGACCTCCACGGCCTCCACCGTCTCCAGGAGCGCCGCGACCAGGCTGGTCTTGCCGGCGCCGGACGGTGCGGAAACGATATAGAGGGTGCCGCGAGCGGCCGGGGTGCTGGCGGTCATGGACGTGTCCGCGGAACCTGAACGTGATCGGGTCCTGGCGGTCTCCCGGGCGGGCCGTTTGCGGCGAGCCACAGGCGGGTAGCCAGGGTCAAAGAAGAAGGTTGGTCGGAGTGAAAGGATTCGAACCTTCGACCCCTGCCTCCCGAAGGCAGTGCTCTACCAAGCTGAGCTACACTCCGAACCGAGCCCGCTATTATGCCGAGCCTCTCCCGGCGTGTCCATGCCCCCGCAGGATGAAAATCGGGTCGGGCGCGGGCGTCAGTGGTTGCGCCCGACGGCGAAGCGGGCAAGGTCGATCAGGGCCTGGCGGTGCGGCGAGTCGGGCAGGGTGGAGATGGCCTCGATCGCGGCGTCGGTTTCCGCCTCCGCGCGGGACCGGGTATAGGCCAGGCCATCCGTGCCGTGCACCACCTGCAGCACCGTGTCGACCCGGTCGCGCCCGCCGTCCTCGATGGCCTGGCGCACGATCGCCTGCTGCTCCGGTGTGCCGACGCGCAGGGCGTGGATCAGCGGCAGGGTGGGCTTGCCCTCGGCGAGGTCATCCCCCATGCGCTTGCCGGTGACTTCGTCATCCGAGGAGTAGTCGAGGACATCGTCGATCAGCTGGAAGGCGGTGCCCAGGTGCATGCCGTAGCGCGCCAGCGCCTGTTCGTCGGCCTGCGGGCGTTCGCCCAGGATCGCGCCCAGCTGGCAGGCCGCCTCGAACAGCTTGGCGGTCTTCGACTGGATCACGTGCATGTAGCGCTGCTCGTCGACGTCGGCGTCGTGGCAGTTCATCAGCTGCATCACCTCGCCCTCGGCGATCACGTTGGTCGCGTGGGACAGGATCTCCATCACCCGCATGGAGCCGACCTCGACCATCATTTCGAACGCGCGCGAGTAGAGAAAGTCCCCCACCAGCACCGCGGCCTCGTTGCCGAAGATGTGGTTGGCGGTCTCGTTCCCGCGGCGCATCTCGGAGGCGTCGACCACGTCGTCGTGCAGCAGGGTCGCGGTATGGATGAACTCCACCACCGCCGCCAGCGTCACGGGGTCCTGGCCCTGCACGTGGCAGGCGCGCGCGGACAGCGTGGCCAGCAGCGGCCGCAGGCGCTTGCCGCCCGAGTGGATGATGTAGTGCCCGAGCTGGTTGATCAGCACCACCGGCGAGCTCAGGCGCTCGCGGATGCACTGATCGACGGCCTGCATGTCGTCGGCCGCCAGTTCTCGGATCGCGTCAATGGACATGGGGGTAGGCAAGCGGGCTCTGAGAGTGGTCGGGAGGGGCGAAGGCATGCTAGGGAAACGCCACCGAATGTACAAGCTCGCGCGGGTGCGGGCGCGGCTCGTCCCCCGGCGTCCCCGTCGTTCGCGCGCGCCGGGGGCAGGCTGGTCCCGGCATTGACCCGCAAGCGAAGCGCTGCTAGCATTTCCGCCCTTTCGCGAGACCAGTCCCGTCGGCTGGTCCACACAAGGTATCGCAACGGAGTCCCAGGGAAATGTACGCGATCATCGCAACAGGTGGTAAACAGTACCGCGTCGCCGAAGGCGACGTGATTCGCATCGAAAAGCTCGAGGCCGAGGCCGGTTCCGAGGTCGAATTCGACCAGGTGCTGATGGTCGGTGCGGGTGACGATGTCCGCGTCGGGGCCCCGCTGGTGGACGGTGGCAAGGTCACCGCCAAGGTCGAAGACCATGGCCGCGCCAAGAAGGTCCACATCATGAAATTCCGGCGGCGCAAGCATTCCCAGAAGCAGATGGGGCACCGCCAGCACTACACCACCGTGCGCATCACCGGCATCGCCGGCTGATCGGCGCAGGCATTCAGGAGAACTGAACCATGGCACATAAGAAGGCAGGCGGGAGTACCCGCAACGGGCGCGATTCCGAGAGCAAACGCCTTGGCGTGAAGCGCTTTGGCGGTCAGGTCGTGCGCGCCGGCAACATCCTCGTTCGTCAGCGCGGGACGCAGTATCATCCCGGCGAGGGCGTGGGTTGCGGCAAGGACCATACGCTGTTCGCCAAGGTCGACGGCCAGGTCGTCTTCAAGGTGGGCGGTCCGCACAACCGTCGTTTCGTGAGCGTCCAGCCGCAGCAGTAAGCCGGCCGGCTAGGGAGACGCTGATTGAATCGCACGTCCGCGTTGGTGCCCCCTGTTTTCCGAGACAAGGCGCGTCGTGCAGCGGGTAGTGGTTCTACCCGCAAGCGGCGCAACGCAGGATCGGGGAACAGGGGGCACCAACCCCACAAGCCATTGAAAGCAGGGGCTCGGCCGCTTTTGCGCGGGAACGGCGTTGCGGCTCCCTTGTGCAGAATGACTGCACGGCAGTCACCGCGCCTTGTTCGCACGCAAAAGCGACTCGAGCGCGGACGTGCGATTCAATCAGCGTCTCCCTAGCGAAGCGTTCGCGAAAAGCCCCGTTCTTCGGGGCTTTTTTTGTTCTGTACTGCGGGAAGCAAGCAATGAAGTTCATCGATGAGGCCACCATTACGGTGAAGGCCGGTGACGGCGGAAACGGCTGTGTCAGTTTTCGCCGCGAGAAATACATCCCGTTCGGCGGCCCGGATGGCGGTGACGGCGGCGATGGCGGCTCGGTGTGGCTGGTCGGTGACGAGGGTCTGAACACCCTGGCCGATTTCCGCTATCAGCGCCGCTTTGATGCCCAGCGTGGCGAGAACGGCATGGGGCGCCAGCGCACCGGGGCCTCCGGCGAGGACCTGGAGATCCCGGTCCCGGTCGGCACCCAGGTGCGTGATGCCGAGACCGACGAGATCCTCGGCGACGTGACCCACGAGGGCCAGCGGCTGCTGGTCGCGCAGGGGGGCTTCCACGGGCTTGGCAACACGCGCTACAAGTCCTCCACCAACCAGGCGCCGCGCCAGAGCAAGCCGGGCACGCCCGGCGAGCTGCGCAAGCTGTCGCTGGAGCTGATGGTGCTGGCGGATGTCGGGCTGCTGGGGCTGCCGAACGCGGGCAAGTCCACGCTGCTCGCGCGCGCCTCCGCCGCGCGCCCGAAGATCGCCGACTATCCGTTCACTACCCTGATCCCGCAGCTGGGCGTGGTGCGCATCGGTGTGAACCAGAGCTTCGTGATCGCCGACATCCCCGGGCTGATCGAGGGCGCGGCCGAGGGGGCCGGCCTGGGCACGCGGTTCCTCAAGCACCTGGCGCGCACGCGGCTGTTGCTGCACGTGGTGGACGTGGCGCCGCCCGACCCGGAGGCCGACCCGCTGGTGGATCTGCGCACCGCGATCACCGAGCTGGAGCACCACAGCGACCAGCTGGCCGCGTTGCCGCGCTGGATCGTGCTGAACAAGAAGGAGCTGCTGGACCCCGAGGATCTGGCGGCCCTGGTCGAACGCGTGCGTGCCGACCAGGGGGCGGAACGTCCGGTGTTCGCCATCTCCGCCGCGACCGGCGAGGGCGTGGATGCCCTGCTCCAGGCCGTGATGCGCCATATCGAAGAGACCGCGCAGGCGGCGGCCGAGGCTGGCCGGCGCGATGCGATCGCCAACCCGGAGGACCCCGCGTGACCGCGGGGGACATGCGTGCGCTCCCGGCGATCCGCCGGGTGGTGGTCAAGATCGGGAGTGCCCTGATCACCGCGGATGGGGCCGGGCTCGACCGCCCGGCGCTGGAGTCCTGGGCGCACCAGATCGCGGCGCTGCGCCGACGCGGTCTGGAGGTCATCCTGGTCTCCAGTGGCGCGGTGGCCGAGGGCATGCGCCGGCTGGGCATGACCGAACGGCCGCACCAGTTGCATCACGTGCAGGCGGCCGCGGCGGTCGGCCAGATGGGGCTAGTGCAGGCCTACGAGCGCGAGTTCGCCAGCCACGACCTGCACGCGGCCCAGGTCCTGCTGACCCACGACGACCTGGCCGATCGCTCGCGCTACCTGAATGCCCGCAGCACCATGCAGGCGCTGCTGGAGATGGGCACGATCCCGGTGGTCAACGAGAACGACACGGTGGCCTACGAGGAGATCCGGCTGGGGGACAACGACACCCTGGCGGCGCTGGTCGCAAACCTGGTGGTGGCCGACCTGCTGCTGATCCTGACCGACCAGGATGGCTTGTTCGATCGCGATCCGCGCAAGCATGCGGACGCCCGCCTGATCGCCGAAGGCCGGGCCTCGGATGCCCAGCTGCACCGCTACGTGGCCGCCGATTTCGGGCACCTGGGGCGCGGCGGCATGGCGACCAAGCTGCTGGCCGCCGAACGCGCGGCGCGCTCCGGTACGCATACCGTGATCGCCTCCGGGCGCGAGGCGCAGGTGATGGGGCGGGTGCTGAAGGGCGAGCCGCTGGGTACCTGGCTGAAGCCGGACCGCGAACCCCTGGCGGCGCGCAAGCGCTGGCTGGCGGATCAGCTGCACTCGCGCGGGCAGTTGCAGCTGGATGCCGGGGCCGCGCGCGTGTTGCGCGAGTCGGGCAGCAGCCTGCTGCCGGTGGGGGTGGTCGGAGTCGAGGGCGATTTCCGCCGCGGCGAGATGGTGACCTGCCTGGACCCGGACGGGGTCGCGGTGGCGCGCGGGCTCACCAACTACGGGGCCAGCGAGATCCAGCGCATCCGCGGCCAGCGCGCCGATCGCATCGAGGCCGAACTCGGCTACCTGCTGGAGCCGGAGTTGATCCACCGCGACAACCTCGTTCTGCTCCCCTGATCGACGCGGTACCGCTGTCCTCGGTGGGTCTGTGAAACCACAGTTGTAGGAGCGTGCTTGCACGCGAAGCCCCTGCCAGAGTCGGACGCGGGCAGGGGCTTCGCGTGCAAGCACGCTCCCACGGCGTTGGGGATGCTGAACAGCTATCCGGGTTTCCGGCGGTGGGGGCGGCATGTTGGAGGTGCGTGTGCGTGAAGCAGGAAGTCCCGGCTCTGCGCCGCGCTCCGGCGGGGCTGGCTTTGTAGCGGCCGACCCTGCGTCGCCCCTCCTGACCCCTTCGCGCGCTTCCCGTCTTCCTGTTACACGCGATGTTCTCGGCGCCCTTTGTGGTTCAAGACCAGGATGTTGAGCGCTTCAGTCGTCGGTGTGGGTGCCGGTGACTTCGAGGTCCAGGCGGCCGCGGGCAAGGCGGGCGCGCAGGTGCTCGCCGCGGGCGGTTTGTTCCGCGCGGCGCAGGACTTCGCCCTCCGCGGTCTGGAGGATCGCGTAGCCCCGCTCCAGTACCGCTTCCGGGTCCAGTGAACGCAGCTGGCGGGCGCTGGCGTCCAGTTGTCGCTGGCGGGTGGCCAGGGCCTGGCGGGTGGCCGTTTCGAGCTGGCGATGCAGGCGGGCCAGGGTGTCGCGGCGTTGTGCGATGTCGTGGTCGGGCCGCACGCGGTCCAGGCGTTGGCGCAGGTGGTCCAGGCGCATGCGGGCGGAGGCCAGGCGATTTCCGGGCGAGGCCCCGGCCAGGCGCAACTGGGCGCGCTGTAGCCGTGCCTGGGCGCGTTCGTACATGCGCGACCAGGCGCGGTTCATGCGTTCGCGCTGGTCGTCCAGGCGTTGTGCGTCGCGTTCCAGGAGCTGGCGCGGGTGGCGGCGCTCCAGCCGGGTGTGTAATGCGGTCAGGGTCTGTTGGTGACGCGCGATGCGCTGGCCCAGCAGGCCGGTCAGGCGTTCCCGGGCCCGCGCCAGTTGGTGGCGCAGGGTTGTGGCATCCGGGCTGACGGCCTCCGCCGCGGCGGTGGGCGTGGAGGCGCGCAGATCGGCGACGAAGTCGGCGATGGTGGTATCGGTCTCGTGCCCGACGCCGGTCACGACCGGGATCGGGCAGGCGGCGATGGCGCGCGCAACGCTTTCCTCGTTGAAGGCCTGCAGGTCCTCCAGCGAACCACCGCCGCGAGCGAGGATGATCACGTCGACCCGGCCCTCGACCGCGGCCTGTTCCAGCGCCGCGACGATCTGGCCAGCGGCCTGCTGGCCCTGCACGGCGGTGGGGTAAAGCGTGACCGGCAGCAACAGCGGGAAGCGCCGCGCCAGGGTGCGCTCGATGTCGTGGCGCACGTCGCCCTGGGTGGAGGTGATCACGCCGAGACGGTGGGTCCAGGCGGGAAGCGGTTGCTTGCGCTCGACATCGAACAGCCCCTCGGCGGCGAGCTTCTCCTTCAGCCGCTGGAAGGCCGCCAGCAGGCGCCCCTCGCCGGCCGGTTGCAGGGCCTCGACGATGATCTGGAACTGTCCGCGCGCGCCATAGATCCCGGCACGTCCCCGGATCTGTACCGCGTCGCCGTCGGCGAAGCGCGCGGCCTGGCGGGCCTTGCCGCGGAACAGCACGCAGTTCACCGAGGCGTTCTCGTCCTTCAGCGAGAAGTACTGGTGCCCGGAGGCGTATTGGCGCAGGTTGGAGACCTCGCCTTCCACACGCACCAGACCGAGCCCATCACGCAGCAGCCCATCCGCACACTGGTTGAGTTCGGTAACCGAAAAGACCGGGGGGCTATCGCTATCGCTCATGCGGGCCTCGCGGGTTACAAGCGGCTGAAGACGCGCTGGAAGACGTCCGTGCCACGTCCCAACGGGTCGACGCGCAGGCGCGCCTCTTCTTCCGAGAGGGCGTGGAACAGCCCGTCCATGGTGTGTTCCAGGACGTGGCCGATCAGATCCAGACGGACATTGGCCAGGAATGGAATGTCCCGCATCTGGGACTCGATCTCGCTGTAGGTACTCAGGGCGTCGACGGTGGCCAGACTGTTCTCCACCGCCGGGCGCATGGCCTCGGTCAGGCGGGGGCGCATCTCCTGTTCGAGGTACCGGGTGGCTGCGTCCTCGGGGCCGAGCAGGATGCTGCGGGCATCCTCAAGATCCAGCGCGAAGATGGCCCGGATGAAGGGCTCCCGCGCCTCCCAGGCGGCCTCTTCGGCCGCGCGGTTCATGCGTTCCTCCAGGGCGCCCAGCGGGGCGGCCATCCCCAGGCGTCCGAGCGATCGCCGCGTGGTCGCCAGCACCTCGGGCAGGGGGATACGGACATCCGGGTTGCCATAGAAGCCGTTGCGCCGGCTCAGCGTCTCGGAGGCCGCATGGGTCGCGATGACCAGGGCCTCGTGTACCGCTTCAATCAACTCCGCGGTGGAAAGCCCGGAGAACTCTGGCGGCCGTGTGATCAGCGCGCGGAACATGTCCTGGCCGAAGCGCCACCAGTCGGCTTGGGCGCTGGACGCGGTGGCCAGGCCGAGGCCGGGGGCCAGCAGCAGGGCCAGCGCGGAGCGGCGGGTGATGCGGGCCGGGGGCGCGCGTTCGGGCATGGGTTCTCGCCTGGCGGAGGGTCCGGAGTGAACCGGCATCCTATCAGGGTGCTCCGGCAGCGTCTGCGATCCGCCCTTCGCAGGCCTGTGTGCGCTTGTCGCGGGAGAATGCGAATTCTATACTGAAGGGCTATTTATCTACCCCCGGGATTTCCTCCCCCTGCGTCCCGGCGGGCCTGTCCTGGAGTGGTGCATGCGGATACTCGGTGAAGCCCTTACCTTTGATGACGTGCTGCTGATCCCGGGACATTCGGATGTCGTTCCGCGCGATGTCGACCTGAGTACCCGGATCACCCGCGAGATCACGCTGTCCGCCCCGGTGGTGTCGGCGGCAATGGATACGGTCACCGAGGCCAGCCTGGCGATCGCGATGGCTCAGGAGGGCGGGCTCGGTATCGTCCACAAGAACATGTCGGTGGAGGCCCAGGCGGCCGAGGTCCGGCAGGTCAAGAAATACGAAAGCGGCGTGATCAGCGAGCCGATCACCATCGGCCCGGGCGCCACCATCGGCCAGGTGGTGGAGCTCACCGAGGCCAATCACATCTCCGGCGTGCCGGTGGTGGATGGCAACGATCTGGTCGGCATCGTGACCTCCCGTGACCTGCGCTTCGAGACGCGGATGGAGGCGCCGGTCACCGAGATCATGACCCCGCGCGACCGACTGGTGACCGTGCCCGAGGGGGCCGACCGCGAGATGGTGCTGGAACTGCTGCACAAGCATCGCATCGAGAAGGTGCTGGTGGTCAACGACGACTTCCAGCTGCGCGGGATGATCACCGTCAAGGACATCCAGAAGTCCACCGAGCATCCCAATGCCTCCAAGGACGAGCGCGGCCGCCTGCGCGTGGGCGCGGCGGTCGGCGTGGGCGATGGCACGGACGAGCGCGTGGCCGCGCTGGTCGAGGCCGGGGTGGATGTGCTGGTGGTGGATACCGCGCACGGTCATTCCCAGGGCGTGCTCGACCGCGTTGCCTGGGTGAAGAAGCACTACCCGGACGTACAGGTGGTCGGCGGCAACATCGCCACCGCCGCCGCCGCGAAGGACCTGGTCGCGGCCGGGGCGGATGGCGTGAAGGTGGGGATCGGGCCGGGCTCGATCTGCACCACCCGCATCGTGGCCGGCGTGGGCGTACCGCAGATCACCGCGATCTCGGATGTGGCCGAGGCGCTCCAGGGCACCGGCGTGCCGCTGATCGCCGACGGCGGCGTGCGCTTCTCCGGGGACCTGGCCAAGGCGATCGCCGCGGGCGCGGACTGCGTGATGCTGGGTTCGATGTTCGCCGGGACCGAGGAGGCCCCGGGCGAGGTCGAGCTCTACCAGGGCCGCTCCTACAAGATCTATCGCGGCATGGGCTCGCTGGGTGCGATGCAGCAGGGCTCCTCGGATCGCTATTTCCAGGACCCGAACGCATCGGCCGACAAGTTCGTGCCCGAGGGCATCGAGGGTCGCGTGCCGTACAAGGGCTCGATCGTCGCGATCATCTACCAGCTGATGGGCGGGCTGCGCTCGTCCATGGGGTATGTCGGCGCGCACAACATCGAAGAGATGCGGACCAAGCCGCACTTCGTCCGCGTGACCGCCGCCGGCATGCGCGAGAGCCACGTGCACGACGTGGCGATCACCAAGGAAGCCCCGAACTACCGAATGGACTGACCGGCCCGACACGGCCCGGTCCCGATACCCCACCGGCCGTCCGGCCGGTATAGCGGATGACCTCATGACCCAGGATCTTCACGCCCACCGCATTCTGGTGCTGGACTTCGGCTCCCAGTACACCCAGCTGATCGCCCGCCGCGTGCGCGAGGCCGGGGTCTACTCCGAGGTACACGCCTGGGACATGCCGGCGGCGGACATCCGCGCGTTCAATCCCACCGGGATCATCCTGTCCGGTGGCCCGGAGTCGGTAAATATCGACCAGCCGCCGCGCGCCGAGGACACAGTGTTCGAGCTGGGCGTGCCGGTGCTGGGGATCTGCTACGGCATGCAGACCATGGCCGCGCAGTTGGGCGGCCGGGTCGAGCCGTCCGAGCGTCGCGAGTTCGGCTACGCCCAGGTGCGCGCCCGCGGTCATACCCCTCTTTTGCGCGACATCGAGGATCACACCACACCGGAGGGCTACGGCCTGCTGGACGTGTGGATGTCGCATGGCGACCACGTGACCGAAATGCCGGAGGGCTTTCGCCTGATGGCCTCCACCGACTCCGCGCCGATCGCCGGCATGGCCGACCCGGAGCGCGGCTTCTACGGCGTGCAGTTCCATCCCGAGGTCACGCACACGACCCAGGGCCAGCGCATCATCGAACGCTTCCTGCACGAGATCTGTGGCTGCGAGGCGCTGTGGACCGCCGACAACATCATCGACGACATGGCCGCGCGGGTGCGCGAACAGGTCGGGGACGACCACGTGGTGCTGGGCCTGTCCGGCGGGGTGGACTCCTCGGTGGTCGGTGCGCTGCTGCACAAGGCGATCGGCGACCAGCTGACCTGCGTGTTCGTGGACACCGGACTGCTGCGCGAGGGCGAGGGCGACCACGTGATGGCGACCTTCGCGCGCCACATGGGCGTGAACGTGATCCGCGTGGATGCCGAGGACCGCTTCATGCGTGCGCTCGCCGGGGTCGAGGACCCGGAGGCCAAGCGCAAGGTCATCGGCGGGCTGTTCATCGACGTGTTCGACGAGGAGGCCGCGAAGCTGAACAACGTGCAATGGCTGGCCCAGGGCACGATCTACCCGGACGTGATCGAGTCGGCCGACTCCAAGACCGGCAAGGCGCATGTGATCAAGTCGCACCACAACGTGGGCGGGCTGCCCGAGAACATGAAGCTGGGGCTGGTGGAGCCGCTGCGCGAGCTGTTCAAGGACGAGGTGCGCAAGATCGGCGTGGAGCTGGGCCTGCCCACCGAGATGGTCTACCGCCACCCGTTCCCGGGGCCGGGTCTGGGCGTGCGCATCCTGGGCGAGGTGAAGAAGGAATACGCCGAGCTGCTGCGCCGGGCGGATGCGATCTTCATCGAGGAACTGCGCAAGGCCGATCTGTACGACAAGACCTCGCAGGCATTTGCGGTGTTCCTGCCGGTGAAGTCGGTCGGGGTGATGGGCGACGGCCGGCGCTACGACTACGTGGTCGCGCTGCGTGCGGTGGAGACCATCGACTTCATGACCGCCCGCTGGGCGCACCTGCCGTACGACTTCCTCGACCACGTTTCGCGCCGGATCATCAACGAGATCCCCGGTATCTCGCGCGTGACCTACGACATCTCCGGCAAGCCCCCCGCCACTATCGAGTGGGAATAGGGCCTCGGCGCCCGGCCGGATCGGCAGGCATGCCCCGCCCCGGCCGGGGGTGGGCGCGATCGCGTTATCCCGCGAGCAGGAGCCAGGCGGCGGCCCCGATCACGCCCGCTACGATGGCGGCTGCGGCCAGTCCGAGTCCGAACAACGCACGGTTGGCACCTCGCGTGGCATCTTCCGCCTTGCCGCCCGTCGATCCCGCTCCCTCGGCAGGTGCGTTGTCCCGGCCCTGACGCAGCAGGTCCAGCATCGCGTCGATACGGTCATCGTCGAAGGCGAAGGGGTCGAACTGGCGCTGGCCAAAGCGCTGCAGCAGCTGACGGACGTCCCCCGCTGCCGGGACGTATTTCATCGACCATTCGCCAAATCCCGGGCTGTCCAGTGACTGCTCGCGTAGCACCCGGACCTCCTCGTGGCGATCGTCACGCCGGATCCGCTCCAGGGTGTCGCGTACGGCCTCGGGCTCGCCCTCCAGACACTGGAAGAAGTGTCCATCCCCGTAATAGAGCGCGCCGACAATCCCGCTGCGCGGGTTGTTCTGGCGTGACTGCATCAGGATGCGGCTGACTTCGGGCTCGATGCCCTGGCTGGAGGTGTTCTCGCGGAAGGTGGCGCGAGAGGCGTAGACGAGCTGGAGAATGGCGGGCATGCGGGCGTCCGTTCCGGGGCGATATGAAGAAGACCGCCCGCGCCCCGCGGGGTTCATTCGATCATCTGGTTGACGTGTTCCAGGCCGATTGCGTCGTCTTCCCAGTTCAGGCGGGTGGTGCCGGGCTTGGCCGCCAGACGGCGGATGGAGGCGACCGAGCTGCGGTCGATATGGGCCAGTCGATGCCGGGTGGCGTTGTGGCTCTCGATGTTGGCGGCCTGCAGAATGTCGCTGTAATTGACCGGTTCGCCTTCCTCCGGCTCGCGCTTGAGGTTTTCGTGTTCGGCCACGGCGCGGATGATCTCCGGCTCGAAGTTCCAGTTCTTCAGCATCGCGCGGCCGATGGCGACGTGCGCGGCATCGGCCGCGGCCTGCAGGGCGCGTGGATCCTCGTAGATCTCCTGGGTCTTCTCGGCGCGGCGCAGGATCGGGATCATGCCGATATCGTGGACCAGCCCGGCGAGCAGGGCGGTGTCCGGGTCCAGATGGGGGTGGCGACGGGCCAACAGGTAGCTGATGATCGCCACCTCCAGGCTGTGGTTCCACAGCTCCTCCATCCGGATGCGGATGGCCTCGTTCCCGCTCTGGAAGACCTCCTTCATGGACAGCGCGATGATGGTCTGGCGGGCGCGCTCCATGCCCAGGCGGGTGACCGCGGAGCGGATGGTGGCGCAGCGGGTCAGCCCCCGGTAGGCCGGGCTGTTGGCATGGCGCACCAGGCGCGAAGCCAGGGCCGTGTCGCGCGAGATCAGGTTGACCAGATCGGCGATGGAGCTGGATTCGTCCTGGGTGATGAACAGCGCCTGCACCGAGACATCGGGCAGGGTCGGGATCTCGATCTGGTGACGTTCGAGGTCCTCGCGCAGGCGCTCCAGGAATTTTTCGACTTCCGCTCGGGTGGCCAAGGGCAATCCGTGTCCGGCTGGGTAAAGACGCGCCGATTATGCCACAGGCGTTGGCGTGGGCGGGGTGTCGCGGGCCGGTTGACGGGCCGCCGGCCCCTGCCGATGATGAAGGGAGCCGACAGGAGGTCGTGATGCGCCGATTCGTGCTGGATACCAGCGTCTTTACCAACCCGCATGTAGCCGGGCAGTTCGGCGAGGACCCCGAGGACATCCTGCGGACCTTTCTCAATCTGGCGCGCCACTGCCCCGCCGAGTTCTACATGCCGCTGTCGGTGTACGAGGAGTTTCGCGGCATGCGCGACCTCGAGGCCCTGGCGGCCGACTTCGAGACCGTGGTCTGGGTGCGCTCCCCGCGCCGTTTCGCCCTGACCCTGCCGAGCGACATCCTCTACGAGTTCATCGACGAGGTGCGCACCCGCATCGACCGCGGCCTGCGCATCGCCGAGGAGCACACGCGCCAGGCGGGGGCGGCCGAGTCGCTGCGCCCGGAGCTGATCACGCAGCTGCGCGAGCGTTTCCGCGAGGCCATGCGCAAAGGCCTGGTGGACTCGCGCGAGGATGTCGATGCCGTGCTGCTGGCGATGGAGCTGGATGCCGAGCTGGCCAGCGCCGACGAGGGCATGCGCAAGCTGGGCAACCGCATGGGCATCAAGCTGGTCACCGCCGACTACCTGCGCCAGGTGATGGAGAACCTCTCCGAGTCGGGCATCCCCGGTCAGGGCGGCGCCTGAGGCCGCAAGTCGGGGCCTTTCCCGTGTTCGCCTGCAAGCAGGCGAAGGGCTCAGTCGTATTGCCGGTCACCCGCCAGGGCCGAGGCGAGGGTGCCGGTGATGCGGTCGAACAGGCGTTCGAACTCCAGCAGCCAGTAGCCACTTTCTTCCTGACGCGGGGTGCCCGGCAGGAAGCGCACGTGGCGCCCGCCGGTTGCCTGCATGTGGTCGACAAAGCGCTGCGCCCCCGCGCGCTCGCGAAAGCGGCAGCGGTAGGTGTGGCCGACGCGTCCCTCGCGCCGGCTCTTGTCCACTGCGGTCGCCAGCCCGGACAGCAGGGCCTCGCCCAGTTCCCGTTCCACGGCGGCACGTTCACTGGGCGGGTGCTCCGCTAGGAACACCGCCAGGCGGGTCAGGCGATTGGTGAAGTACTCCGGCGGGAGGTCCAGCAGCTGCTCGGAACACACGCGGATGTCGTTGATGCAGGAGCCCCCGGCCACGTACTTGGCGCGGTGCTGGCCGTCCGCGGTCTTCAGTACCAGCCCCTCGGCCCCTTCCGCATCCAGTTGCCGGATCAGCTGCCCGAGGGCTGCGCTGTCCGTGGGCGTGAACCGTCCGTGCAGGGGTGCCGGGGGTAGCTGGTGGCGCTGCATCAGGGCAAATTTCTCGTCCTGCGGCACGAAGCCGGGGCGCCCGAGCCGCATCAGGTCGAACACGAACAGGCCGACATCCTGTGCGACGCGCGGCGTGGAGCCTTCCAGGTAGGGGGTGTCCGGTCCGGCGATCTCCGCGCACAGCACCAGGTCGGGCTCGGCGTCGAACACCCCGAGGTCCACGAAATCGGGCACCCGGTCGGTGCTGAAGGCGCAGACAAAGCCGCCCCGACTGAAGGCGTAGACCCGGCCGTCCCGGCGCAGGATGCGCACGTTGAAGCCGTCGATCTTCTCCTCCGCCCAGAACGGCTGCTCGAACTGGCGCGGCAACCCGGCCTCCAGTGACTGGATCCGTCCGATGGCCGGGTAGCCGGGTACTACCGCACCGTCCGTCAGCACCACGGAGCCCCGGGGGTAGTGGTTCACCGGCTCCAGCAGACGGGCGTATTCCAGCCCGTCAAAGGTCAGGGCCTCGGCTCGGTGGTTCGCGATCGCGTCCTGCAGCGTGTCCCGGTCGATCATGCGTTCTCCATTGCCAACGCGAGCGTGTACATCAATCCGTGTTTCCCTTGCGCAGCCCCCGGATCTGGTCTTTCAGCGCCTCGGTGTGGTGACGCGCCTTGGCCGCCTGAGTGACCAGGCGCCGCGCCATGCTGATGATCCGCAGCTGGCGTTCCATCTCGGCCATGCTCAGCGAGCCGAAGGTGCCCTCGCGTAGCAGGGCGGCCTTCAGTTCGGCATAGGCGGTTTCCACCGTGTCCACGGCCTCGGCGGCGGCCAGGTCATGGCCGTTGTCGCCATCGTCCGCCTCCAGGTTGCACAGGTCCAGGGCGCGGATCGCCTGTTCCTGCCAGGCGCGGCGCTGCTCGGTCACGATCGGGCGCTCCTCGCCGCTGGACTGGCGGCGCAGGTCAGCGATGTCGTCGGCCAGTATGGCGACCTCGCGGTGGTAACGGGCGATGCGCACGGCCTCGGCGATGCCGTGCCCGACCTGTTCCGGCATCGGGTGGTTGGCGGTATGCGCCGCGAACTCGGCAATCGCCTGGGTCAGCTGCTCCGCGGCCAGGCGCCGGCGATCGAGGATGCCGGCCGCCGGCGGTGCGGTCTGCAGGGCCTCGCGCGCCATCGAGTGGCCGATGTCGGCCAGGCGTTCGGTCTCCTGGATCAGCGACTGCAGGGCGAGATCCGGGACCCCGGAGCTGCTGCGGTCCAGATAGCGGGGCCGGGCGATGTCTTCCTCGATGGTGCGGAAGCGGCCCTGCAGCCAGCGGATCATCGGCGGGGCGACCGGGACCATCAGCGCCACCCCGAGCAGGTTGAACGCGGTATGGAACAGCGCCAGCAGCACCGCCGGGGCCGGGGCCTCGCCGGTGCTGCCCCAGATCCAGGCGATCGCGGCCAGGAACCAGGGCAGGATCAGCAGCGCGACGATCGCGGTCAGGCCGTTGAAGATCACATGGGCCGCGGCGACACGCTTGGCGTTCGGGGTCGCGCCGATCACGACCAGCAGCGCCTTGACCGTGGTGCCGAGGTTGGCGCCGATCACGGCGGCGGCCGCCGCCTCCAGCGGGACCGCGCCGCTCATTGCGGCGGTCAGGGCCATGGCCATGGAGGCCGAGGAGCTCTGCATCAGCACCGTCAGCAGCGCGCCGATCCCGACCATGATGACCAGCCCGAGGAAGCCGGGGCGGGCCAGCGCGCCGAGGTCGAAGGTGGTACTGAGCCCCTCGAAGGCCTCGCGCAGGACGTCGATGCCGAAGAACAGCAACCCGAAGCCGGCCAGGGCCAGACCCAGGTAGCGCGGCCGCGCGGCCTTCATGAACAGGTAGAGCAGGGCGCCGATGCCGATTGCCGGCAGGGCAAAGGCCTCGATACGAATATTGAAGCCGATCAGCGCGACCAGCCAGCCGGTCATGGTGGTGCCGACGTTGGAGCCGAAGATCACCCAGACCGACTGTCCGAGCGTCAGCAGGCCGGCGTTGGCGAAACCGATGGTGGCAACGGTGACCGCGCTGGAGGACTGCACCAGCGCGGTCACGCCCATGCCCGAGGCGAGGGCGCGCGGTCGGGTGCGGGTCCACTGCCCGAGGATGTGCTGCAGCGCCTTGCCGCCGGCGGTCTTCAGGCCGTCGGTCAGCAGGGTCATCCCGAGCAGGAACAGGCCGAGGCCGCCGAGAAAACCGGCGATCAGGGCGTAGGTGCTGACGGCTTCGGCCTCCGGCATCGCAGCTCTGGGGATGCGGCGTTACAGGGTGATGGTCTCGCCGAAGGCGGGCACATGCGCCTCGGCCCCCAGCTCGTCACGCAGGCCGGCAGCCAGGGCCTCGCGCGCCTCTGGCTCGCCGTGTACCAGATGGAACACCGGCTGGTCCTGAAAGCCGCGTGCCCAGTCGAGCAGCTGGCTGCGCCCGGCGTGAGCGGAAAAGCCGCCCAGGGTATGGATCTTGGCGTTCACCGCGACCTCGTCGCCCAGCAGCTTGACCTTCTCGGCGCCGTCCACCAGACGCCGCCCGAGCGTGCCGGCGGCCTGGAAGCCGACGATCACCAGATGCGCCTCGCGCCGCCACAGGTTGTATTTCATGTGGTGACGAATGCGCCCGCCATTGCACATGCCGGAGCCGGCGATGATGATCGCGCCGCCCGTGATGCGGTTGATCGCCATGGATTCGTCCACCGTGCGACAGACCTGCAGCCCGGGCAGGTAGGCAGCCGGATCCCCATTCGCGGCCTGGTGCAGCCGGTCCATGTCCTCCGGGTCCAGCGTCCGGCGCAGGCGGGCGTACAGCTCGGTGACCTTGATTGCCATCGGGCTGTCGAGGAAGACCTTTTGCTGCGGCAGGCGCCCGGCGTGGTGCAGCATGCTCAGGTGGTAGAGGACCTCCTGGGTACGGCCGACCGCGAAGGCCGGGATCAGCACGTTGCCGCCGCTCTTGTCGGCCTCGGCCAGCACCTGCGCGAACTCTTCGACCGTTTCCTCCATCGGGCGGTGGTCGCGGTCGCCGTAGGTGCTCTCCAGCAGCACGTGGTCGGCGTGTTCCGGGCGCGCGGGCTCGTGCATCAGCACGGCGTCGGCATTGCCGAGATCGCCCGAGAACACCAGATGCCGGTCGCGACCGCCAGCGGGCACGATCAGGTCCACGATCGCGGAGCCGAGGATATGCCCGGCATCGCGAAAGGTCAGGCCAATCCCGCCCGCGATCTTGCGCGCCTGGCCGTAGGGCACGGCCTCGCACAGCCCGAGGGTGGTGGCGACATCATCGATGTCGTAGACCGGCTCCAGCAGCGGCTTGTCCGCACGCCGGCGCCACTTGTTCTCCCACTCGATGTCCTTGCTCATTACGAACGCGGCATCCTCGAGCATGATCTCGAGCAGCTCCTCGGTGCCCGGCGTGCAGTAGATCGGGCCGCGGTAGCCATCGCGCACCAGCTTGGGCAGGAGCCCCGAGTGGTCGAGGTGGCCGTGTGACAGCACCACCGCGTCGAGGCTTTCCGCCAGTTCGGCGAGCGGGGCGCGGTTCGCCTCGTCCGCATCGCTGTTGCCCTGATACATGCCGCATTCCAGCAGGATGCGGGCATCGTCGGTCTCGAGGAGATAACGCGATCCGGTGACCTCGCCGGTCGCCCCCTGAAAGGTCAGTTGTGCCATGGGGAGAAGTGTACGCGGGACGCGGGTGCGATGGGCAGTCAAAGTGTCCGGGCTTGATCCCGATCAATCCGGCCCCGGATTGTCCGACGCACGGCTTGACCCGCCCTCGGCCGCGGGCGAGCCTGTAATCGGGTCATGGAGGAGGATGCGGGCCATGCGATTGAGCAGTCCGGCGTTTGCTGACGGAGAACGGATGCCGGTCGAGGTCTCGGCGCGGGATGCCAACGAGCTGCCGCAACTGGAGATCCGCGAGGTGCCGGCGGGCGCGCGCAGCCTCGCGCTGATCCTGGAGGACCTGGATTCGCCGCTGGGGGAGGTCACTCACTGGCTGGTCTGGAACCTGCCGCCGGATACGCATTGCGTGGATGCCCTGCACCTGCCCCGCGAGGGGCGCTTGGGGATGGATGCCTTCGGCAAGGTCGGCTATCTCGGTCCGGTACCGCCGGAGGGCTGTCATCACTACCGCTTCCGCCTGCTGGCGCTGGATGCCGAGCTGGAGCTGGAGGCGGGGGCGACCCGCAGCCAGTTCGATGCCGTGGCCGAGGGGCACGTGCTGGACGAGGCGGATCTCACCGGGGCGCTGTGCTCCGCCGACGAGGGCACGGATCCCGATGCGCCGGGCTGATCCGGCCCGCGGGGAGGCCGCGGCATGAGCCACTATCGCCCGGAGGCCTTCTTCGCCACGGTGAACCCGACGGTGTTCACCGCCTCCGCGATCATGGTGGTGGTGTTCGTCGCCTTCGGGGTGATCTTCCCCGCCACGGCCAGCGAGGTGTTCGCCAGCATCCACGGCTTCATCACCGAGTATCTCGGCTGGGGCTACCTGCTGGTGGTGACCTTTTTCCTCGGCTTCCTGATCTGGCTGGGTTTCAGCCGCTACGGCGTGATCCGGCTGGGGCAGCCGGACGACCGGCCGGAGTTCGGCTTTGCCGCCTGGTTCGCGATGCTGTTCTCCGCCGGCATGGGGATCGGCCTCGTGTTCTGGAGCGTGGCCGAGCCGATCCTGCACTACCAGCACCCGCCGACCGGCGATGGCGAGACCGATGCGGCCGCGCGCCAGGCGATGGTCTACACCTTCTTCCACTGGGGCCTGCATGCCTGGGCGGTGTACGTGGTGCTGGGGCTGTCGGTCGCCTATTTCAGCTTCCGGCACCGCCTGCCGCTGACCATCCGCTCGATCTTCTACCCGTTGCTGGGGGATCGCATCTACGGTCCGATCGGGCATGTGATCGACATCCTGGCCGTATTCGGCACGCTGTTCGGGCTGGCCACCTCGCTGGGGTTCGGGGCGATGCAGCTCAATACCGGGCTCAACGTACTGGTCGACATGCCGGTCTCGCACTGGTGGCAGGTGGGCATCATCACCGCGATCACCGCGGTGGCGGTGCTGTCGGTGATCTCCGGGCTGGATCGCGGGCTGAAGTGGGTCAGCGTGTTCAACCTGGTGCTGGCGGTCAGCTTCATGCTGTTCGTGCTGATCGCCGGGCCCACATTGTTCATCCTGCGCTTCTTCCTCGACTCCACCGGCGGCTATTTGCAGCAGATCGTCCAGCTCAGCCTGCACACCGACGCCATTGGCGGCTCGCAGTGGCAGAAGGACTGGACCATGTTCTACTGGGCGTGGTGGATCGCCTGGTCGCCGTTCGTCGGCATCTTCATCGCGCGCATCTCGCGCGGGCGCACCATCCGCGAGTTCATCGTCGGCGTGCTCGCCCTGCCCAGCCTGTTCGTGTTCGCCTGGATGGCGATCTTCGGCGGCACCGCGCTGCACATGGAGCTGTTCGACGACGGCGCGGGCATTGCCGCAGCGGTCGCCGAGGACACCACCGTGGCGCTGTACGCAACCCTCGCGCAGCTGCCCTGGACCACGATCGCCTCCGGCGTGGCAACCCTGCTGATCGCGACCTACTTCATTACCTCGTCGGCCTCCGGCACCTACGTGGTGGATGCGCTGATCTCGCGCGGCTCGAAGCACTCGCCGAAGCGCCAGCGCGTGATCTGGGGGATTACCGAGGGCGCGGTGGCCGCGACCCTGCTGATCGTCGGCGGCGAGCGCGCGCTGGACAGCCTGCAGACCGGTTCCCTGACCGCCGGGCTGCCAGTGGCAATCATCCTGGTCTTCTGCTGCGTCAGCCTGCTGCGCGCGCTGGGTCGCGAGTACCGCGTCGAAGGCGTGGACCCGCCCTGGCGCTGAAGGGAACTATTCGGGCGCGTCCGGCAGCGTGCGCAACAGATGCTCGATCTGTTCCGGCTTGATGCCGGCGATGTCCTTGATCGGCAGGGTCACGGCAAACCCGTTGCCCAGCCGGCTCAGTTCCAGTTCCGCGTCCAGGTGTTCCAGCATGCGGCGGGCCAGACCCGCCTCCAGCACCATCAGCAGCACCTTGCGGCCAGAGGTGTCCTTCAGGTCCATGACCGGGTTGCGCCGCAGCTGGGCGATGCCCTGGGCATCCAGTAGGGTCAGGCCGGCGGCCCCGTCGCGCTGAACGATCTCGATCGCGCGGTCGGCCAGGCTGCGCGGGATGACGGCGGCGAGCAGAACGAATTGCATGGCAGAGTCTCCGTATCCGGGCGCGTCAGGGCGTGGTGGTCAGGTGGCCGACGAACTCCATGCCCTGAAGGGCGTTCACGTCCAGGGTGAAGGCAAGCCCGTTGTAAGGCTGGAACAGGTCGAGCTCCAGGTTCAGGCGCTGCGCAATGCGTTCGGCGCGCGCGGTATCCAGCTGCCAGATGCAGACCGACTCGTTGCCCTGGTAGGTCACGCCGAGAAAGGTCATGTGCTCGGGGAAACCGAGGCCCGAACCCTGGATCACCGCCCCGTCCGCGCCGCCTTCCTCGGCGGCGATGGCCAGGGCCTGCTCCTCGCGGTCCTGGTCGACGATCGCGATCAGAAAGGTCTCCTCCATGATGGTGTCCCCCCGTGACGGGCTCCGTCAGTTGCCGAGATAGCGCCGCAGCACCCGCTGCCACTCGTCGGATTCCAGAATCTCGAGGATAGCGACGTTCATCGGCGCGCGCAGTGGCGACCCCTGGGGCAGGGCCAGGGCATAGTCCTGGCGCAGAAACTCGACCGGCAGGACCTCCAGTTGCCCCGCAAAGTGCTCGCGGACCTGATAGCGCAGCAGCGGAGCGTCGTAGACCATGGCGTCGGCGCGGCCCTCGGCGACTGCGCCCAGTGCGGTGGCGAGGTCCGCATGGTCGCGGTAGGCAAAGCCCTGGTCGTCCAGCCAGGCGGCGGCACTGGAGCCGCCGATGGTGGCGATGCGCTGGCCCTCCAGGTCGGAGACATTCTGGATGCCGGTATCCAGCGAACTGACCGTCAGCGTGGTCGCAATGGCGGCGGTGAAGGTGGAGACCAGAATCAGCGCCGCGAACATCCAGACCAGCGCAATCGCGCGGCCGGGCAGCGTGCGCGGGGCCTTGTCGCCATAGCCCACCGTGGTCATGGTCACGGCGGCCCACCAGAACGCGGAGCCGAGCCCTTGTGCGGCACTGCCGCCGAACTCGTCAGCGTTGCGCCGGCGTTCGAACAGCCAGAGCAGCGCACCCACCAGCAGGAGCAGTCCGGAGAGCGCGAGGATGACCATCAGGAAGGGTATGGAGATGAACGCGCGCAGGGCCCCGGCGACCGGGTTGCCCTGCTGGGGCACGGCAATCGACAGCCCGGTGCTGTAGTACGGATGGGTGAAGTCGACCCGTTCGGCGCGTTCAGCGGTCGCGGTTAGGGCCGCGACCGAGATATCGATACGGTCATCCCCCAGGCCCCCGATGAGTCCCTCGAGGCTGGTCTCCCGGTAGTTGGAGTCGAGTTCCATGCGTTCCGCGACCCGCTCCCACAGTTCGATGGCAATGCCGGAAGGAGCGGCGCCCGGCTCCTCCGGCGCAATCACGAACGGTGGCACGAAGCGCGTCCCCACGCGCAGGGTCGAGTCGGCGCCGATGCCGCGGGCCCCATCTCCCTCGGCCTGAGCGGACGGCAGGCTCAGCAACGTGGCGAACACGAACACTGCGCCGGCCAGCAGCGACACAAACGGGAGCGAGCAGAGGGTGCGGGGCATGCGGACATCCGGTGGGGGCTTGCCCGTACCATAACCGTAAGATCGTCAACGAGGCAGTCTACGGGAGGGTGTTCATGCGGGATCCATTCGCCAATCCGAATAACAGTGAAGCGCGACCGACGCAGGGAATGGCTGTGGATGTCGGCTTCACGCTGGACTGGGTGAGTGCCGAGGCCCGTCACCGGGAGTGTCTGTTCCTGCCGTGGCTGGAGCCGGAACGGGACCGCTGGCCGGGCGATCTCGGGGCCGCCCTGCGCGGGTGGGGGGCGGGGGCGGCGCACGAGGCCTCCCGCGAGGCCGCCGCGGCCCTGGTTCCGCAAGGGGAGCCCGATCGCGTGCTGGAGCTCCCGGCGTCGGCGTTCAACCGGGGCTTGCGCCGGCATCGCCGGGTGGAGCCCCGTGCGGGGCGTTTCTACCCGCGTGCGTTCCTTGCCGGTCATGCGGGGATCGAGGCCGGGGATCGCGAGCTGTTCCGGATCGGGGCGCTGGAGGGTGATCACCTGGTGGCGGATCTGAATCATCCGCTGGCAGGGCACGACCTGCGGCTGCAGGCGCGGGTTATGGCGCGCCACGAGGTTGGGCGTGACGATGAGCGGGCGGTGGATGTCGCCCGGCTGCTGACGGCCCGCGGGCCGGGCATGCAGGCCCGCTGGCGTGGACGGCCGACTGATTTCTGGGTCGACGGGGCGCTGGGGCGCGCGGACCCGGGGTCCGATGCGGTGTTCTATGCCGCGCCGCGCCGGGTGCACCACCTGGACGCGACCGCGCGGGCCGAGATCGCCGCGCTGTATGCCGCCTGCATCCCGGCGGGTGCGAGGGTGCTCGACCTGATGAGCAGCTGGGAGTCCCACCTGGACCGGGTCGAGGCACCGGAAGCCGTGATCGGGCTGGGCATGAACGCCGAGGAACTGGCGGACAATCCCCGGCTGACGTCATCCCTGGTGCACGACCTGAACCTCCGTCCGGAACTGCCATATGCGGCGGCGAGCTTCGATGCCGTGGTCTGTACCGCGTCGGTCGAGTACCTGACGCAGCCCGAGGCGGTGTTCCGTGCGGTACGCGAGGTGCTGCGCCCGGACGGGGTGTTCATGGTCACGTTCTCCGATCGCTGCTTTCCGACCAAGGCGATCGCGGCCTGGGAGCCGCTGTACGACTTCGAGCGTATGGGGCTGGTCCTCGACGTCTTTCTGCGCGCCGGCTTCGTGGATCTGTCGACCTTCTCCCTGCGTGGGCTGCCGAGACCCCCGGACGACCCGTATGCCGGGCGACTGGAGCATGCCGATCCGGTGTTCGCGGTCTGGGGCCGGCGGCCGTGAGCGGCACCGTCCGCATCATCGGGGTCGATTGTGCGACCCAGCCACGCAAGACGGGCCTGGCTCTGGCCCGCTGGTCCGGCGGGGTTCTGCGTCTGGAGGCGGCACGGCGCGCATCCCCGACTGAACCGCCCGCCGCGATCCTGGGCGGCTGGATGGATACGCCGGAACCCGTTCTGCTGTGCCTGGATGCGCCGCTTGGCTGGCCATCGAGCCTGGCAAGCGAGCTGGCCGGGCACCAGGCCGGGGCGGGCATCGCGGCGCACGCCGATGCAATGTTCCACCGTCATACGGACCGGGTGATCCGGGAGCGCCTTGGCAAACGCCCGCTGGAGGTGGGGGCGAACTTCATCGCGCGCACCGCGCTGGCGGCGGTCAACCTGTTGCAGGCCCTGCGCGACCACAGCGGGCAGTCGCTTCCGCTGCCCAGGGTGGCCGGGCCGATTGCCGATTCGACCGCGATCGAGGTGTATCCGGCCGCCTTGCGCAAGGTCCGAGGCTGGGAGACTCGGGTCGACGTCCGAGCCCGGCTTCCGGGGTCCTTCGAGGTGTCCGTGCCGGACCTGGACGATGTCACTGACGATGTGGTGGATGCCGTGCTGTGCGTACTGGCCGGGGCCGATTTTCTGGACGGGCAGGCGGTTGCGCCGACGGCAGACGAGGCCGCGATCGCCGCGCGCGAGGGATGGATCTGGTCCGCCGACCCGGAACCGGTTCGCAGCCCGGGCCGGGCGCGCCCACGAACGCCGGTTTAACCGGTAAACTGCGCGATGATTCGAGTTGCCCGCGGCGCGGGCCTGACCAGTGGGGAGTGCATGGCCGCAAGCAAGGCCAAGACCGGGGGCAAGGGCAAGAAGACGGCGGAGCCGGTGGCCCCGCCGAGCCTGAGCGGGCAGCTGCTGCGCGGGCTGCGCGAGGGCGCGCTGCTGATCTTCGGCATGCTGGCGCTCTATCTGCTGGTGGCGCTGGCCAGCTATCACCCCGGCGATGCGGCGTGGTCGACCACCGGCGACGGCGAGGGCCTGCGCAATCTCGGCGGTACCACCGGGGCCTGGTTCGCGGATATCGCCTTTCACCTGCTGGGCTATCTGGCCTACCTGATCCCGCTGGCGGTCGCCGGCATTGGCTGGTGGCTGTTCCGGCATCGCCGCGAGGCGCAGATCGCCAGCCCGATGGAGCTGACCGTGCGGGGCCTGGCGCTGATCGTGGCGCTGATCGCCGGGTCGGCGCTGGCCGCGCTGCACCTGATGCCGGGCGGCATGCCGGTGCATGCCGGCGGCATCCTGGGCGATCTGTTCGGTGGCTGGGCGGTCGCCGGGTTGAGCCTGGTGGGTGGCACGCTGGTCCTGCTGGCGCTGTTCCTCGCGGGGGTGACCCTGTTCACTGGGTTGTCCTGGTTTCTGCTGATGGACCGTCTTGGCCAGCTGGCCGTGCGCGGTTGGGAGCGGACCCGCGCGGCGATCGACTCAGCCCGTGACCGGCGTATCGGCGCCCGCGAACGCGCCGAGCGCGAGACCCGCGTGGAAAAGGAACGCAAGCGCACCGAGAAGCGGCCGCCCTCGCGGGTAGAGCCGCGCATCGAGACGCCGCCGCCCAGCCCGCGCGTGCAGAAGGAGAAGCAGGTCCCGCTGTTCACCGAGGGCAGCGGGGCCGATCCGCACCCGCCGCTGTCGCTGCTGGACGAGCCGCCACCGCCGCCCGAAGGTTTTTCGGAGGAGTCGCTGCAGGCGCTGTCGCGGCTGGTCGAGCTGAAGCTGAAGGATTTCGGCGTGGAGGTCGAGGTGGTCGCGGTGCAGCCGGGCCCCGTGATTACGCGCTTCGAACTGCAACCGGCCGCCGGGGTCAAGGCCTCGCGTATCTCCGGGCTGTCCACCGACCTGGCGCGTTCGCTGTCGGTGATGGCGGTGCGCATCGTCGAGGTGATCCCGGGCAAGTCCACGGTGGGCCTGGAGATCCCGAACGAGAATCGCGAGATCGTGGCGCTCTCCGAGATCCTGCGCTCCGACCTGTTCGACTCGAACAAGTCGCCGCTGACCATGGCGCTGGGCAAGGATATCGGCGGTGCCCCGGTGATGGCCGATCTGGCGAAGATGCCGCACCTGCTGGTGGCCGGGACGACCGGTTCCGGGAAGTCGGTGGGCGTGAACGCCATGCTGCTGTCGCTGCTGTACAAGGCGACCCCGGACGAGGTCCGGCTGATCCTGATCGACCCGAAGATGCTGGAGCTGTCGGTCTACGAAGGCATCCCGCACCTGTTGTGCGAGGTCGTGACCGACATGAAGGATGCCTCCAACGCCCTGCGCTGGGCGGTGGCGGAGATGGAACGCCGCTACAAGCTGATGTCGGCAATGGGCGTGCGCAATATCGGCGGCTACAACAAGAAGGTGCGCGATGCCCAGGCGGCCGGCGAGCCCCTGAAGGACCCGCTGTTCAAGCCCGAGGAGGCGATTACCGAGACCGAGGCGCCGGAACTGGAGCCGCTGCCGTTTATCGTGATCGTGGTCGACGAGTTTGCCGATATGATCATGGTGGTCGGCAAGAAGGTCGAGGAGTTGATCGCGCGCCTGGCGCAGAAGGCCCGCGCCGCCGGTATCCACCTGATCCTGGCGACCCAGCGTCCGTCGGTGGACGTCATCACCGGCTTGATCAAGGCGAATATCCCGACCCGCATCGCCTTCCAGGTTTCCTCGCGGGTGGATTCGCGCACCATCCTCGACCAGATGGGGGCCGAGCACCTGCTGGGCCACGGCGACATGCTCTACCTGCCGCCGGGCAAGGCGATGCCGGAGCGCGTGCATGGTGCCTTCGTCGGCGACAACGAGGTACATCAGGTGGTCGAGTACCTGAAGTCCACCGGCGAGCCGGACTACAACGAGGCGATCCTCGAGGAGCCCGAGGCGGGTGCGGCCAGCATCCCCGGGCTGGAGTCGCCCGAGGGGGGCGAGAGCGAGTCGGATCCGCTGTATGACCAGGCGGTGCAGGTAGTGATCGAGTCGCGCAAGGCCTCGATCTCGTTCGTCCAGCGGCGCCTCAAGATCGGCTACAACCGCGCTGCGCGCATGGTCGAGGACATGGAGGCCGCCGGCCTGGTCAGCCCCGTCCAGTCGAATGGTAACCGCGAGGTCCTGGTGCCCGGGCCGAACGACTGAGCACCTTGAACCCCGGCGCAGCGACAGGGTCCATGTTCCCGATCGGTGACGTGGTGCGCCATCCCCGAACGATACATTCACGCCCGGTTAAGCGACCGGGCGCAGGATGAGGTCAACCATCCTTCCGGAGCTTGCATGAACGTTCGTCTTCTTCCCCGCTTGTTGGTGGCCGTGGTCGTCGCGACCGTGCTGTTCGCCGGCGCCGTGCAGGCGGCTGACCGCACGCCCGCCGCGGATGCCCGCGCCGCGCTGGATCGCTTTGTCGACGGGCTGGAGAGCTTCTCCGCCGTGTTTACCCAGACGGTGCGCGACGACACGGGGTACGTGCTGCAGGAGTCCGACGGGCGCATGCAGCTGGGCATGCCCAACCGCCTGCACTGGGAGGTGACCGAGCCGTTCCCGCAGACCATCGTCTCCGACGGCCAGGACCTGTGGATGTACGACCCGGACCTGTCGCAGGCCACGGTGCGCCCGCTGGGCGATGCCTTCGATGCGACCCCGATCGCCGCGATCACTCAGCCGGAGCGCCTCGACGAACACTTCCGCATGTCATTGCAGCCGGTGCCGGATGGTGACGCCCTGCGCCTGGTGCTGGTGCCGCGCAACGAGCAGGCCGACTTCACCAGCCTGGACCTGGACCTGACCGCGGAGGGGGATCTGACCCGCATGGCCTTCCGCGACATCTTCGGCCAGGAGACCGTTATCCGCTTCCACGAGACCGAGCGCAACGCCGACCTCGACCCGGCCATCTTCACCTTCGACCCACCCTCCGGCACCGACATCTACCGCCCGTAACCAAGCCCGCGCCCTGTTATTCACCACGAAGCGCACGAAGGCACGAAGAAGGTCAAGGGCTTTTGCAGGAGGGTGGGTAGACTGCAAGGAGGGCGCAGGAACTGTGGCGCTTTGGCCTGAATGCCGACGGCCCGGGCTACGTGACGACGTTGGTGTAATCCCGACCACCCCGCAACGCCGAACCATCCGTCATGGTGTGTCTGGACGGACGCCCTGCGCGCTGTCATTCCGGCCGGAGCGTTCGTACATCCTCTTTGCTGTGGAGTTTGCAACGCCAACAACAGCTCTTCTCCGTGTTCTCTGTGCCCTCCGTGGTGCAATCCGGCCTTGACCTTCTTCGTGCCTTCGTGCGCTTCGTGGTGAAAAAAGGGTTTTCGCCCGAAGGGTTACAATCTCCGTTATGAGCGATTCCCCCGAAGGCGATCTGTTCGGTCCGGATCCGGACATGGCTTCGCCCGAACCCGAACCGGAGCCGCCCCCGGCTGGCCCCGACCCGACCGCGCCGCTGGCCGAACGCATGCGTCCGGCGCGGCTGGACGAGATGGTCGGCCAGGATCACCTGGTCGGTCCGGATGCCGCCCTGCGCCAGGCGATCGAGCAGGGCCAGACCCCCTCCATGATCCTGTGGGGCCCGCCCGGCTGTGGCAAGACCACGCTGGCGCGGCTGGTCGCGGCGGCCGGCGCCCAGCGACTGGTGACGCTGTCCGCCGTACTGGCCGGGGTGAAGGACGTACGCGCGGTGGTGGAGTCCGCGAAGGCTCGGCGGCGCAACGGCGTCGGCACGCTGTTGTTCATCGACGAGATCCATCGCTTCAACAAGGGCCAGCAGGATGCGCTGCTGCCGCATATCGAGGACGGCACGCTGACCTTCGTCGGCGCGACCACCGAGAATCCGTCGTTCGCCTTGAACAGCGCTTTGCTGTCGCGGGCGCGGGTGTATCGCATGGAGGCGGTGGGGGCGGACGCGGTCGAGTCCCTGATCGAGCGCGCCCTGAACGACCCGGAGCGGGGCCTGGGCGACCGCGGCCTGACACTGGATGCGGAGGAACGCCAGCGCCTGGCGCGGGCGGCGGACGGGGATGCGCGGCGCGCGCTGAACTGGCTGGAGACCGCCTCCGACCTGGCCCGCGACGGGGCGATTACCGGAGACGCCCTGCGCGCGGTCATGGGCGCGCAGTCGCTGGCCTTCGACCGCCAGGGCGATGCCTTCTACGATCAGATCTCCGCCCTGCACAAGTCGGTGCGCGGTTCCGACCCCAACGCGGCGGTGTACTGGCTGACCCGTATGCTGGATGCCGGTTGCGATCCGGACTACCTGGGCCGGCGGCTGCTGCGCATGGCCTACGAGGACATCGGCCTGGCCGCAGTCGGACTGGGCGCGCGGGTGCTCGCGGCCTGGCAGACCCTGGAACGCCTGGGCCGGCCGGAGGGCGACCTGGCGCTTGTGCAGGCGGTGATCGAACTGGCCGCCGCACCCAAGAGCAACAGTGCCTACGTTGCGTTGAACCAGGCGCGCGCGGCGATCCGCGAGACCGGGAGCCCGGGCGTGCCGCTGCATCTGCGCAACGCGCCGACCGAGCTGATGCGCGCGGAAGGTTTCGGGGCCGGGTACCGCTACGATCACGACGAGCCCGATGGCTTCGCCCGCGGGCAGGTCTACCTGCCGGAGGGTCTGGAAGACGAGCGCTTCTACAGCCCGCGCCGGGACGGCACCGAGCGCGCGCTGGCGGAGCGCCTGGACCGTCTGCGCGACGCGGGTGGAAACCCCGGCGCGGAGGGCTGACCGGGTTGCGCATCCGGCATCACAAGCGGTGGCTGACGGTGGCGGCGATCCTGTTCGGCGTGTCGCTGGCGTGGATCCTGCTGACCACCGAGTGGCCGAGCCTTGGCTTCCCGCTGGGCGAGGTGGAGGCCTGGCTGCGGGGCTGGGGTGCGGGTGCCTATCTGGTGTTCGTGCTGGCCTTCATGCTGCTGGCCCTGTTCCCGCTGCCCAGTACCTTCTGGATCCTGCTGGGCGGGGCGTTGTTCGGCCCCTTCACCGGCGCCGCCCTCAGCCTGCTGGCAGCGACCCTGGCGGCGGTCATTGCCTTCCTGCTGGCGCGTACCTGGCTGCAGCCCTGGCTGGCCCCGCGCATGGGCCCGCGTAGCACGCGGCTGCGCGCCGATGTGGAGGCCGAGGGCTGGCGGGTCGTGGCCCTGACCCGCCTGGTGCCGGTGTTTCCGTTCGCCCCAACCAATTACGCCCTGGGGCTGGTGCGTCTGCCGCTGCCGGTCTTCGCGCTGACCACCATGCTGGCCCTGATCCCCAGCCTGTTCGCCTATGCCTGGCTGGGGCACGCCACCCGGGAGATGGCCAGTGGCGCCGACAGCGGGGTCCAGCTGGGGCTGGCCCTGCTCGCGGTGCTGGCGCTGTTGCTGTTGCTGCCCCGCCTGGTGCGCCGCATCTGGCTGGGCCAGAAGACACTGCACACCGAGGCGCCGTTGACTTCAGTATCTTCCTCAGACCCAGGCGAGCAGGACCCCGATGCCCAGGGCGAGGAACAGCAGGGCGGCGAGCGCGCGTAACAGCCGCAGGGGCAGGTGGCAGGCGAAGCGCTGGCCCAGCCACACCACCGGGGCATTCGCGAGCACCATGCCGATGGTCGAGCCGATCACGACCAGGGTCAGGCTGTCGAAGGTCGCGGCCAGCGCGCCGGTGGCGACCTGGGTCTTGTCGCCCATCTCGACCAGGAAGAACAGCACCGTGGTGGTCCAGAACACGCCGTGTTTCGACGCGGCCGGCAGCTCGTCCTCGCCATCCGGGACCAGTACCCAGGCGGCCATCACGATGAACCCGATCCCCAGACCCCAGCGCAGCCAGTCCTCCGGGATGCTGGCGCCGATCCACACGCCCACCAGCGCGGCCAGGAAGTGATTGGCCAGCGTGGCCACCACGATGCCCCAGATGATGGGCCAGGTCTGCTGGTAGCGGCAGATCAGGAGCAGGGCGAGGAGCTGGGTCTTGTCGCCCATCTCGGCGATGGCGACGATGACGGTAGAGACGAGCAGGGCTTCCATGACGGTCTTCCGGGCCGGGTGGGTGGGCAAGACACGTGACATCGCACCACCCACCCGGCCACGGATCGGGGCGCCATGCCACAGGTCTCGCGGGGCCCGGTGCCGCATCGGCGGCGGGGCTGTCCGCACCACGGTCCTCCGGGCGGAGGATCGAATCTGTTGATGCAGACCCCGGTGAGGCCAGGCCACCCGGGTCGCTACTCCCCTGAAGCTGGCCGGATTCTAGTCATCCCGGTCCGCGCGGGCAAGGACGATCGCGGCTCCGGGCTGCGGCGCTGACGAGGCTTGGGTAGCATGCGCGCGATGAAAACCTTCGTTCACTGGGTCGATCGCGCACCCCTGTGGCTGTTTGCCCTGCTGGTTGCGACCGTCGGCCTGGCCCCCTGGACCCCCGAGCCGCATGTTGCGGAGAAACTGCGCTGGCTGTTCGCCGGTGAGCTGACGCGGCTACCGGACATTCTTGACCTGGTCCTCCACGCCACACCGTGGCTGTTTATGGCCTTCAAGCTCTACCGCAACAGCGTCACGGCCCGCGGCACCCCCTGACCCGAGTGTTTCCCCGCCGCTTGTGGGAAATCGACGCCGCGATCACCGGCCGCTACCGTTTTCGCACCTTTTCAACCCCGGGAGACTCCCATGCGCTTTATTGTTGCCGTCACCGCCGGTACCGACGACCCGACCCGCGCCACGCTTGGCATGATTGCCGCCAATGTGGCCAAGCAGCAGGGCCACGATGTGACCGTCTGGCTGCAAGGCGAGGCCGTGAACATCGCCAACCGCAACGTGTACGACAAGATCGTTGGCCACAACATGCCGGCAATGAAGGACATCGTGGATTCGCTGGTGAGTGAAGGCGTCCCGTTCTGGGCCTGCGAGGCCTGCGCCAAGGGTCGCGACGTCGGCGAGCACAACTTCCTCCCGAACGCCGAGATGGCCGGCATGGGCCACTACGTCCAGGCCGTCGCCGAGTTCGACCGCTCCATGAGCTTCTGATCGGCCGGGCCGTTCCGCGGGCGGGGCGTGATGCCCCGCCCGTTTTTGCTTGTACCCCCCGCTGTCAGTCGGTCGAACTGGCACATCGCATGCTTGTTTGTTCCGGGAGTGATTCACGGACGACGAGCATGACCCAGAACACATCCCCGAATTTTTCCCTCGAAGAGTCCATTGGCGATTTCCTGGTCGCCTCGCGCAAGTGCGAGGTGGTGAGCCTGGAGCGCCTGCTGGAGGCGGTGCAGCTGGTCGGGCGCATCCGCGCGCTGGTGCATGCCCTGCAGCGCGAGCGCGGGGCCTCCAGCCTCTGGATCGGGTCCGGCGGCCAGCGCTATACCCGCGAACTGGAGCAGTACCGGGCCGAATCGGACGCCGCCGCGGCCGCGTTCCGCGAGCACCTGGATGGCTGGCTGGCCCCGGACGCCTGCGCCCATGGCCGCAGTCGGCTGCTGGGGCGCATGGCGCTGGCGCTGCATGGCCTGTCCGGCCTGGGCAGCCTGCGCGAGGAGGTCCTGGAGCTGACCCTGAGCCCGATGGACTCGACCCGCGGCTTCAGCGAGCTGATTCGCGCCCTGATGGCCCTGGTGTTCGAGGCTGCGGATTCGGCGACCGATCCCGAGGTCTCGCGGGCCCTGGTGGCCCTGCTGAACTTCATGCAGGGCAAGGAACTGGCAGGGCAGGAGCGCGCGATCGGGGCCGCCGGGTTTGGCGCCGCGAACTTCGAGCCCGAACTGCGCCAGGCGCTGGTCCATCGGATCGATGCCCAGGAACGGGCGTTCCGCATCTTCTCCGAGTTCGCGGCACCGGCGGCCTGTGCCGCCTGGCGCGAGCTGCAGACGGCGGCCTTCGCCGCCGACATCGAGCGCCTTCGCCGTCGGGCCTGTACCGAGGCTTCCGGGCACCACGACCCCGCCCGGGCCGAGGAATGGTTTGCCTGTACCACCGCGCGCATCGACGCGATGAAGGAGATCGAGGATCTGCTGGAGATGCACCTGAACGAGTGCTGCTCGGCACGCATCACGGCGGATCGCGCGGACCTCGGCGCGGTGCGTGACCGGGTCGCGCAACTCGCCGAGTCGGAACTGCGCGACAGCGTCCCGTATGCGGTGTTCTTCGGCGCGCCGGAGGGCCTGGAGCCCGCGCAGGAGGAGGGCGATGCCGCACTCAACGTACCCATCGTCGGACACTCGGTGATGGACCTGGTGCAGCGCCAGGCGGCCCGGCTGCAGTCGGTGGAGGACGAGCTGCATGCGGCACGCCAGGCCCTGGCCGAGCGCAAGACCATCGAGCGTGCCAAGGCGCTGCTGATCCAGCACCGCGGCCTCAGCGAGGATCAGGCCTACAAGCTCCTGCGCCAGACGGCGATGAACCAGAACCGGCGCCTGGCCGAGGTCGCCGAGGCGACCGTCGCGATGTCCGATCTGCTGGGAAAGGGCGGCCTGTAGCTAATACGCGGGGAAAGGGATTCCGCCCCTGTGGGAGCGGGCTTGCCCGCGAAGCCCCTGCCAGTGTCCGACAATGGCAGGGGCTTCGCCGCCAAGGCGGCTCCTACAGGTAGTGCACCAGCGCGGTTCATCTGCACTGCCGGTGTGCCCCAGGGTGGTGCCCCTTGCGGGTGGTATTTCCCTGCGAATATTCGATTGAGTACCGGGAACCGTCCGATTTTTCCGCGTCAGGATAGGCTTTGAGCCCTATCGGTCGATTAGCAACGGCTAATTGGCACACCTCCTGCAGGAATACCGGCAAGACGAGCCAACGGCGGTTCGTCGCCTGACAACAGGGAGACCCGACGACCGGGCCTCCCACGGGACTGGACAAAGGCGTCCATCACCCGGCTGCAAACGCGGCCGGGCTGATGCGACGCCTTTTTTCGTTTTTGGGATGTGTTTGCTGACAAGGGGAGTGAACCCGCAATGACCGATCACACGAATGACACGAAAAAGACCTCCGGCCTGTCGCGCCGGCGTTTCCTGGGCGGCATGGCCGCCGGGATCGGCGCGACCGCGCTGGGTGTTTCCGGGGCCGCGCCGTGGGGCTATGCGAAGGCCGGCAACGGCAAGCCGGAGACGACCGAGGCGAAGCTGGGCTTTATCGCCCTGACCGACGCCGCGCCGCTGTTCGTCGCGCTGGAGAAGGGATTCTTCGCCGCCCATGGCATGCCCGACGTGCAGGTGCTGAAGCAGTCCTCCTGGGGCACGGTGCGCGACAACCTGGAACTGGGCTCGCGCCGCGGCGGTATCGATGGCTCGCACATCCTGACGCCGATGCCCTACCTGATCCACCGCCGTGGCACGCCGATGACGATCCTCGCGCGGCTGAACCTGGCCGGGCAGTGCATCTCGGTGGGCGACGAATACGCGGACCTGAAGGTCGGGACCGACACTACCGAGTTCAAGGGCGCGCTGGCCGAGAAGGCCGCCGGCGGTGACGACATCCGCGCGGCGATGACCTTTCCCGGCGGGACCCATGACCTGTGGATCCGCTACTGGATGGCCGCCGGTGGGATCGACCCGGATCGCGACATCGCCACCATCGTCGTCCCGCCGGCGCAGATGGTCGCCAACATGCGCGTCGGTTCCATGGACACCTTCTGTGTCTGCGAGCCCTGGAACATGCAGCTGATCAACCAGGGCATCGGCTACACCGCGAACACCACCGGCGAGCTCTGGCACAACCACCCGGAAAAGGCGCTGGGGATGCGCGCGGACTGGGTGGAAGCCAATCCGAATGCGGCCCGCGCCCTGACAATGGCGGTAATGGAGGCGCAGATGTACTGCGAGGATCCGGCGAACAAGGAAGAGGTCGCCGAGATCTGTTCGCGCCGGCGCTACATCCACGCCCCGTACGCCGACATCATCGATCGCATGCAGGGGAACTTCGACTACGGCACCGGCCGCGTGGTCGAGGACCACCCCGACCAGATGCGCTACTGGAAGGACCAGGCCTCCTATCCCTTCAAGAGCCACGACCTGTGGTTCCTTACCGAGGACATCCGCTGGGGTTACCTGCCGCCGGATCTCGACATGCAGGCCCTGGTAGACGAGGTCAACCGCGAGGATATCTGGCGCGAGGCGGCCGACACGCTTGGCATCGATTCGGCCGACATCCCCGAATCCACCTCGCGCGGCCAGGAAACGTTCTTCGACGGCAAGGTCTTCGACCCGGAAGACCCGCAGGCCTACCTCGACAGCCTGGAGATCAAGGCGATCGCGTCCTGACGCGGTGGCCCGCCGACACCTGCACAGACGATTCAAGAGGATTCGATGATGAGTGCCATTCTCGATCGCAACATGACCTTCGGCGCCGGGCGCGAACGCCCGGCGGCCGCGGAGACCTCCACGGCCCCGGTGGCCCGCTCGGCCCCGCCGTCGGCCCGGTCCGGCGGTGCCCCGCCGCCCGACCCCGGGCTCTGGGGCCGGCGTATGCGCCACGCGGCCACCGTGGTGCTGCCCCCGGTGATCGTGACCGCGATTTTTTTGTTTCTGTGGGAAATGATGACGTCCTCCCAGGGAGCCGTACTGCCCGGCCCGAGTCAGGTGATCACCGACACCTGGGAACTGATCGTCAATCCGTTCTATGACCACGGTGGCAACGACGTGGGCATGGCCTGGCAGCTGCTTGCCAGCCTGGAACGTGTGGCCTACGGCTATGCCCTGGCGGTGGTGGCCGGGATCGGTCTCGGCGTGCTGGTCGGCCAGTCCACCTGGGCGATGCGCGGGCTGGACCCGCTGTTCCAGGTACTGCGCACTGTACCGCCGCTGGCCTGGCTGCCGATCTCCCTGGCCGCGTTCCAGGCCAGCAACCCGTCGGCCATCTTCGTGATCTTCATCACCGCGATCTGGCCGATCATCATCAACACCTCGGTCGGCATCCGGAACATCTCGCAGGACTACGTGAACGTGGCCCGCGTGCTGCGCCTGAACGGTCTTGAGTACTTCACCAAGATCATGCTCCCGGCCGCCGCGCCGTATGTCTTCTCCGGTCTGCGCATCGGCATCGGCCTCGCCTGGCTGGCGATCGTCGCCGCCGAGATGCTGATCGGCGGGGTCGGCATCGGCTTCTTTATCTGGGATGCCTGGAACGCCTCCATGCTCAGCGACATCGTGCTGGCCCTGGTCTACGTCGGCCTGGTCGGGTTCTTCCTCGACCGCCTGGTCGCGATCGTCGGCAAATGGGTCACCCGCGGCACGCAGGCCGGCTGATCCGGCCCCTCACAGGAGAATCATCATGACCAGCTATCTCTCCATCGAACACGTCCACAAGACCTTTGGCGAAGGCCCGACGGCCAGCGAGGTGCTGCGCGACGTCGACCTGCACGTGGACCGCGGCGAGTTCATCTCCATCATCGGCCACTCCGGCTGCGGCAAGTCGACGGTGCTCAACATCGTCGCCGGGCTGCTGGAGACCAGCACCGGCGCGGTGATCCTGGATGGCAAGGAGGTCAGCAAGCCGGGTCCGGATCGCAGTGTCGTGTTCCAGAACCACTCCCTGCTGCCCTGGCTGACCGTGCGCGACAACGTGGCGCTGGCGGTGGACAAGACCTTCAAGGGCACCAAGTCCGCCGCCGAACGCCGCGAGTGGATCCTGCAGACGCTGGATATGGTCGGCATGAGCCACGCGCTGGACAAGCGCCCGGACGAGATCTCCGGCGGCATGAAGCAGCGCGTGGGCATCGCCCGGGCGCTGGCGATGGAGCCGAAGGTCCTGCTGATGGACGAACCCTTCGGCGCGCTTGACGCGCTGACCCGGGCGCACCTGCAGGACGAGGTGATGCGCATCCAGTCGGAGCTGGGCAATACCGTGCTGATGGTCACTCACGACGTGGACGAGGCGGTGTTGCTGTCCAACCGCATCGTGATGATGACCAACGGCCCGGCGGCGACCATCGGCGAGATTCTGGAGATCGACCTGCCGAAGCCGCGCGAGCGCCTGGCGATGGCCGACAACGCCGATTACAACCACTACCGGGCCGAGGTGCTGCGCTTTCTCCACGAGCGCCACAAGAACCCCGAGTCGGAGGCCGCGTGATGGATACCGCGAACGACAAGCCGCGGCTGGTCCTGATCGGCAACGGCATGGCCGGAATGCGCACGGTCGAGGAGCTTTTGAAGCTCAAGCCGGACATGTACGACATCACCGTGTTCGGTGCCGAGCCCTGGGGCAACTACAACCGCATCATGCTCTCGCCGGTACTGGCCTCGGAGAAGACCGTCGACGAGATCATGCTGAACGACGATGCCTGGTATGCCGAACGCGGCATCACCCTGCACAAGGGCAAGCGCATTGAGCGGATCGACCGCGTAAACCGGCGGGTGATCGCCGAGGACGGCACCGAGGCGCCCTATGACCGCCTGCTGCTGGCGACCGGCTCCGACCCGGTGATGATCCCGGTGCCGGGGCACGAACTCGAGGGCGTGGTCGCCTTCCGCGATATCCACGACGTGGACGCGATGCTCGCGGCCAGTCGCGCACACCGGCATGCGGTGGTGATCGGCGGTGGCCTGCTAGGCCTGGAGGCCGCCAACGGTCTGATGCGCCAGGGCATGGAGGTCACCGTGGTGCACCTGATGGATCACCTGATGGAGCGCCAGTTGGATGCCGAGGCCGCCGGGATGCTGCGCGGCTCGCTGGAGCAGCGCGGCATGCGTTTTCGCATGGCGCACCAGACCGAGACGATCCTGGGCGAGGACCGCGTCACCGGCGTGCGCTTCACCGACGGCAGCGAGGTCGATGCCGATCTGGTGGTGATGGCGGTCGGCATCCGCCCGAACACCGCGCTGGCCGAGTCCGCCGGGCTGCACTGCGAGCGCGGCGTGGTGGTGAACGACACCATGCAGACCTATGACCCGTCGATCTATGCGGTCGGCGAGTGCGTGCAGCACCGCGGCGCCACCTACGGCCTGGTCGCGCCCCTGTGGGAGCAGGCGAAGGTCTGCGCCAACCACCTGGCCGAGTACGGCATCGGGCGTTACGAGGGCTCGATGACCTCCACCAAGCTGAAGGTGACCGGGATCGACCTGTTCTCTGCCGGCGACTTCACCGGCGACGAGACCACCGAGGACCTGGTGTTCAAGGATGCCGCGCGCGGCGTCTACAAGCGCCTGGTGCTGAAGGACAACCGGATCCAGGGGGCGGTGCTGTACGGCGATACCCTGGACGGCTCCTGGTACTTCCAGCTGATGCGCGATGCCACGCCGGTGGCCGACATCCGCGAGAACCTGCTGTTCGGCCAGGCGCATATCGGTGACTCCGGCCACGGCGACGAGGCCTCGCGGGTCGCGGCGATGCCCGACGAGGCCGAGATCTGCGGCTGCAACGGCGTGTGCAAGGGCGAGATCGTCCAGGCAATCAGCGAGCACAAGCTGTTCACGCTGGAGGACGTGCGCGCCCACACCAAGGCGTCGAACTCCTGTGGCTCCTGCACCGGGCTGGTGGAGTCCGTGCTCGCCACCACGCTGGGCGGCGACTACTCCGACGCCCCGGCGAAAAAGCCGGTCTGCGCCTGCACCGACTACAGCCACGACGAGGTGCGCGCGGCGATCAGCCGCGACGGGCTGAAGACCATGGACGCGGTGTTCGAGGCCCTCGACTGGAAGACCCCGAACGGCTGCCATGTCTGCCGCCCGGCGCTCAACTACTACCTGCTGGCGGCCTGGCCGAAGGACTACCAGGACGACGCCCAGTCGCGCTTCATCAACGAGCGTGCCCACGGCAACATCCAGAAGGACGGCACCTATTCCGTCGTGCCGCGCATCTGGGGCGGAGTGACCACGCCGGCCGAGCTGCGCGCGATCGCCGAGGTGGCCGAGCGCTACCAGGTGCCCACGGTCAAGTTCACCGGTGGCCAGCGCATCGACCTGTTGGGGGTCAAGAAGGTCGACCTGCCGGCGATGTGGCGCGATCTCGGCGCCGCCGGGTTTGTCTCCGGGCATGCCTACGGCAAGGCCCTGCGCACGGTGAAGACCTGTGTCGGTTCCGAGTGGTGCCGCTTCGGCACCCAGGACTCGACCGGGCTCGGCATCCAGCTGGAGCGGATGACCTGGGGCTCCTGGACCCCGCACAAGTTCAAGATGGCGGTCTCCGGCTGTCCGCGTAACTGCGCCGAGGCGACGATCAAGGACCTGGGCGTGGTCTGCGTGGACTCGGGCTACGAGCTGCACGTGGGCGGCAACGGCGGGGTGAAGGTCCGCGCCACCGACTTCCTCTGCAAGGTGGAAACCGAGACCGAGGTGCTCGAATACGCCGGGGCCTTCATGCAGTTCTATCGCGAAGACGCGCGCTACCTGGAGCGCACCGCCCCGTGGATCGAGCGCGTCGGGCTGACCCGCGTGAAGGAACGCCTGGTGGACGACGCCGAGAACCGCGCCGCGCTGTACGCCCGCTTCCTGGAGTCGCAGGAGGTGGCGCAGGTGGACCCCTGGGCCGAGCGGGCCGCCGGGCATGCGGCGCACGAGTTCATCCCGATCACGCCGGTGGACGCGGCCCCGCGCCAGGGGGTGTCGGCATGAGCTGGCTCGCGATCTGTCCGCTCGAGGACATCCCGTCGCTGGGTGCGCGCGTGGTGGCGGGCCCGAACGGCGACATCGCCGTGTTCCGCACCGCGGATGACCGCGTGTTTGCCCTGCGCGACCAGTGCCCGCACAAGGGCGGGCCGCTGTCGCAGGGCATCGTCCACGGCGAGCGCGTGACCTGCCCGCTGCACAACTGGGTGATCGACCTGCAGTCCGGCGAGGCCACCGGGGCGGACAGTGGCTGCACCCATGCCTTCCCGATCCGGGTGACCGACGGTCAGGTGTGGCTGGATCTCTCCGGCGCCACGGCCAATTCCGCGGACGATCCCTCGGCAGTGCCGGTCGCCTGCCGCGAGGCGGGCTGAGATGGCCACGGCTGAGCCGGCGACCCGCACCACCTGCCCCTATTGCGGGGTGGGCTGCGGCGTGGAGGTGACCGCGACGCCGGAAGGCGAGTTTCCGGTCGCGGTGCGCGGCGACCTCGCCCATCCGGCGAATGCCGGTCGCCTGTGCTCCAAGGGCGCGGCACTGGCGGAGACCCTCGATGACGAGGGCCGGCTGCTGCACCCGGAGATCGGCGGGCGGCGCGTCGACTGGGAGACCGCGCTGGATCATGTGGCGGACGGCTTTCGCGAGACCATCGCGGCATACGGGCCGGATGCGGTCGCCCTGTACGTCTCCGGGCAGATCCTGACCGAGGACTACTACGTCGCCAACAAGCTGATGAAGGGCTTCGTCGGCTCGGCCAATATCGACACCAACTCCCGGCTCTGCATGTCCACGGCCGTGGCCGCCCATACCCGCGCCTTCGGGGTGGATGGCGTGCCGGGGAGCTATACCGACCTCGAGCAGGCCGATCTGGTCGTGGTGACGGGCTCCAACATGGCCTGGGCCCACCCGGTCCTGTTCCAGCGCCTGCAGGCCGCCCGCGCGGCGCGGCCCGGGATGAAGCTGGTGGTGATCGACCCGCGGCGCACGGCCACCGCCCAGGCGGCCGACTTGCACCTGCCGCTGGCGCCGGGCACGGATGCCTGGCTGTTCAACGGCCTGCTGGACCACCTGCGCCGGGAGGATGCGCTGGACCCCGGCTTCCTGGAGCGCCACGTCGACGGCTTTGCCGATGCCCTGGCGGCCGCGCGGGCCTCCAGCCCGTCGATCGCCGCGACCGCCGAGGCCTGCGAGCTGGAGCCGGAGGCGGTGGCGACGTTCTTCCAGTGGTTTGCCCGTACCGAACGCACCGTGACCGCCTTCTGCCAGGGCATCAACCAGTCCGACAGCGGCGTGGACAAGGCCGGGACGATCCTGAACGTCCACCTGGCCACCGGCCGCATCGGGCGCCCGGGCATGGGCCCGTTCTCGCTGACCGGCCAGCCGAACGCGATGGGCGGGCGCGAGGTCGGCGGACTGGCCAGCCAGCTGGCCGCGCATATGGGCTTCGACGACGCGGCCCTGGACCGGGTCGGGCGTTTCTGGGGCGCGCCGAATCTCGCCCGCCAGCCGGGGCTGAAGGCGCTGGACCTGTTCCGCGCGGTCGAGTCGGGGCAGGTGAAGGCGGTCTGGATCATCGGCACCAATCCGCTGTTCAGCCTGCCCGAGGCCGCGCGCTTCGAGCAGGCCCTGGCCGAATGCCCGCTGGTCGTGGTCTCCGACTGCGTGCGCGAGACCGAGACCACGCGGGTGGCCGACGTCCTGCTGCCGGCGACCACCTGGGGCGAGAAGGACGGCACGGTAACCAACTCCGAGCGCCGCATCTCGCGCCAGCGCCCGTTCCGGGCGCCCCCGGGCGAGGCCCGCCACGACTGGTGGGCGCTGGCCCGAGTCGCGCAGCGGCTGGGTTTCGCCGACGCCTTTCCCTATACCCATCCGGGCGAGATCTTCCGCGAGCATGCGGCGCTGTCCGCCTTCGAGAACCACGGCACGCGCGACTTCGACATCGGCGCACTGGCCAGGCTGTCCGACGCCGAGTACGAGGCCCTGGAGCCGGTGCAGTGGCCGCTGCCGGCGGGGAGTCGGACGGGCGCCGAACACCTCTATGCCGATGGCCGTTTCTTCACCGCCAATGGCCAGGCGCGGCTCGCGGCCGTGACTCCGCAGGCCCCGACCGACCCCGTCGCTGCCGACTATCCGCTGCGCCTGAACACCGGCCGCATCCGCGACCAGTGGCACAGCATGACCCGTACGGGATGCACCCCGCGCTTGAGTGCGCATCAGCCGGAGCCGTTCGTCGAGATCCATCCGGTGGATGCCGGGCTGTTCCGGGTCCAGGCCGGCGATCTCGCCGAGGTGACCAGTCGCCACGGACGCCTGCTGGCGCGGGTACAGGTGAGCCGCGAGCAGCGCCCGGGCAGCGTGTTCGTGCCCATGCACTGGAGCCGGCCGATCGCGCGGCTCGCCCGGGTCGATGCGCTGGTGCCCGCGCATGTCGACCCGGTCTCCGGCCAGCCGGCGTTCAAGCACACGGCCGTGGCCGTGCGCCCGGCGGCACTGGACTGGCACGGCTTCGTGCTGAGCCGCGAGCCGATCGCCGCACCGGACGCGGACTATGCGGTGACCGCCCGAGGTCCCCGACACCTGCGCACCGAACTGGCTGGGCGCGGCGCACCGCCCACGATGGATGCGTGGCGCGAACGTCTGGACGGGCCGGGGGAATGGCTGGAGTTCGCCGACCCCGCCGGGGGGCGCTACCGCGCCGCGCGGATCCACGAGGGCCGGCTCGCCTGCGTGCTGTTCGCGGGCCCCGACCGGGGCCTGCCCGAGCGCGAGTGGCTGGGTGGCCTGTTCGCGGCCGAGACCATCAGCGATACCGAGCGCATGGCGCTCCTGACCGGGCGACCGCCGAATGGCCAGGCCGCGCGTGGGCGCATGGTCTGCGCCTGCTTCGGCGTGGACGAGACACGCATCCGTACCGCGATCCGCGAGCAGGGGCTGGCCACCTGCGAGGCCGTGGGTGCGGTGCTCGAGGCGGGGACCAACTGCGGCTCCTGCCGATCCGAGATCCAGACCCTGTTGAATGAAGAAACCGAGACGCCCACGGACCCCGTGGCGCGGGAGGGATAAGCATGGAACACCTGCCGATCTATATGCAGTTGCACGGCCGCGAGGCCCTGGTGGTCGGGGCCGGGCCGGTGGCCACGCGCAAGGCGGCGCTGCTGCTGGAGGCCGGGGCGCGGGTGCGCCTGCGGGCCCCGGCGTACAGCGACGCCGCCGAGCGCCTGCTGCGCGAACAACCGGGAGCGATCAGCCGCGATCCGGGGATCTATGACACCGAATGCCTGGCGGGGGTGGCGATCGTGATCGCCGCCACCGGCGACGCGGCGGTCAACCGCCAGGTCTCGGAGGACTGCGTCGCGCGCTCGATCCCGGTGAACGTGGCCGACCAGCCCGAGCTGTGCAGCTTCATCCTGCCGGCGATCGTGGAGCGCGGGCCGCTGACCATCGCGATCGGCTCCGGCGGCCGCGCCCCGGTGCTGGTGCGCCTGCTGCGCGCGAAGATCGAGAGCCTGATCCCGGCCGGCTATGGTCGGCTGGCCGAACTCGCCGGGCGGCTTCGCGACCGGGTGCGCGCCCGTTTCGAGCACGTGAACGCCCGCCGCGCCTTCTGGGAGCGGGCCTTTGCCGGGCCGGCCACCGAGCTGGCGCTGGCCGGGCGCATGGACGCGGCCGAGGCGCGCCTGGAACAGGAACTGGCGGACGCTGCGGCTAGCACGCCGGGCGAGGTCTACCTGATCGGCGCCGGGCCGGGCGATCCCGACCTGCTGACCTTTCGCGCGCTGCGCCTGCTGCAGCAGGCGGATGTGGTCGTCTACGACCGCCTGGTGTCCTCCGAGGTGGTGAACCTGGCGCGGCGCGAGGCCGAGCGTTTCTATGTCGGCAAGGAGCGCGACCACCACTGCGTGCCGCAGGAGGAGATCAGCGCGCTGCTCTCCCGGCTGGCGCGCGAGGGCAAGCGCGTGGCGCGGCTGAAGGGCGGCGACCCGTTCGTGTTCGGCCGTGGCGGCGAGGAGCTGGACGTGCTGGCGCGCGACGGCGTGGCCTACCAGGTCGTCCCCGGCATTACCGCGGCCAGCGGCTGCGCCGCCTTTGCGGGCATACCGCTGACCCACCGCGACCATGCCCAGTCGGTGCGGTTCATCACCGGCCATACCCGCGAAGGGCGGCTGGATGTGGACTGGTCGCAGCTGACCAGTACCCGCGAGACCCTGGTGTTTTATATGGGCCGCAAGGGGGTGGGCGAGATCTGCCGGGGGCTGAAGGGTGCCGGCCGCGCCGGACAGACCCCGGCGGCGATCATCGAGAACGGCACCACCGCCCGCCAGCGCGTGGTCAGCGGCACGCTGGATACCCTGGCCGCGCGTGCCGAGCGCGAGCAGGTGGGTTCGCCCAGCCTGATCGTGATCGGCGAGGTGGTGGCCTGCCACGCGCGTCTGGCCTGGTTCCAGCCGGATGACGGGGCCGCCACGGTGTTTCCACAGCCGATGCCGGTGCCAATGTCGGGGTCGGGGCCGCGCACTGCGGCGGCGAGTGCGGCGTGACGGCCGCATCCGTCCTGCCGGAGGCGGCGGCCGGCGCCCTCGCGGGTCGCCGGGTGGCCTTGCCGGAGAGCCGGGCGCTGGAGGTCTTCGCCGGTCTGCTGGAGCGGCGCGGGGCCGAGGTCTGGCGCTGCCCGCTGATCGCGATCCACGACAGCCCCGACCGCACGGCGATCGAGGCCTGGTTGCACAGGGCGATCGAGGCCCCGTTCGATCGCCTGATCTTCCTGACCGGCGAGGGCTTTACCCGCCTGACCGGCTTTGCCCGGCGTGCCGGAGGAGAGGACGCCTGGCTGGCCGCCGTGGCGCGGACGCCCACCCTGGTGCGCGGCCCCAAGCCCGGCCGGGCGATGAAGCCTTTCGGCGTGCGGCCGGATGCGATCGCGGCCGCACCGACGACCGAGGGCATCATCGAGACCCTTTCTGGGCAGGATCTGGCCGGACAGCGTATCGGGGTGCAGCTCTACGGCGCGGAACCCAACCGCCGCCTGCTCGGGTTCCTGGAGCAGGCGGGCGCCGAAGTCTTTCCCGTCTGGCCCTATCGCTATGCGGACGCCGCCGAGACCGGGCGCGTGAGCGGGCTGATCGAGGCCCTGATCGCGGGGGAGGTGGATGCGATCGCCTTCACCAGCCAGGCCCAGGTCCGGCGCCTGCTGCACGTCGCCCGCGACGCGGGGCGCGAGGACGCGCTGCTGGCAGCGCTCGGCCGCACCGTCGTCGCCGCGATCGGCCCGGTGGTGGCCGACGAGCTGCGCGCCCACGGGGTGCACCCGACGGTGGTCCCCGAGAGCCGCTACTTCATGAAGCCCCTGGTCTCGGCGCTCACCCGACATCTGCGGGCGGCTGCGTAGGGAACTTGTGGCCTGGGCGGATGGCCCACGGATTGAATCCCCTGCGGTGATCCGGGCCATGAAACCAACGTCCACACGGCGTTCGCGCCGATCCTTCCTGCGCTGGATGGCCGGCTCCGCCCTTGCGGCCGGGGCGGGCTGGCCGGTCGTCGCGGGCGCCTCCGAAGGCCGTGAACCGCAGCGCAAGCCGATCCCGTCGTCCGGGGAACGCATCCCGGTGATCGGCATGGGGACCTGGATTACCTTCAACGTGCCGGAGGACCCGGAGGCGCTGGCGGTGCGCACGCGCATCCTCGACACCTTCATCCGTCGCGGCGGCGGAATGATCGACTCCTCCCCGATGTACGGCCGCGCCGAGGCGGTGGTGGGCCACGGGCTGCGCGAGCTGGGGCATCCGGAAGGTGCCTTCGCGGCCACCAAGGTCTGGACGCGCAGCACCGCTACCGGGCGCGAGCAGCACGCGAAATCCCGGGAGCTGTGGGGCGTCGACACCCTCGACCTGCAGCAGGTGCACAACCTGCAGAACTGGGAGGCCCACCTGGAGACGCTGCGCGAGCGTCGCACGGCGGGGGAGCTGCGCTATATCGGCGTGACCACCTCGCACGGACGCCGCCACGACGAGCTGGAGCGTATCCTGCGGCGCGAGGATCTGGACTTCGTGCAGCTGACCTACAACATCCTCGACCGCGAGGCGGAACAGCGCCTGTTGCCCATGGCACGGGAGCGCGGGGTCGCGGTGATCGCCAACCGGCCGTTTCGGCGCAAGGCGCTGATCAATCAGTTCGAGGGTCATCCTCTGCCGGACTGGGCGGCGGAGATCGAATGCGCGAACTGGCCGCAGTTCCTGCTCAAGTTCATCGTCTCGCATCCGGACGTGACCTGCGCGATCCCGGCGACCTCGGTCGTGGCGCACATGGAGGAGAACATGGGCGCGCTGTACGGCCCGCTTCCGGATGCCGATATGCGCAGCCGCATGGTTGCCTACGTCGGCGACCTGTAGGAGGCCAGCCCTCTGGCCGACGAGTCTAGTCGCACTCCGAATCGGCCAGAGGGCTGGCCTCCTACAGTAATGACTTTCAACCCATGGATACGGGGTAGATAGATGCTGCCGTTCGATAGCGCCACCTGGCTGGCCATCCTGGGCCAGTACAACACCGCCATCTGGCCGCTGCACGCGGTCGGTGCCCTGCTCGCGCTGGTGGCCGTCGCGCTCGCGTTCACGGGCTGGCGCGGGGCGGCCCGTGTCTTGGGCCTGATGCTGGGCGTGCTGTGGATCTGGACCGGAGTGGTCTTCTTCGGCGGCTCGCTCGCACCCTTCCACTTCGCCTCTGAATGGCTGGCCGGGGTCTTCGTCGCCCAGGGCCTGATGCTGCTGTTCGCGCTGACCCTGATGGGCCAGGCCCGCTTCGGCTGGCCCGGCGGGCTGGCGGGCAGCGGCGCGGTCTTGATGATCGTCTCCGCGCTGGCCGGCTATCCATTGCTCGATCTCGCGCTGACCGGTGCACCCTGGGCCCAGTTGCAGTACGTCGGCGTCGCGCCCGGTCCGACCATGCTGCTGACGCTCGGGCTCCTGCTGCTCGCCCGCCCGCGGCCCCCGCTGGTGCTGGCCATCATCCCGCTCCTGTGGGCGCTGGTCACCGGATTCATCGCCTGGGAGCTGGGCCTCTGGCTGGAATACCTGCCGGCCGCGCTGGGTGTGCTCACCTTCGGGTTGCTGCTGGTGCGCTGGCTGCGTTCGGGTGATCGGGCTCGTTAAGATGACGGCTGATTCCGACAAGGAGACCGTCATGTCCATCGAAGTGATCCATCGGCCGGAGCAGGACCATCTGGAGCGTCTGGGGGTGTTCGACTGGCCGGTGTGGGAGAAGGAGGTTTCGACCTTCCCCTGGCACTACGACGAGCGCGAGGTCTGCTACATCCTGGAAGGCCAGGTGACGGTGACGCCGGATGATGGAGGCGAGCCCGTCACCGTGGGCGAGGGCGATCTGGTGACCTTCCCCGAGGGTATGGGCTGCACCTGGGAGATACACCGCGACATCCGCAAGCACTACCGCTTCGGCTGAGGCTCGTGTCAGTGGATTGAGTTGACCACTGTAACGTTACAGATTACATTTTAGTCGTGTGCCAAGGAAGGCCGATGATCAGGAAGATTCGTCACAAGGGGCTCAAACGGCTTTACGTGAAGGGCGACCGCCGTGGGTTGCCGGCGGACCATGTGGAAGACCTGGAAGATATTCTCGCGCTGCTGGATGCGGCGACCCATCCCGGACAGCTGGATCTGCCGGGATTGGATTTTCATCCGCTACGTGGGGATCGCGCGGGCTTTTTCTCGGTGCATGTGAATGGCAACTGGGTTGTCACCTTCACGTTCAGTGGAAACGATGCGGATCAGGTGGATTATGAAGACTACCATTGAGCCTCAGGAACACGCGGCGATGCGGAACCCGCCCCACCCAGGGCGGATCCTGCGCCGGCGTGTGCTGCCCGGGCTGGGCCTTTCGGTGACCGAGTTTGCGCAGCATCTGGGGATGTCCCGCAACGCGGTCTCGCGCGTCCTGAACGAACATGCCGCGATCTCGCCGGACTTTGCCGTGCGCCTCGAGAGCGGTGGCATCGGCGAGGCGCGCCACTGGCTCGCCATGCAGACGAACTTCGATCTGGCGCGGGCCGAATCCCGCGACGAGAACCACATCCGGCGCTTCGCGGCCGCCTGATTGTGGCGGGCCCTTGCGGTCAGCCGCATTGGGCAAGAAGTTCAGCCAGTCGAAGCGTCGGTTCGCGCCCGGGCTGGCAGCAACCGCCAGCACAGGGTGCGGTTGCGCGCAGCGACACGCACCTTCGGGTCCACGATCCCCGGGCTTCGTCATCCCGGAAACCGCGTAGCGGTTATCCGGGATCTCCGCGGTTGGGGGTGTCCCGACGTGGGAGATCCCGGCTCTTCGCTGCGCTGCGGCCGGGATGACGAGGGGGGGGGAGTGCGGTGGCCGGGGTTGCTCCATCGAGGAACAGGGCCTGGGAGTAGTCCCCCGAGCTTGGGCTTCCTGCGCCGGGCTGTCGCCGGTACGGCTGACGCTCGGCGCCAATCAGGAAGGAAAAGGATTTCGCTCACGCCCTTCCCGCAGTTTTTGTGGGAGCGCGCGTGCGCGCGAATGCAGGGCCCGATCCGGGGCTGACGCCGGTTCGCGGCCAAGGCCGCTCCCACACGGGCTTTAGCGGGCGAGCCAGTGGGTGTCGAGGGGGGTGTTGAAGGTCTCCTCGACGCGGCGCAGGTAGTAGAGCATGTCGACGGGCAGGTTGATGCCGTCGTGCATCTGCAGGGGATAGAGGTCGGCGGCGATCACGCAGTCGGCGATGGAGGGGTGGCCGAGGTAGAAGCGACTGGCGGCCAGGTGTTTGGCCAGTTCCGGCAGGTGGCTGAGCTTGGCGAGCTGGTTGTAGCCGTCGTAGCGGTCGTTGGCCAGTTCTTCCAGCGACATGCCGAAGCGGTGCTGTACCTGAGCCTTGAAGTCGGCCAGGGCCTCGGCGCTCTCGCCGATGCCGTGAAAGCCCGGTGCCAGCGGGGCGTAGAGGCGGTCCAGTACGATCTCCACCTTGGCGCGCCAGTCCACCAGGGCCTGCCAGGCGTCCTCGGCGATCACGCCGTCGGACAGCGGTTCGCCGGTCGGGAACAGGCGGTCGATGTCGCGCAGCGCGGCGAGCGTGTCGGTGACCAGGGTGCCGTCATCCATCTGCAGGATCGGCGACTGGCGCGCCACGCCCAGCTCGAAGAAAGTCTCGTCGTCGAACCAGTCCAGCGCGCGGGTTTCGAGCTCCACACCCTTGTAGCCACAGGCCAGGCGAAGGCGGTCGGCCTTGGCGTCGTGCGGGAAGTGGTAGAGCGTGGCCACGGGGCTATTTCCCGCGCTGGGCGTGGCTCAGGATGAAGTCCCACTGGTCCTGGGTGATGGGCATGACCGACAGGCGGTTGCCGCGGCGCACCAGCGGGCAGTCCTCGAGCTGCGGCTGCTGCTTCAGCCAATCGAGGGTGATGATATCGCCGAATTTTTCCTCGAAGGCGACGTCGACGCGCAGCCAGCGCGGGTTGTCCGGGTCGCTCTTGGGGTCGTAGTGCGGGTCTTCGGGGTCGAAGGCGCAGGAGTCCGGGTAGGCCTCTTTCTCGATACGCAGGATACCGACGATGCCCGGTGGCTTGGCGTTGGAGTGGTAGAAGAAGGCGAGATCCCCCTTCTTCATCTCGTCGCGCATCATGTTGCGCACCTGGTAGTTGCGGATGCCGTCCCAGGGCTCCACGCCGACGCGCTCCAGGTCGTCGATGCTGAACTCGTCGGGCTCGGACTTCATCAGCCAGTAGGCCATGCGGGCTCCTCGTGCCAAGTGAGGGGGTGGTCAGGTGTGCGTATTGTGCCGCGCGCGGTCCGGCAGCGCATGCCAGCCCTGTTCGGTCACGACGGCATCCAGCGGCACGTCCCAGGGCTGGGTGGGCAGCGCCGGCACGCCCTGCAGCGAGTGGGCTACGCCGATCAGCTTCGGCCGGCCGATGCCGAAGCGGCGCCGGGCGAAGTAGCGGTCGTAGTAGCCCGCCCCCATGCCCATGCGGTTGCCAGCCGTGTCGAAGGCCACCAACGGCATCAGTACCACCTGCATCTCGCGGCGCCAGATGCGCGGGGCATCGGGGCAGGGTTCGGCGATGCCGAAGCCGTTGTGGCACAGCGCATCCCCGGGCCCCCAGGCATGGAAGTGCATGCGGCCGGGGCGTTTGTCGTCCATCACCGGCAGGGCAACGCGGGTGCCGCGTCCGGCCAGGGCGACGGTCAGCGGTGTCAGGTCGACCTCGCCGCGCAGGCCCCGGTAGGCGCCGACGCAGCGCGGCTGCCAGCGCTCGAACCAGCGCAGCAGGTGTTCGCAGATGGCGGCGGAGTGCTGGTCAAGCTGGGCGTCCGACAGCGCGGCGCGGGCGCGGCGCAGGCGCAGGCGCAGGGCGCGCAGATCGTCGGGCGATAGCGGGTCTGGGACGGAGACGGTTTCCGAAGACATAGGGATCGGGCTTGAGAAAAGTGGACGCGCCCCGCGGGCGCCGGCGTGACCTTTGACCTTGAACCTGAGGTTCAGGTGGGAGAAGTCTCCGAATCTTTAGGCTTTCCGCTCGAAGACGGACCTGCACAGCGAAACGGAAGTACTCGGTCCCGTGGTGAAGAATTAAGGCTCAAGGGTACCACCGGGCCACAATCGAACGCCGCAGCGACGCGTCCGGCTCCATTATGGACCAATCGCCCCGGGGTGCGCGCAACCCCCGTGACAGTGGGGGATCCACAGGGATATGAGTGCTTCAGCACTGCTCCCAGGGCAGGCCGTGGTAGCGCCAGCCGCCGCGGGTGGAGCGCTGGTGGTGTTCGTCCAGCGGGCCCTCGAAGCCTTCCTCTACCGAAAAAACATGTTCGATGCCGGCATCCACCAGGGCCTGGCCGGCATCCAGAGTGCGCTTGCCGCTGCGGCAGATCAGGTACAGGGCCGGGGCTTCGTCGCTGTGGTCGCTGACGCCGCCCAGCAGCAGCTTGCGGACCTGGGGCACGAACTGCGGGTTCACCGTCCAGTCCGGTTCGTCGATCCAGGGGATGTGGACCGAACCGGTCGGATGGCCGACAAACAGGTATTCCATGGTCGAGCGGATGTCGATCAGCAGGTCCCGTGGGCGTGCCTGCAGCCGCTCGTAGGTCTCCACCGGCGAGATGCGAATGGGGGTTCTGGAAGGGTTGTCTGGGGGCATGGTCTCGATCCGGCTATCGGGGTGGGCGCCGTCCCTGGCGCCCGAGTGGACTACATCACGAAGTCGAGACGTTCCTGGACCCGGTCGATCCCGGCTTGCGCGCATTCCTCGTCGAGGTCGCCGCCCGGCGCCCCGGAGACGCCCACCGCACCCAGCATGCTGCCGGCCGCTTCGACGGGTAAGCCACCGGCCAGCATGATGATGCCGTCCACATGGTTCATCTCCATGCGGATGTCTTCGCGGTTGTCGCGGAAGTTGGCGGAGGTAGTGCCGGACATGGTGACGGCGCGGGCCTTGTCGCCGGCGATCTGGATGGTCTGCACGCCCGCCATGCGATCGCGCAGGACCACCTGGTCGTTGCCGGCCCGGTCGACCACAACGACCGAGGTCTGGTACCCCATGTCGCGGCAGGCCTCGACGGCGCCCATGGCGATGTCATTGGCCAGCTCCAGGGTCATGAAGCGCTGGGTGTAGACGTCATCGGCCTGGGCGCTGCTGGTCAGGCCCAGGCAGAGGGCGGCAACGGCGCCGGTGGCGAGTCGGGTCAGGGATTTCGGCATGGTGTCCTCCTTTTGTGGTCTTTAATGCTGCACACCGATCATGGCAGATAGGGGACGGGGTTGCCGAGGGCTGCATTCCACAGGCTGCCGACCGGCCGCCGGGTAGGGGAACAGGCGACAGCCGCGCCGCCCGCGGCTACACTACGCGCATGTCGGGAAACAGCTTTGGACGACTGTTCGTCGTCAGTACCTTTGGTGAGAGTCACGGGCCGGCCCTGGGCGCGGTGGTGGACGGTTGTCCGCCCGGTCTGGAGCTGTGCGAGGCGGATCTGCAGTTCGATCTCGACCGCCGCCGGCCGGGGCAGTCGCGCCACACTACCCAGCGGCGCGAGCCGGACCAGGTGCGAATCCTCTCGGGCGTGTTCGAGGGTCGCACCACCGGCACGCCGATCGGGCTGCTGATCGAGAACGTGGATCAGCGTTCCAAGGACTACAGCGAGATCATGGATCGCTTCCGTCCCGGGCATGCGGACTACACCTACCATCAGAAATACGGCGTGCGCGACTATCGCGGCGGCGGGCGCAGCTCCGCGCGCGAGACGGCGTTGCGGGTTGCGGCCGGCGGCATCGCCCGGCGCTACCTTGAACAGCGCTACGGCATCACCATCCGCGGCTGGCTGTCCCAGCTGGGCCCGATCGCGCTGGAGGCGAAGCAGCCGGAGATCGCCAACGACAACCCGTTCTTCTCCCCGGACCCGGACAAGGTGCCGGAGCTGGAGGAGTACATGGACGCCCTGCGCAAGTCGGGCGACTCCATCGGCGCGCGGGTCACCGTCGAGGCCACCGGCGTGCCGGCCGGCTGGGGCGAGCCGGTATTCGACCGCCTGGATGCCGAGCTGGCGCATGCGCTGATGAGTATCAATGCGGTTAAGGGCGTGGAGATCGGCGCGGGCTTTGAGTCCGTGACCCAGCGCGGCACCGAGCACCGTGACGAGATCACCCCCGAGGGTTTCCTCTCCAACCACGCCGGCGGCGTGCTGGGCGGGATCAGCACCGGCCAGGCGGTGCGCGCCAGCATCGCGATGAAGCCGACCTCCAGCATCCGTCTGCCCGGGCGCAGCATCAACACCGCGGGCGAGCCGGTCGAGGTGGTGACCAAGGGGCGGCACGACCCCTGCGTGGGCATCCGCGCGACCCCGATCGCCGAGGCGATGATGGCCCTGGTGCTGATGGATCACGCTCTGCGCCATCGCGGGCAGAACGCGGACGTGGCGGATACCGGCCTCGCACTGCGCGATCATTCCGGCGAATGACGCGGCCGTCCGGCCGTAGTCTCCTGAACCGCTAGGGCCCCTGCAATGGCCGTGACGCAGAACGCGCGCCTGTCCGGGGTCTATTTCTTCTACTTCGCCAGCCTCGGTGCGTTCATGCCGTTCTGGGGGCCGTATCTCTCCGAGGAGGGGTTCAGCGGCGCCCAGATCGGCGAACTGATGGCGATCGTGCTGGCGACCAAGATCATCGCCCCGAACGTCTGGGGCTGGCTGGCCGACCGTGCTGGCGCGCACATGCCGATCGCGCGCTGGGGCGCGCTGGGCGGGGCGGTGGCCTTCACCGGCGTGCTGCTGTACACCGGCTACTGGTGGCTGGCGGTGGTGATGGCCGCCTACAGCTTCTTCTGGAATGCGATCCTGCCGCAATTCGAGGCGACCACCATGCGCTCGCTGGGGCAGGATGCGCACCGCTATGCCCTGGTGCGGCTATGGGGCTCGGTGGGCTTTATCGTCGCGGTGGCGCTGCTGGGCTGGGCCTTCGATCACATCGACGTGGCCTGGCTGCCGTGGATCGTGCTGGCGATCCTGATCGCGGTGGTGGCGGCCGCGCAGTTCGTGCGCGAACCGGCGCGCAACCACGAGGAAGACAACAACGCCCCACCGCTGCTGACCGTGCTGCGCCGGCCGGAGGTGATCGCGCTGTTCGTGGCCTGCTTCTTCATGCAGGCCAGCCATGGGCCCTACTACGCCTTCTTCACCCTGTACCTGGAACAGGCCGGGTTCTCGCGCGCGGTGGCCGGGCAGCTGTGGGCGCTGGGGGTCGCGGCCGAGGTGGTGCTGTTCCTGCTGATGCCGCGGCTGATCCTGCGCTTCGGGGCCTGGCTGCTGGTGTCGGCGGCCCTTATTCTGACCACGCTGCGCTGGGGGCTGCTGGCGGCGGTGCCGGATTCGCTGCCGATGTTGCTGTTCATTCAGGTGCTGCATGCGGCCAGCTACGGGGTGTACCACGCGGCGGCGATCTCGCTGATCCACTATTTCTTCCCGGGCCGGCTGCAGGGGCGCGGGCAGGCGCTGTACTCCTCGCTGGCCTTCGGGCTGGGCGGGGCGATGGGCTCGCTGGTGGCCGGCTATCTGTGGGACGGCATCAGCCCGGCCTCGGTGTACGTGTTCGCGGCGTTCCTGGCGGCGGCCGGGGTGATCGCCTCGGTGTACGGCGAATGGCGTTTCCGCACCCCGGTGCGAACCCTGTAACTGGCACGTTGCGGCAAAGCTTCGTAGGGTGCGCATACCCCGATGGAACGACAGAACCGGATGGAACAAACGATGATTCGAATTGCGATTGCGGGCGCCGGCGGGCGCATGGGCCAGAACCTGGTGCAGGCGGTGGACGAGCACCCCGAGGCGCAGCTGGGCGCGGCCAGCGAGCGGCCGGGTAGCGAGGCGATTGGAGAGGTCGTCGGTCAGGAGGGCCAGGTACGCCTGGTCGAGGACTTGGCAACCGTGACCGACGACTTCGACGTGCTGATCGACTTCACCGCGCCGCAGGCCACCATGCAGCACCTGGATCTGTGCGCGCGCGCCGGCAAGGCGCTGGTGATCGGAACGACCGGTCTCGACGCGGAGCAGGAACAGCGCCTGCGTAGTGCCGCGGAATCCTTGCCGATCGTCTATGCCCCGAACATGAGCGTCGGGGTCAACCTGACCTTCAAGCTCGTGGAGCTGGCCGCGCGGGCGCTGGGCGACAGCGTGGACGTGGAGATCCTGGAGGCGCATCACCGGCACAAGGTGGATGCGCCCTCCGGTACCGCGCTGAAGCTGGGGCGTGTGGTCGCGGAGACGCTGGGACGGGACCTGGAGCACGATGCCGTGTATGGCCGCGAGGGCCAGACCGGCGCCCGCGACCGTCGCACCATTGGCTTCGCCACGGTACGTGGTGGCGACATCGTGGGTGAGCACACCACGCTGTTCGCGGGCGACGGTGAGCGTGTGGAGATCACCCATAAGGCCTCCAGCCGGACCGTGTTTGCTTCCGGTGCGGTGCGGGCCGCCGTCTGGCTGGCTGGTGCCGGCAATGGGCTGTTCGATATGCAGGATGTACTGGGGTTGCGGGACCTCTAACCAGCGGCGCCGACAGGCGCTTCATCGGCCTCAGTATCCTTTGCTGTCCGTGTCTCGGTGCCTTCGTCTAGCCGCCTTCCTCGTGGTGGCTGGTCCTGGTTCGACATCCGGTGTTTAGGGTGCCTTCGGTCCGCCGCTTGCGCTGTATTGAAGGCTGGTCCCGGTTCATCCTTCGGTGTTTACGCTGCCTTCGGTCCACGTACTGCCGTGCGCTGACTCGCCAGCGCGCCCCGAGGCACTTTCTTGCTTGCCCAAGAAAGTGCCCAAAGAAGGGCACCCGGATTTCGCCCGGGAACCTTGCTCCAGGGCCCTCGGGCCGGCGGCGCTGAACTCGCTACGCTGCGCTTCGCTCAGACATCCAGCGCCTTCTTCCGGCCCGAGAACCCTTCCGCAAGGGGCTCCATACGGGGGAGGAAGGTCAAGACAGGAGGTATTCCGACCCCGCGACACAACAACGGCCCTGCCGCCTGAAAGCCCCCAGCGCCCGCTTGCGGGCGCGGCACGCAACGGCCAAAGGCCGAGCGTGCCCAAGATGTCCGAAAGCCTAGCCATCATCACATTAGCTATATCGCTGGGATAGCCGTTGTTTGGACCTGCCCCCCGTTGTCGTCGCGCCGAGTGGAGAGGGTTTTCGCGGGATCAGAGGCGCTGGATGTCTGAGCGGAGCCGAAGGCGCAGCGAGTTCAGCGCCGCCCGCGAAAAGCCTCGGAGCGAGGGAAACCCCGGCCCGCGCAGCGGGCCGGGGTCGCGGCAGTCGGGCGTGTTTCTTGGTGACTTCTTTGCACGAGCAAAGAAGTCACTCGGGGCGCGCTGGCGAGTCAGCGCCGGGCAGTATGTGGACCGAAGGCACCGTAAACACCAGAGGACGAACCAGGCCTAGCCAAAAATCGGCAGGTTGCGGACCGAAGGCACCCTAAACACCGGATGCCGAACCAGGACCAGCCACCACAAGGCAGGCGGCAGACCAAAGCCACCGAAAACACCGGATGACGAATATGGGGTAGCGGGTGGAGGGCCGTCCTTGGGCCGGGCATGCCCGGGAGAAAGGGAGGGCGGCGGGGCGGCGCCAACAGCGCTAGCGCGACGAGCCCAGGGTTTGTTCAATGCGGTCGGCGAGGGCGACCAGCCGCGCCGAACTGCCGGCGGAGTCGCCGCCGGCCTTCTGCTGCTGGCATTCCAGCAGCTCGTGCGCCAGGTTCAGCGCCACCATCACCGCGATGCGCTCGGCCCCCACCACGCGGCCGCCATCGCGCAGCTCGCGCATGCGTTCGTCAATCAGAGATGCGGAGGCAAACAGGTCGGCACGCTCGTCGGGCGGGCAGGCGATCTGGTACTCCTTGCCCATGATGGAGACGCGGACGGGTTCGGACTGGCTCATTCGCTGTGCTCCATCGAGCGCAGGCGCGCGATCATGTTCTCGACCCGGTGGCGGGCCTGCTCGTTGCGCTCCTTGAAGGCCGCGCGCTCGCCCTTGAGCTGGCGGACCTGCTCCTGCAGCAGGTGGTTTTCCTCGCGCAGGGCCGCGTGCTCCTCCAGCAGGCGCGTGATTGCGGTCTCCAGGCGTTCGGTCGGGTCGATCGCGGAATCGTCGTTCGGCTGCATGGCCTCGGTCCCGGTTGGCAGGCGGCCTTCGCCGCAGGGCATGTGATCCATGGAGTCTAGGAGGGCTTCGCGCGAAGCGTCAACTTGGGCCATCTTCTTGCTGGAACACCTTCACTTTTTACGGGTCGCATACTTGCCGATCCGAGGTTTGTTGCGGCCTGGTGCCCGCGCTGGCCACAATACGGCGAATCCCGTTCCCAGAAAGTGTTGCTGCCCATGACCCAGCCCCCCGAACCCGGCCCCGAAGCCACCGTGATCGAGGGCACGGCCCATAACGGAAAGCCGTGCCGGATCGTCGACAACACGGGGACCGTGCCGCACGCGGAGCTGGAACAGCTGTTGAACGCCTTGATCGAAGAGAAAAGGTTCGGTCTCAATATGCTGTCCTCCACCGGTTCCAGCGCGATCAAGCTGGGCGAGCCGCAGTTCACCCACCTGCAGGTGGGTGACGATCTCTACCGCTTCCTGCTGTTCCCCTACGAAGCGCGGCTGGAGAGCTTCTGATGGTCGGCGACCCAGGCACCGGCAACGCGAAGGCGCAGGACGGACTGGAGCGCGATCCCGTCGCCCTGCGCGAACAGCTGGAGCACGGACTGCGCAGCATGGGTTTCGCGCAGACCCCGGCCTCCGCCCACGGGCTGTTCACCGGCTGCCTGGTGGCGGACCCGGGCGCCGACGTCGACGCCCTGGTGCGCAGCCTGGGCGAGGCGTTGCCTTTGACCGAGGGCGCCGGGGAGAACTTCGGCAAGACCGTGGAGGCCATCCGCCGCGCGCTGCTGGCCCAGTTGTACGACGTGGAGCTGGGCTTCGGCCCGCTGCTGCCGGAGGACGAAGCCATCGAGGCGCAGGCGCAGGCTCTGTCGGAATGGGTGGACGGCTTCATCGCCGGGCTGGGGCAGACGCCGCGCCTGGGCAAACTCAAGCCGTCGGCCGAAGCCAGCGAGATCCTGCGCGACTTCGCCGAGATCGCGCGTATCGAGCTGGAGCCGGACGACGACGAGGAAAACGCCGCCGCCTTCGAGGAGCTTAATGAGTATGTGCGCGTGGGCGTGCTGCTGATCGCCGACGAGCTGGCCCCGGACGACCCGAAACGGATCCCGATGCAATGACGCGAACGCGACAAGCCCCCCGGCCGGGCCGGATGCCGGAGATCCCCCAGGGCGAGTTCGCCCGGCGCCGCCAGCGTCTGATGCGGGCGCTCGGACCCGAGGCGATCATCGTCGTTCCTGCCGCTCACGAGCGCACCCGCAACCGGGATGTCGAGTATCCCTTCCGTCAGGACAGCGACTTCCTCTACCTGACCGGCTTCCCGGAGCCGGATGCGGTGGCGGTGCTGGTGCCGGGGCGGCCGGCCGGCGAGTACATCCTGTTCTGCCGCGACCGCGACCCGACCCAGGAGACCTGGCAGGGCCGCCGCGCCGGGCCGGACGGTGCGATGGAGACCCATGGGGCCGAGTGCGCCTTTCCGATCGAGGACATCGACGAGATCCTGCCGGGGCTGATGGAGAACCGCGCCGTGCTGGCCGCCCCGTTCGGGCGCGACGAGCCGCTGGATCAGCGCCTGTTCGGTTGGGTTAACCGGGTGCGGGCCAAGGCCCGCAACGGCGTGCGCGCACCGCACGAGTTCGTCGCGGTGGAGCACCACCTGCACGAGCAGCGGCTGTTCAAGAAGGCCCCCGAACTCAAGTTAATGCGCCACGCGGCCGCCATCTCGTCTCAAGCGCATGTGCGTGCCATGCAGGCCTGCCGGCCGGGGCTGACCGAGTTCGCGGTGGAGGCCGAGCTGCTGCACGAGTTCCACCGCTACGGAACCGAGACCGCGTATCCCTCCATCGTCGGTGGCGGCGAGAACGGCTGTATCCTGCACTACATCGAGAACCGCGCGGAGCTGAACGCCGGTGACCTCCTGCTGATCGACGCCGGCTGCGAGGTGCAGGGCTATGCGTCCGACATCACCCGCACCTTTCCGGTCTCCGGTCGCTTCGACGAACGCCAGCGCGAGGTCTACGAGTGCGTGCTGGCCGCCCAGCTCGCCGCGATCGACGAGGTGCGCCCAGGCAACGACTGGGACACCCCGCACGCCACCGCCGTGCGCGAACTGACCCGCGGGCTCAAGGAACTGGGGGTACTCAAGGGTCGCCTGGACAAGCTGATCCGCGACCAGGCCTACCGCCCGTTCTACATGCACCGCACCGGCCACTGGCTGGGGCTGGACGTGCACGATGTCGGCGACTACCGCGTCGGCGACGCCTGGCGTCAGCTGGAACCCGGCATGGTGATGACCGTGGAGCCCGGGCTTTATTTCGGGCCCTACAGTGATGCGCCGAAGGAACTGCGCGGCATCGGCGTGCGCATCGAGGACGACGTCGCCGTCACCCGCGACGGCTTCGAGGTCCTCACCGCCGACTGCCCCAAGGCCGTCGCCGACATCGAGGCCTGCATGGCCGGCGACCTCCCGGGCTGGGACTGACCATGCCCGCCCATCGTCTCTTCCGATTTCGTGAACGACCCGGAGTCCGGACCGGGGCGATTCGCCTGCAAGCAGGCTCCTACAGGAAGCAGCATGCACGATCCTCCGTGGGAGCCTGCTTGCAGGCGAATGGGGCGTCGGACCCACCCTTGCGGGGTGCGTCTTGACAACAAACACCTGCGACATCGCCATCGTCGGCGGCGGGCCGGTCGGCGGCCTTGCCGCCTGCACCCTGGCGCGCGCGGGCTATGCGGTCACGCTGTTCGAGCGCGGGTCACCACCCGCGCCGGATGCACACGCCAACGACACCCGTGGCTATGCCCTGGCGGCCGGCTCCGTACAGTTCCTCGACGATCTCGGGTACTGGGCGCCACTGGCGCAGCGGGCCACCGCGATCCGCTCCATCGTCGTCAGCCGTCGCGGCGGGCTGGGGCGGGTGCATCTGAATGCCGCCGACCATGGCCGCCAGGCCCTCGGGCAGGTGGTGCCGGCCGTCGCGCTGGAGCCGATGCTGGACGCGGCCTGCCGCGACGCCGGTGTGGATGTGCGCTACCAGTCCACGCTGGCGGGCGTGGGGGACGTGACGGATGGGCGCCGCGTGCTGCGCATCGACGGCGCTGAAGGCGAGGACACCTGGGCCGCCCGCCTGATCCTGGCCGCCGACGGCATCCAGTCCCCCACGCGCAAGGCCCTGGGTCTGCCGGTGAACCGCCTGCGTTACGCGGCGGATGCCCTGGTCTTTGACGTGCAGCCGGCGCGGCCGCACAACGGCCAGGCCTTCGAGCGCTTTACCGACGAGGGGCCGCTGGCCCTGCTGCCGCAGGCGGACGGGCGTATGAACGCCGTCTGGGTGGCCCCGCCGGAGGCCTGCGAGCGCCGCCTGGAACTGGACGACGCCGAGCGCCTGCGCGAGCTGCAGGCCCGTTTCGGCTGGACGCTGGGCCGCCTGCGCCCGGCCGGCCGCGTGGTGCGTTTTCCGCTGGAGCGGGTGCATGCCCCCGAGCCGGTCGCGGAACGCGCGCTGTTGCTGGGCAATGCCGCGCACGCAGTGCACCCGGTGGCGGGGCAGGGGCTGAACCTGTCCCTGCGCGATGTCGCGACCCTGCTGGGCGCACTGCGCGACGGCCGTGAGCCGGATGGCACCCCGCGTTTCGTGGCCGACCCCGGCGCGGCGGCCACGCTCGAGGCCTATGCGCGGGCCCGCCGTCGCGATGTGACCGGGGTGGTCGCCACGACCGATTTCCTGGCCCGCGGCATGCTGCACGCGGCTGGCCTGCGCGGACATGCGCTGGGCGGCGGCATGATGGCCGTCGACCGCCTGCGCCCCGCGCGGGACCGCCTCGCCCGCGCGGCCATGGGCCTCGGCCCATTGCCGCGCCACACCGCCCGGCATCTCGCCCGGCCGGATACGGAGGGGGTGGCATGAGCACGCGTGGCGCAGGCGACTTACTCGACCTGCTCGTGGTCGGTGCCGGTGCCGTCGGCGGCGCAATCGCGCTGGGCGCGGCGCGCCAGGGCCTGCGCGTGGGGCTGCTGGAACGCAATGCCGCGCCCACCTTTACTGACGCCACGCCCGTCACGCGGGTGGCCACGCTGAACATCGCCTCGATGGAGTTCCTCGCCACGCTGGGCGTGCAGGACGCGCTGGAGGCGCGCCGCGCCCATGCCTTCTCCGGCATGAGCGTGTGGGACGCGCACGGCCCGGGGCATATCCGCTTCAATGCCGACGATCTGGGTGTGCCGGCGCTGGGCTGGACCGTGGAGCACGCCGCGCTGGAGGCCGTGCTGTGGGCTGAGCTTGAGGCCGCCGGTGTCGACCTGTGGCCGGAGACCGAATGGAAGAGCGTGGATGCGCGCCCGGATCGGGTCGACCTCTACGGACCGAAGCACGCGCGGCTCGCCTCCGCCCGTTTGGTGGTCGCGGCCGACGGTGCGCAGTCCCCACTACGCCACCGCATGGGCATCCCGGTGCGCGAGCAGGACTATCACGCCCGCGGCGTGGTCGCGACCGTGACCACCGAGCGCCCGCACGAGGACACCGCCTGGCAGCGCTTCGTCGACGACCAGATCATCGCGTTCCTTCCGCTGGCGGACGGGTGCAGTTCTATCGTCTGGTCCCAGCCCGAGCACCAGGCGGACGCGACGCTGGCGCTGGACGACGCTGGATTCTGCGCGGCGCTGGCAGAGGCGATCGACCACCGCCTGGGTGTCGTCACCGACACCTCCCGGCGCGCCAGCTTCCCGCTGGTGGCGCGCCATGCCCGTGACTACCACGCCGGCCGCGTCGCGCTGGCGGGGGATGCCGCCCACACCATCCACCCGTTGGCCGGCCAGGGCTTGAACCTCGGTCTGGCCGATGCCCGTGCCCTGGTCGAGCGCCTGCATGGCCCCGCCCGCCGCGACCCGGGTGCGGAGACCGTACTGCGCGCCTACACCCGCGACCGCCGCGCCGGGAACGCCTTCATGCAGCGCGCCATGGACGGCTTCCGCCTGATCTTCGCCACCCACGCCGCCGGCCTCCCAGAGCTACGCGGCCTCGGCATCCGCCTGGTCGACCAGGCCACCCCCCTCAAGCGCCGCCTGGCCCTGCGCGCCTTCGGCCTCGACTAGCCCCAAACGCGCGGCTATCCAACCGCCGAATCTCCTCCGCCCGCATTCGCCCCGTAGGAGCCGCCTCGGCGGCGAAGCTCCTGCCAAAGCTCGGCACGGGCAGGAGCTTCGCCTGCAAGCAGGCTCCCACGGTGCAGCCCCGTAGGAGCGGGCTTGCCCGCGAAGCCCCCGCCAAAGCCCGAACGCCCCGACGGCATCACCTGCGCGCCACAAGCCGAATCATCCCTATACCGCTCCGTCCCAACCGCCGCATCTTCGCCGCCCGCTTTCGCCCCGTAGGAGCCGCCTTGGCGGCGAAGCGCCTGCCAAAGGTCGGCACGGGCAGGCGCTTCGTCTGCAAGCAGGCTCCCACGGTGAAGCCCCCATAGGAGCGGGCTTGCCCGCGAAGCCCCCGCCAAAGCCGGGACTCTTCATCGGCGCTATCAACCTCTTACCCGCGCGCCGCCACAGGTTTTCGTGCGTGCTAAATTGATATCAACCAGTCCACCCACCGGTCCATTAGGGTGCAGCCATGTCTCATCACGAAATCATCGGGGCTCACGATGCCAAGACACACCTTTCCGGTTTCCTCCGAAAGGTGCAGGCGGGCGGGCGTTTTACCATCACGCAGCGGGGCCGTCCTGTGGCTGCGCTTGTGCCACTGGAGGAGGACGATGCGCCCAGGCGTGTGCAGGCCGCGCGGAGTCTCCGGCAGCTGATGGCCGAGGCTCCAGCGCGCGGGGCAGTGGATATCAAGGCCCTGGTCGAGTCGGGGCGTGACTGATGGATCTCGTGTTCGACAATTCCATCGTGATGCGCTGGTTGCTGTCCGATGGTAGTCCCGCCGACCAGGAAGTCGCGGTTACGGTCCTGCGTTCCATCGAGTCGGGCGATATCCGTCTGATCGCGCCATCCGTCTGGCCGTTGGAGGTCGCCAACGTAGTCGCCCGTGCGGAAAGCCAGGGCCTGGTGACCGAGGCTGAAACCACGCGTTTCCTCGCGCTCCTGCAGGATCTCATGGTGGCCGTTGACCCCGGCGGCATCGATCCGGTCTTCGGCCTGACGCTTCAACTGGCCAGGCGTTATGGCCTTTCCGCTCACGATGCCTCCTATCTCGCACTCGCGCTTCAGTACGGCGCCACCCTCGCCACCCTGGACCAGGCCCTGATCACCGCGGCTCGCCGAGCCGGGGTCGCTGTGTTTGCGAGCAGCGCCTGACGGTCCCGTCGAGTTTCAATCGGATCGCCGTAGCCAGCGCTGTCACCCTCGACCCGCCTCAACAGCATGCGCCGCCCGTATCCGCCCCCGTCGGCATCCCGGCCGCACCGAAGCGAAGAGCCGGGATCACCAGCCTTGGAGCGATACCCCGCGTACCTACTACCACCCAGGCACGAGGTTCCGGATAACCCCAGCGTGGTTTCCGGGACGACCGAACGAGAGGCCCTCCCCTCGAGCCTCCGGCCTGCGCCCGGCTACCAGCCTCTCCATTTCTTTCCTTCCACCCTGTGGGAGCGGGCTCGCCCGCGAAGCCCCCGCCAAAGCCCGAAAACCCTCTAGTCGTCACGGCCCACGCTCATACCGCCGCACCGCTGTCTGCTTTCCGCAACACTCCGGGCGCGACCCTGCCCAAATCTCTGCTTGTTGCAAAAACCCAACGCATCCGACCCGTCGATCCGACCCCTTCAGATCCGAGAAATGCCGCGCTGCCCGCAAACCCGAGAAAAATAAGCAAAACCTGATCGAATTCTCGCCGCGCCTCGCGGGGCAACCATAAGCTGTAGCTCATTAACCCAGTAATTCAGCATGTTGCAATCCAATTCAAGCGCCCTCGAAGCCTCCGCACGCAAGTCGTTGATCTACCAAAAAGCGCTCCCCGTCACGGATACCCCCGTACTGTGGCAATTTTTTCCCGCACAGGGGTTGAAACGAGACACCGTGGTGTATATAAAACACCTGTCATTCGCGGCATCGACCGTGGATGCAGGCGTAGAAACGAACACATACCTCTCCTGGGAGATACGCAACATGAAAAAACAGATTCTCGCAGTCGCCGTTGCCGGCGCCTTCGCAGTCCCGGCCTTCGCCGCCGCCGACACCAACGTCACCCTGTTCGGTCAGCTGCAGACGCAGATCGTCCACCACAGCGCCTCGGGTGACGCCACCTTCAACGACGGCTTCCGCATGCATGACGGCGGCGGCGCAGGCCAGCCTGCTGATGGTGCCAACCCGAACCGTCTCGGCGTCATGGTCAACCACGACCTGGGCAATGGCCTGACCGCGCTCGCCAAGCTGGAACAGGACGTGCGCACCACCTCCGGCTTTAGCCGTCCGGCTCGTGACGTGTACGTTGGTCTGGATGGTGACTTCGGTCGCGTTACCGCTGGCCGCATGTCCAGCCCCTACAGCACTGCCGGCAAGGATCCGCTGAACGGCACCTTCATGCAGCAGCGCGTGAACGGTGGTCGCCTGGCCCCGGGTGGCTTCGGCTGGGGTGGCTTTGCGAATGGCTCGTACCTGGACCGCGGCATTCGCTACTCCAATGACTTCGGTATGGTGAACCTGGACGTTGCCGCGTTTATCGACAATGGCAACGACAGCGACACGGCCTACGCCGCGAAGCTCGGCTTCGATGTCGGCCCGGTCGAGATCTACGGTGCCTACCAGCGTGCCGATGACAATAACCAGACCTCCGGGATCCTGGGATTTGTTGACGGCACCGGATCCGACGACGACGCGACGACCGCGACCAAGCTGCGCACCGCCAAGATCGGTGTTGACTTCCGCCAGGGCCCGTGGCGTGTGAACTTCGAAGCGGAAGATTTCACCGCCGAGAACGAAAACAACATCACCGGCATGCAGGAGCGTAGCGGCAACACCTACTTCGCCGCCGGTACCTACTCCATGGGCAGCACCGACTTCACGCTGAGCCTGGGTCATACGGATAACGATCCGGCTGGCCAGGCGAACGTCGATAGCGTCGCCTTTGGTGTTACCCATCACATGAGCAACCGCGTGCGGGTGTTCGGTGGTGTGGCCCACACCGACGTGAAGTCCGGTGGTCCGGACTACACCGCGGTCGGTGGCGGCATGCGGGTGTCCTTCTAAGGGCAGCCACTGCTACCAAGCGGTATAACAACAAGTTTGTAGCTTGTTTTGCGGGGCCCCCAGGGGCCCCGTTTTTTGTGCGTATCTTTCGGCCCCGCTCGGGGTGAACCGCCCCGGGTTTCCCGGAGACCCGTTGGTTTGGGTCACGCTGCACGAACGGACCCCTGAAGTGGTTGATGGTACTGCGCTTCGATCGTTGCCGGCGGTCGATACCCGTTGGATTCCAACAGGCGTCGCCGGTTGAACCAGTCGACCCACTGGAGCGTAGCCCACTCGACGTCGCGTCGATCGTTAAGACGTCCCCAGTAGGCCCGGACCTCGGTCTTGTACAGCCCGTTGATGGTCTCCGCCAGGGCGTTGTCGTAGGAGTCACCGACCCGGCCCACCGAGGGCTGGAGCCCGGCTTCTCCGAGGCGGTCGGTGTAACGCACCGATACGTATTGCACGCCGCGATCGCTGTGATGGATGGGAC
>NZ_KB906510.1:0-81654 GCF_000381445.1 Thioalkalivibrio sp. ALE22
ATCGGCAACCACGAGCCGGTGGAGCTGATGCGCTACATCGAGGTGCTGGAGGACTGTCTGGGCCGGAAGGCCGAAAAGAACCTCCTGCCGCTGCAGCCGGGGGATGTGCCGGACACCTATGCCGATGTCGAGGCCCTGCGCGAGGATGTGGGCTATGCCCCGGCCACCCGCGTGGAAGACGGCATCGCCCGGTTCGTGGACTGGTATCGCGAGTACTACCGGGTCTGATTCCCGGGCGGGGCCTGCCGGATGGCGAGCCCCGCCAGGGCCTTCCTGCGCCGGACCTTTCCTAAGCCTTCGCGCACCCATGCAGCGGGTGGGTGCCAGGAACCTGTGACCTTCCGGTGAGTCCACCACAGACATGGACGCAAAGGAGGTATCGGGATGAGCCAGACAATACTGATGGTCGTCACCAGCCACGGCGAGATCGGCCCGGGCCAGGCGACCGGCGTGTGGTTCGACGAGTTCGCCGAGCCCTATGATCGCTTTCGCAAGGCCGGTTTCGAGGTCAAGGTGGCGAGCCCGAAGGGCGGGCCGGTGCCGCTGGATCCGAAGAGCCTGGAGGCCAGCCATCCGGGGGCGGCCGCCGTGGCCGCCCAAGAGGCCCTGGACGATACGATCGCGCTTGATGAGGATATGCATCACGGGGCCTATGCCGCGATCTTCTTCCCCGGCGGGCACGGGACCATGTTCGATCTGCCGGACAACCCGCATGTGCAGCGCCTGGTCGCGGAGTTCCTGGAGAACGACAAGGTCGTGGGTGCGGTCTGCCACGGCCCGGCCTGCCTGGTCGGCGCGATGCTGGCCGACGGGAGTTCGGCGGTGAAGGGGCGCAAGGTGGCTGCCTTTACCAACAGCGAGGAGAAGGCGGTGCAGCTGGACAGCGCGATGCCGTTCCTGCTGCAGGACAAGCTCCAGGAGCTGGGTGGCGAGGTCGAGACCGCCGATGACTGGGCGGATCACGTGGTGGTTGACGGGAAGCTGGTGACGGGCCAGAACCCGCAGTCCAGCAAGAGTGTGGCCGACGCGATCGTACGCCTGCTGCGCGAGGCGGGCTGACCCTCCGCCAATGGGGCCGGGGCCAGGTCCCCGGCCTTTACTGTGCCGATTTGTGAATCCGGTTCAAAAATCGGCTTGGGTTCGATATGCTGCCTGCCATGAGCACCGAGGATCGCAGAAGGCGCGAGCGCGAGGCGCGCGAGGCGCTGTTTATCGAACGGGCCCATGAACGGATCCGCGAGGACGGGCTGCTGGGCCTGCAGATGTCGAAGCTGGCGGCGGATTGCGAGTACGCCACCGGGACCCTGTACCAGCACTTCGAGTCCCGCGAGGACCTGCTGGCGGCCGTGGCGGCGCGCACGACCCGGGAGCGGGCCGGGCGATTCCGGGTCATCCCGGGGCTGACGCTGGGCACGCGGTCGCGGATGCTGGCGATCGTTCTGACCGATATCGATTTCGCCGCGCAGAATCCGGACTACTACCGGCTTACCCAGTACCTGGTGACCGAAGTGGTGTGGGCGAATGTCTCGGTGGCCCGGCGCGAGGCGTTGCTGGAGGCGGGGCGTCCGATCAGCGAGGCGGTCCACGCGGTAGTGGCCGAGGCCCGCGAGCGCGGCGACCTGCCGCCGGCGCGGGAGATCTCCGAGGAGGAGATGGGGCTGGGGCCCTGGGCGCTGAACGTGGGGATGCAAAGCCTGGCCAATGCCCGGGGCCTGCTGGATGCCTATGACATCCATCGGCCTTATGACCACCTGATCCGCCATTTCCACGCCCTGATGACCGGCTGGCGCTGGGAGCCGCGACTGGATCCGGACGAGCCCGCGGTGGTGCGCGCCGAGACCGACCGTGTGCGGGCGTCGCTGCGCGCAGCCGGGATCGGCGAGAAGGTCGCCGATGACGGCTTGAGCGCGGCGGACTGACCCGACCGCGCATATTCATGACGCCGGTGGGGATTGACCCGCCGGCCCGGGAGACTTCGATGAAGCGTTTCATCTTGATGCTGGTGGCGGTCGCCATCGTGCTGGGCGGTATCTTCGGCTTCAAGGCCTTCGTGGATCAGCAGATCGCGGAGTACTTCGAGGATATGCCGGAGCCGGTGGTCACCATCAATGCCGCCGAGGTCGCGACCGATACCTGGACCCCGCGGGTGCGCGCGATCGGCAGCCTGGAGGCGGTCCAGGGCGCGACCCTGAGCTTCGAGGCGCAGGGCATCGTGCAGGCCATCCATTTCGAGAACGGTGCCCGCGTCGAGGCTGGCGATCCCCTGGTGGATCTAGACACCACCCTGGACGAGGCCGAGCTGGAGAATCTGCGCGCGGCCGAGCGCCTGGCGCAGCGCGAGCTGCAGCGAGCGCGCGGATTGATCGAGCGCAACGACATCTCGGACTCCGAGTTCCAGCGGCGCGTGGCGGAGGCCGAGCAGGCCGCCGCCTCGGTGAAGGCTCAGGAGGCCCGCATTCGCCAGAAGAGCCTGCGCGCGCCCTTTGCCGGGGAGCTGGGCATACGCGAGGTGAACGTCGGCCAGTTCGTGGGTCCCGGCGAACCGATCGTGGTCCTGGAGGCCCTGCAGCCGCTGTACGTGAATTTCACCCTGCCCGAGCGGCGTCTGGGCGAGGTCGCCCTGGGGCAGCAGGTCGAGGTGGAGGTGGATGCCTTCGGTGATGCCTTCACCGGCGAGGTGACGGCCATCGAGCCGCGGGTTCGCGCGGCCTCGCGCATGTTCCGCGTGCAGGCCGTACTCGCGAACGAGGAGGGGCGTCTGCGTTCCGGCCAGTTCGCCCGCGTCACGCTGGATCGCGGCGAGGCGGAGGAGGCCGTGGTGGCGCCGCAGACCGCGATCCGCTTCACCCCCTGGGGACAGTCGGTGTTCGTGATCGAGGAGGATGACGAGGGCCAGCTGCGGGTGGAGCAGCGTCTGATCGAGACCGGCGAGCGCCGGGGTGACCTGGTGCGCGTGCTGGACGGACTGGAGCCGGGCGAGCGCATTGCCGCCAGCGGGCTGCTGAAGCTGCAGAACGACACGCCGGTGGAGATCACCGAGGACGCCCAGCCCGACGCCGAGCGCGATCCGCGCCCGGCGAATCGCTGAGCGGGGCCCGGCCATGCGCTTTACCGACATCTTTATCCAGAAGCCGGTGCTGGCCACGGTGGTCAGCCTGTTCATCCTGCTGTTCGGGGTGCGCGCGGTATTCGATCTGAACGTGCGCCAGTTCCCCGAGGTGCAGAACGCGGTGGTGACCATCAGCACCGCGTACATCGGCGCCGATGCCGATCTGGTGCAGGGGTTTATCACCACGCCGATGGAGCGCGAGGTGGCCGAGGCCGAGGGGATCGACTATCTGGTCTCCACCAGCCGCGCCGGCATCAGTATCGTCGAGGCCCACCTGGAGCTGGACTACGACCCCAACGAGGCGCTCACCCAGATCTCGGCGCAGGTCGACAAGATCCGCAGCGATTTGCCGGCCGAGGCCGAGGACCCTGTCGTGGATCTCTCGGTCGGGCAGGACGTGGCGGCGATGTACATGTCGTTCTACTCCGAACGGCTATCGAACAACCAGACCACGGACTACCTGATCCGCGAGGTGCAGCCGGAGCTGGCCACGGTCAACGGGGTGCAGCGCGCCGAGATCCTGGGCGCCCAGAGCTTCGCCATGCGTGCCTGGCTGGATGCCGACCGTATGGCCTCGTTCGGCGTAACCGGGCGCGACGTGCGCGAGGCCCTGGAGCGCAACAACGTACTCTCCGCCGTGGGGCAGACCCGCGGCTCGATGGTCGGGCTGGACCTGACCGCGGACACCGACCTGCAGCGCCCGGAGGAGTTCGAGCAGCTGATCCTGTTCGAGACCGACGGCGACCTGGTCCGTCTGGGCGATGTCGCCGAGGTCGAGCTGGGCTCGGAGAGCTACGACACCTCGGTGCGTTTCAATGGCCAGGCGGCGACCTTCGTGGGCATCGAGCTGGCGCCGGACGCGAACGCGCTGGACGTGATCGCCGAGGTGCGTGACGTCTTCGACGAGCGCATCCTGCCGCGGCTGCCGTCGGGGCTGGAAGGCGAGATCGTCTACGACTCGACCGACTACATCCAGAGCGCGATCGACGAGGTGCTGCTCACTATCGGGCTCGCCCTGGCCATCGTCCTGGTGGTGATCTACCTGTTCCTCGGCTCGCTGCGCAGTGTGCTGATTCCCGCGGTGGCGGTGCCGCTGTCCCTGGTGGGCACCTTCATGCTGATGCTGCTGATGGGGTTCTCGCTGAACCTGCTGACGCTGCTGGCGATGGTGCTGGCGATCGGCATCGTGGTGGATGACGCGATCATCATGCTGGAGAACATCTCGCGGCATATCGAGGAGGGGATGTCGCGCATGGATGCGGCGATCCAGGGCGCCCGCGAGCTGGCCTGGCCGATTGTCGCGATGTCGACCACGCTGGTGGCCGTGTTCCTGCCCCTGGGCTTCATTGGCGGGCTGACCGGGACCCTGTTCATCGAGTTCGCCTTCACCCTGGCGGCGACCGTGGTCATCTCCGGGATCGTCGCGATCACGCTGTCGCCCATGATGTGCTCCAAGATCCTGCGCGATGGGGCCGTGGAGAAGCGCGGGCGCATCGAAAGCTGGCTGGATGCGCGCTTCGAGTCCCTGCAGGGCCGCTATCGCCGGCGCCTGCACGGGGCGCTGAACGACCGCTTCACCACTGCGATGTTCGGGGTCATCGTGCTGGTGTCCTGCTACTTCCTGTTCGTGACCTCGCAGAGCGAGCTGGAGCCGCCGGAGGACCAGGGCTTCGCGTTCTCCATCATGGAGGGCGACGCCTACATGGGCCTGGACTGGCTGGAGCGCAACACCGCACTGACCGATCGCTTCTTTGACGAGATCCCCGAGCTCGAGAACATCTTCATCGTGAACGGGTTCGGTGGGGGTCCGGGCATCGCCGGTGCCAGCAACCAGGCCCTGGGCGGCTTCGTGCTCGCGCCCTGGGATCAGCGCGAGCGGGATACCGAGACCATCCTCGAGGAAGAGCTGCAGCCGCGTCTGGACCGGATCCCGGCGCTGGAGGTGTTCGCCATCCAGCCGCCGCAGCTGCCTACCCCGGGCGATGGCGCGCCGGTGAGCGTGGTGCTCGGGTCGACTGGTTCGTTCGAGGAGCTGGAGCAGTTTGCCGACGAGATCGTGGGTCGGGCGATGGAGACCGGGCGCTTCATCTTCATGGATACCGATCTCGACTTCGACCAGCCCCAGGTGGACCTGAAGATCGACCGCGAGCGCGCCGCCCAGCTGGGCATCGACATGGCCACGCTGAATGCCGATCTCGCAACCATGCTGTCCGGTGGCTTTGCCGGGCGTTTCGCGATGGAGAACCGCAGTTACCGCGTGATCCCGCAGGTGCAGCGCAGCGAGCGCCTGAATCCGGAGCAGCTGGAGGAATTGTTCACCCGGACCCGCGATGGCGAGCCGATCCCGCTGTCCAGCATCGTGACGCTGGAGGAGACGGTGACCCCGCGCTCGCTGAAGCGCTTCCAGCAGCTCAACGCCGTGACGCTTTCCGGCGTCCCGCGCCCGGGCGTAACCCTGGGCGAGGCGCTGGACATCATCGACGAGATCGCCGCGGAGGTCCTGCCGCCGGACGTCAGTGTCGACTACGCCGGCCAGTCGCGCCAGCTGAAGGCCGAGGGCGGGGACCTCGTGGTCACCTTCTTCTTTGCCCTGCTGGTCATCTTCCTGGTCCTGGCGGCGCAGTTCGAGTCGTTCCGCGACCCGCTGATCATCCTGACCACGGTGCCGATGTCGATCGCGGGGGCGTTGATCTTCATCAGCCTCGGGGTGACCTCGCTGAACATCTATACCCAGGTTGGCCTGCTGACGCTGATCGGACTGATCGCCAAGCACGGCATCCTGATCGTGGAGTTCGCCAACCAGCTGCAGCGTCAGGGGCGCAGCCTGCGCGAGGCCATCGAGGAGGCCGCGTCCCTGCGTCTGCGCCCGATCCTGATGACCACCACGGCGACGGTGGTAGCTATGGCGCCGCTGCTGATGGCCGCCGGGGCTGGCGCCGGCTCGCGTTTCGCCATGGGGCTGGTGATCGCCAGCGGCATGGCGATTGGCACGCTGTTCACCCTGTTTGTGGTGCCGGCCATCTACCTCTACCTGGCCCGTGATCACCAGACGGCCAGCGGCGCCGAGCCCGCTGCGGACGCCGCCTCCTGAAGCCGTCCGCCCCGACCCGGGCGTCGGGGTCCGGGCGGTCGGTGAAGCCGTCTGTGCAATCCGTCGCGACAAAGGCATGCACGGACTACGGTCTTGGACTACAATCGCAATCCGCATTGCGGCGCGAGCGACGGATTCCGGTCTGGCCGCGCCGCTGCGAACCGAACCCCTGCCGGTCAGCGGCCCTCCCGCTGCCCGGCTTTTATATAAACGATAGTCTATTGGTCGTATCTAGATTATTTATTTGTTATTAGTGATTGCCCTCCCTAATCTAGTCGACCGTCACGATTAACCAACGCGTAGGAGAAAGCCACATGGCCGCCAAGAAGTACTCCGCGGGTGTCAAGGATTACCGCGAAACATACTGGATGCCGGAATACATGCCGCTGGATACCGATCTGCTGGCATGTTTCAAGATCACCCCGCAGCCGGGCATCGACCGCGAAGAAGCGGCAGCCGCTGTGGCGGCCGAGTCGTCCACCGGTACCTGGACCACGGTGTGGACCGACCTCCTGACCGACATGGATTACTACAAGGGTCGGGCGTACATGATCGAGGACGTCCCGGGTGACGACGAATCCTTCTACGCGTTCATCGCCTACCCGATCGACCTGTTCGAAGAAGGCTCGATGGTGAACGTGTTCACCTCGCTGGTCGGCAACGTGTTCGGCTTCAAGGCCATCCGTGCCCTGCGTCTGGAAGACGTGCGCTTCCCGATCGCCTACGTGAAGACCTGCGGTGGTCCGCCTTCCGGTATCCAGGTCGAGCGCGACAAGCTGAACAAGTACGGCCGTCCGATGCTGGGCTGCACCATCAAGCCGAAGCTGGGTCTGTCCGCGAAGAACTACGGCCGTGCCGTGTACGAGTGCCTGCGTGGCGGCCTCGACTTCACCAAGGACGACGAGAACATCAACTCGCAGCCGTTCATGCGCTGGCGTGATCGTTTCGAGTTCGTGCAGGAAGCGACCGAAAAGGCCGAAGCCGAAACCGGCGAGCGCAAGGGTCACTACCTGAACGTCACCGCGCCGACCCCGGAAGAGATGTACAAGCGTGCCGAGTTCGCCAAGGAGATTGGCGCGCCGATCATCATGCACGACTACATCACCGGCGGCTTCTGCGCCAACACGGGCCTGGCCAACTGGTGCCGTGACAACGGCGTGCTGCTGCACATCCACCGTGCCATGCACGCGGTGCTCGACCGCCATCCGAAGCACGGTATCCACTTCCGTGTGCTGGCCAAGATCCTGCGTCTGTCCGGTGGTGACCACCTGCACACCGGTACCGTGGTCGGCAAGCTGGAAGGCGACCGCGCCGCGACCCTGGGCTGGATCGACCTGCTGCGCGAATCCTTCGTGCCGGAAGACCGCTCGCGCGGCATCTTCTTCGATCAGGACTGGGGCTCCATGCCGGGCGTGTTCGCCGTGGCCTCCGGTGGTATCCACGTCTGGCACATGCCGGCCCTGGTTTCCATCTTTGGCGACGACTCCGTGCTGCAGTTCGGCGGCGGTACGCTGGGCCACCCGTGGGGCAACGCCCCGGGCGCGGCGGCCAACCGTGTCGCGCTGGAAGCCTGTGTGCAGGCGCGTAACGAAGGTCGCGAGATCGAAAAGGAAGGCAAGGAGATCCTCACCCAGGCCGCCCAGCACAGCCCCGAGCTGAAGGTGGCGATGGAGACCTGGAAGGAGATCAAGTTCGAGTTCGATACCGTCGACAAGCTGGACACCCAGCACAAGTGATCGCCCGAGTGCGGGCGGCCTGACGGGTCGCCCGCGCCCTGACAGAACAAGAGCACAGGATTACCGACATGACTGATATCCAGAACTTCAAGCAGTCGCAGAAGTACGAGACCTTCTCCTACCTGCCGGAGATGAACGCCGACCAGGTGCGCAAGCAGATCGAGTACTGCCTCGCCCAGGGCTGGAACCCGGCGATCGAGTACAGCGAGAAGGAAAACGCCATGGCCCACTACTGGTACATGTGGAAGCTGCCGTTCTTCGGCGAGCAGTCCGTGGAAGCCGTCCTTCAGGAAGTCGAAGAGTGCCGCCGTGCCAATCCGGGCATGATGGTTCGCTTCATCGCCTACGATAACTACGCCCAGAGCCAGGGCATGGCCTTCGTGGTCGACCGCGGTCGCTAAGAGACCCCGGTGCCTGCCGGGCCCGGTTGCGGGCCCGGCAGTTCAGTTCAGCGTTATTTACCGTTGCTGCCGCCAACTGTAAGGAAGTGCCATGAGTAATCCGACATCTGCGTCTGAAGGTCTCTCGGGGCGTGAACGTGCCCTGGAACGGCGCAAGGCCATGTCTCGTAATGGCAAGGCTGCCGTGAAGTCGACCGGCCAAAACAAGGGGAACAGCCGTTCCGCCGCGGCTGCGCAACAGGCGCGCCAGGCGAAAGCTGAACCCGCCCCGGCACCCCAGGCGCGGGAGCCGGAGACGCACTCCAGCGAATCGTCGTCGCCGGTCTCCTTCGAGACCCGCGAAACCACCCCCGAGCGCCGCCCCGAGCCGGGCGCGCACGCAGGGGCCTCCAACGGCCGCCAGGCCGCCCTCGAGCGCCGCCAGAAGATGGCGCGCCAGGGCAAGAAGGCCGTGGGCCGTACCAACACGCGAGCGCAGGTCTCCGGCGGCATGGCCCGCGCCGGTGCCGACCGTTCGCGCCAGCTCGAAGCACTGGCCCAGTCGCAGAACGTCGAGGTCGACTGCTCGAACATGAGCGGTCGCGAGATCTGCCGCCTGCGCCGCCAGGCCCTGTCGACCGACGGCAAGAAGGCCATGGCGCCGGAGCCCCGGCGGGAAGACCGCATCAAGGGCACCGAGCTGACCGCATCCGATCGCAGCGATGCAAAGAAAGACTGCGGCTGCGGTTGCAAGGGTGACAAGTCCGGGCGGGAAGAGGCCCGCGACACGGCCCCGTCCCAGGAGAACGCCGTGGTCGAGAGCGGTCTCGATCAGCTGTGCGACAAGGTCGAGTCCGGAGGCGAGGCCGCCGGTCCGCACCCGATGATCTCCGAGGTCCGTGCCATCTGCATGGCCCGCCGCGATGCGATGGCGCAGAACGGCAAGCAGGCCCTGCGCCGCCGCTTCAAGAGCGGTCAGGCCCGTGGCACGCTGCCGCAGGAAGGTGCCTGGAAGGCCGCCAAGCGCAAGGGTATGTCCACGCGCGAAGTCGCGCGCCAGCGGCGCGAGGAACTCTGCAAGCTGGGGCGTGGCTCTTCCGAGCCGGGCCGCCCCTGCGGACGTCCGCGTCCGGCCGAGGGCGACGCCCCGCCGAAGGTCGAGGAGGGCACCACCCTGGCGGGCAGCCACGTGAGCGGCACCCAGGTGGAGCGCACCTCCAGCGTCACCGGTACCGAGGCGGGCAGCTGCTCGTCGATCACCGGTACCGAGTACCTGGGCCTCGAACACTACGAGCGCTACTGCGGCGTGCGCCCGGCGGGCAATCCGCCCAAGGTCGGCACCTCGCATACCTCCCATGGCCAGTCCGTGAGTGGGACCGAGGTCGGGCGTTCGACCCGCGTGACGGGTGACGAGCGGGGTTCCTGCGAGACGATCACCGGGACCGAATACCTCAGTACCGAGCAGTACGAAGGCTTCTGCGGCACCCGCCCGCAGGCCGGGCCGGCGCGCACCAGCGTGATGGTGACGCGGCACGGTGAAGGCGTGTCGGGGACGTCGGTCGGGCGCAGCCCCAAGGTGACCGGCGACGAGTCCGGGTCCTGCCGCGATGTCACCGGTACCGAGTACCTGAACACCGCCGCCAGCGAGGTCCCTTGCAACACGGGAAAGCCGAACGGAGCGCCGATGAAGGTCGGCGTCATGCATACCCTTCGCGGTCGTGAACTGACCGGTACCGAAGTCGGGCGCTCCGTAAAGGTCACGGGTGACGAATACGGCAGCTGCAAGCCGGTTACCGGAACGGAATATCTCGGGACCGAACAGTTCCAGGGGTTTTGTGGTACCCGCCCGGAACCGGCGCCGGCCAAGGTCCAGGAGTCGCACACCATGGAAGACCAGAGCGTGACCGGGGTGGCCGTGGGCCGCAGCCCCAAGGTCACCGGCGACGAGAGCGGCTCCTGTGCCTCGCTGACCGGTACGCCGTACTACAACAAGTCCGACTTCGGGGATCTTTGTGATCGTCCGGCAGCCGGAGGCGTGCCCAAGGTCGGCGTGATGCATACCCTGCGCGGTCGCGAGGTGTCCGGTACCCAGGTGGATCATTCCATCCACGTGACGGGTGACGAGTACGGCGGCTGCAAGCCGATCACCGGCACCGAGTACGCCGGCTCCGAGCATTATGACGCCTTCTGCGGCGGCCAGCGTCCGGATGCGGCGCCGGAAAAGGTGACGGTCGGCCGCACCTGGAATCAGCAGGCGGTGTCCGGCACTGCGGTGGGTCGTTCCGCTCGCGTGACGGGTGACGAATACGGCGCCTGCAAGCCGGTCAGCGGCACGGCGTACATCGGGCCCGACCAGTACGACCAGTTCTGCGAGACGCAGGATGCACGGGTCGCCGAGACCCGCGTGGCGGAGCGTCATTCGACGCCGGCCCATCCGGTCTCCGGCAGCCAGCCGGGCTACGACGAACGCGTGACCGGAACCGAGCGCGGTGCCTGTCAGGACGTCTCCGGTGCCCCGTATGTGGGTGCCAACGAGTTCGCCCAGACCTGCGCCAGCGTGGCCGGCAGTCTGCACCCGCGTCTGCGCCCGGAAGGGATGCAGGCTGCGGCTCCGGCGCAATCGGCACCGCAGGTTGCCGAGCGTCCGATGCCGAATGCCGGGTTCAGCGTGGCGACGCCGGCACGGTCGGCAGCGGAACGCCGCGAGCGTGTGACCGGCACTGCCTATGGCACGAGCGGACTCCTGACCGGCTCGATCAACAAGGCCATGGGGCTGGTGTCCGGTACCGAGGAGTTCCGCTACAACGGGGGCCAGCAGGCCGTCGCGGCGGCCCCGGTCGAGGAAGGCCAGAAGGTCGGTGCCGACCGAGTGACCGTGAACGGCAGCAGCAATGGAGTCTCTATTACCGGCGATGACTGGCAGCGCGGCGACCGGGTGACCGGCACCGAGGGCTTTTCCACGCGCCGTAACGCGACCCAGAAGGGCAATCCGCGCGGCGAAGGCCGCAGTGCCTACGTGAATCGCGAACTCGAACGCAAGGACGTGCCGCCGAGCAAGATCACGGGTTCCTCCGGGAACAGCGACGCCGGTTCCCTGGTGACGCTGTCCGGCGGGGCGCGCGGCTAAGGCCGGGCGAGGGCACAGGACGCCATGGTGCGAGGTCGTCGCAAGAACAGCACCCCGGGCTCGCGGTTCGCGAAGTCCCGGGCGGTGGCTGCGCGCGCGGCGGCCCCGGCCCCGGCGGCACCGGTTTCCGCGGTGCCACCGGCGGCCCCTACCGGCTCGTCCGGTATGGAGGCGACCCGGGAGCTGCGGCCGGGCCATCCGCTGGCGGATGTGGCGATGAACGAGCGCCTGCATGCCTTCGAGCGGGGGTTCCGCGAGCGCTTTGCGCAGCTGGTGCCGGTCCTGAAGGAAGTGCACGCGCTGCAACACGAGCGCGACTTCGAGGAACGGGCCCAGGCGATTGTGCAGGAGCAGCTGGGTTACCGCCTGCCGGAGAAGGCGCTGGAAGATGCCTGGATCAACGACCTGGACACGCGGGAGCTGTACCTGCACGGGACGTTCGAGCTGTTTGACCAGGTCGTGAACGAGTACTGGGCGGGTCGGGATGACCTGGTCGCGGAGGCGGAAAGCGCGATCGCGTATTTCCTCGACTGCGACTTTCACGAGGTGGACATCTCGCCCTGCTCCGATGGCCGTCTGCTGGGCCTGCGGCGCTTCATCCTGCGCCTTCCGGATCTGGCGGTACGGGTGAAGAGCTATGCCGGCGCGCAGTTCGACATCGAAGAGGATGTGCGCCACTGGACCAAGCGCGAGTTGCTGCGCTTCCGCGAGGGGCGGCCGACGACGGCCGATGTCCCCAGCCGCTATCTGAAGATCGCGGCCTACCACTACAGTGGCGCGGATCCGCTGCATCAGGGTTGCGCGGCGCACGGAAACAGCGAACGCGACGCGGCCGATGGCGCGCTGCACCAGCTGCGCGCGTTTCGCCAGGCGATCGAGAACACCTACTGCTGTGGGGCCTCGGTGGACACGCTGCTGATCGGCGTGGATACGGACACGGATGCGGTGAAGATCCACATCCCGGACGCCGACACGCGGATGAGCCTGTACCGCTTCGTGGACAGCGCGCAGCTGTACCGCGAGACGCAGGGACTGGACGAACAGGCGGCGTCGCTGCGGGTGTACCAGGCGATCCAGGACGCGATCCACCAGCAGGGCTGGGGACGCGGGAACGGGGCCCCGCACGAGGGCATGCTGCGACTGATCTCGCGACTGCTGCTGAACAATATTTCGCAGCTCGACTATGTGGCGCGTTACCACGGGGGGCACTACGCCGACGTGGGCCACCGGGAACGGGTGATCATCGTCGGCCAGGAGATCGAGGAGATGCAGGTGCGGAACTTCGCATACTTCGCGCACCTGGAGACGATGGAAGAGGGCTCCGAAGGTACGGACGTCGGGGTGAACAAGATTTTTCGGAAGTTGAATGTCGAGCGCGGCCTGCCGGTGCCGGTGGTGATTCATTACCGCTATGACCGCAAGGTGCCGGGATCGCGGGAGCGGGTGGAGGCACGCTGCCGTCGCATCCGCGACCAGATCATGGATCGCTATCGCGACCTCGCCGAGAAGGGCCTGATTGGCTGCCACATGGTGATCCGCGACAAGCGTAGCGGAAGCCGTCTGGAACCTCTGGCCGCCTGACGCACACGGGAACGGGAATGAAGATCTGCAAGGTTGAGAAGACGCTGGTTTCGACCAACCGCATCCGCGATCTGGGGCACCGGCCGTTGCTGGTGGTCCAGGAGAAGGCCGGTGGTCCGCGCACCGTCGCGGTGGACGCGGTCGGCTGCGTACCGGGTGACTGGGTGATCGTAGTCGGTAGCTCGGCGGCACGTGAGGCGGCCGGTGACAAGTCCTATCCCAGTGACGCGACGATCGTCGGGATCATCGATTACTGGGAGGAGCAGTAGCTCCATGGAAATCATGCAGGTGCAGGACGAACTGGTGGTGACCCGTCGCGTGGACGGGCTCAAGACCATGTCGCTGCGCGTGCTGGTGGACCAGAAAGGGGCCCTGAACGTGGCGGTGGACACCGTCGGGGCGCATCCGGGCAACTGGGTGTTCACCATCAGTGGCTCGGCCGCGCGCTACGCGCTGGACGACAACAGTATTCAGACCGATCTGACGATCGGCGGCATCATCGACCACTGGGACGATGGTGGAAAGAAGACGGAAGGGTCGAAGGACGAGGCAGGACGAGACCAGACCGATGCACAGCGCTCTGCTGGTTCCCGCAAGGCGGCGTGAGCGTCATTTTTTGAAAAACTGTAACTCCAGGAGAGAAGACAATGGCAACTGAACGTTTTGGTGTGGCGCTGGGCATGATCGAGACCCGTGGTCTGGTGCCGGCGATTGAAGCCGCGGATGCGATGACCAAGGCCTCCGAAGTGCGCCTGATCGGTCGTCAGTTCGTGGGCGGTGGCTACGTGACCGTGCTGGTGCGTGGCGAAACCGGTGCCGTGAACGCCGCCGTGCGCGCCGGTGCGGATTCCTGCGAGCGTGTGGGTGACGGCCTGGTGGCCGCGCACATCATCGCCCGCGTGCATTCCGAAGTGGAAAGCATCCTGCCCGAGCAGGTTGAAAAGTAATTCATCTGTAACGCTTGATAGGAGTTGAGTAATGGCTAGCGAAAACTTTGGTGTGGCCCTCGGCATGATCGAGACCCGTGGTCTGGTGCCGGCGATCGAAGCCGCCGACGCGATGACCAAGGCCTCCGAGGTGCGCCTGATTGGTCGTCAGTTCGTGGGCGGTGGTTACGTGACCGTGCTGGTCCGTGGCGAAACCGGTGCCGTGAACGCCGCGGTGCGTGCCGGCGCGGATTCCTGCGAGCGCGTGGGTGACGGCCTGGTGGCCGCGCACATCATTGCTCGCGTCCATTCCGAGGTGGAAAACATCCTCCCGGAAAAGCCGTAACTCGCGGTAGTCGAACGCCGTCGGGTCCCGGTTGGGGGTCCCGGCGGCTTTTTTCAAGAAGAGGTAGATGATGGCTAGCGAAATTTCTGGTGTGGCCCTTGGCATGATCGAGACCCGCGGTCTGGTTCCGGCGATCGAGGCCGCGGATGCGATGACCAAGGCCTCCGAAGTGCGCCTGATCGGTCGTCAGTTTGTCGGCGGTGGCTACGTGACCGTGCTGGTCCGTGGCGAAACCGGTGCCGTGAACGCCGCCGTGCGTGCCGGTGCGGATTCCTGCGAACGTGTGGGTGACGGCCTGGTGGCCGCGCACATCATTGCGCGTGTGCATTCCGAAGTGGAAGGCATCCTGCCGACGGCCCCGACCGCCAGCGGTTCGGCCAGCTGAGGCGACATCCATGTCCGATCCACGGATCGTGGGATACCTGAACCGCGCGGTCGCGCATGAGCTGTCGGCGGTTCAGCAGTACCTGGCCCAGGCGCGGCTGACCGCGATGTGGGGCATGAATGACGTGAGCGACTGCCTGCGTCGAGATGCCCAGGAAGAGCTGGATCATGCGGATCGCTTCATGACCCGCATGTTTCACTACGGGGTCGCCCCGAACGGCAGCCAGCTGGCGCCGGTCCGGCTTGGCCGCTCCATGGCCGAGCTGATGGCCCGCAACCGCGAGCTGGAGATGGAGGCGGTACGGCTGTATGACGAGGCCGCTGTCTACTGCCGGCGCGTAGGCGCGGTGGACGATGCCGCGTTGTTCGAGAGCATCCTTGAGGATGAGCTGGAACACGTGCGCGAGATCGACGCCCAGGGCAGTCCCGCGTGATGCACGCGGACGCGGCAAGACGAGCGGAGTAGGCAATGGCGGATACCGATCTGGTGGTTCCGGCCGGGTGGGAGCCCGGCAAGGGGACCTCGGCGTCCATGAGCAAGCAGTTTACGTTCGAGCGCTACGGCATCACCCGGGAGTTTCTCGACCGCGTGGCCGAGCTGTCCGAACAGGACGGGTATCATCCGAACATCAGCTTCGGAACCACGTACGTGAACATCACGATTGACGCCCGAGACGGCGAGCAACTGGGAGAGGGCGACAAGGCCTTTGCCCTGGAGGTCGATCGCCTGGCCGCTGCCACCACCGGCTGAGTCGGGGGCATACTTGACGGGCCGGGGCCGTCCCGGCCCCTTCCGCAGGAGGCTGTTGCGTGGGTTCGAGGGTAATCGCGGTAGTCAATCAGAAGGGCGGTACCGGCAAGACCACCCTGACCATGAATCTGGCCGCCGGGCTGGCGCGCCGGGGTCGCACCCTGGTGGTCGATGCCGACCCGCAGGGCTCGGCCGCCCAGTGGGCCCGCATGGCCTCGGATGAACGCCCGTTCCCCGCATCGGTCTTCGCGGTAGCCGGGCCCCTGGATCGGGAGCTGAAAGCGCTGCGCAAGGATTACGAGCACATCGTGGTGGACTGCCCGCCGACCCTGGAGGGCGGTGCGGTCAATGGCGCGCTTGCAGCTTCCGACGAGGTGCTGATCCCCGTGCTGCCGTCTCCGGTCGATTTGTGGGGCAGTGTGCGGATGGGCCGGGGGCTGGAAGAGGCGCGCCTCAAGAACCCCAGCCTGCGCCCGTTTATCGTGGTCAATCAGCTCGAGGTCCGCAGTGCGCTGTCGCGCGCGATGAAGCATGCACTGATGGAGATCGACATCCCCGCCCTGGAGCAGACGCTGCGCCGGCGGGCCATCTATCGGCGCTCGGCGCTCGAGGGCTGTTCCGTCTTTGATCTGGGCAAGCCCGGCGAGGCCGCGGCGGCGGAGATCGAAGCCATCATCGAGGAGGTGTCGCAATGAGCAATCTGCAAGACAAGCTGGCAGCCGGCGTGCGCAGTGCACGCGAGGATCAGGACAAGGACAAGAGCCAGGACGCGGCCGGCAAGCCCGAAGCTTCGGCCCAGAAGGACACCAGCCAGGAGCCGGCGAGCAGCCAGCCGCGGGCCGCGGCCAGCACCAAGACCGCTGCCACCAAGAAGGCGGCCACCACAACCCGCAAGGCACCGGCGCGCAAGCGTACGACCACGCGGAAGAAGCCGGCCGCCACGCGCAAGTCCGGCGCATCGGCGCAGTCCACGTCCACCAGCCGGAAGTCGGCCGCAGCGAAAAAGCCGGCGGCAAAGAAGACGCCCAAGGCGGACAACACCGGAACCGAACTGCATCCCGAGCGGATCTGGCCCGACTGAGGGCTGCGTTCCGGCGGCCGGGGCTTGCCCCGGCCTTTCTGATTGAGGAGTCGAAAAGATGCAGGACGAACTACGCGATCACCTGATCACCGAAGAGCCGTACTACCAGCCGACCGCGGACGAGGTGGAGCTGTACGAGGCGGCCTATTCGGTGCGCATGCCCATGATGCTCAAGGGACCGACCGGCTGCGGCAAGACGCGCTTTGTCGAGCACATGGCGTGGAAGCTGGGCAAGCCCCTGATCACCGTGGCCTGCAACGAGGACATGACCGCGTCGGATCTGGTGGGGCGCTACCTGCTGGACGCCGACGGAACGCGCTGGCAGGACGGGCCGCTGACTCAGGCGGCACGGCATGGTGCGATCTGCTATCTCGACGAGATCGTCGAGGCGCGTCAGGACACAACCGTGGTCATCCATCCCCTGACGGACAACCGCCGCGTCCTGCCCCTGGAGAAGAAGGGCGAGATGGTGGAGGCGCACCCGGACTTTCAGGTGGTGATCTCCTACAACCCCGGGTACCAGAGCCTGATGAAGGATCTGAAGGAGTCCACCAAGCAGCGCTTCGGCGCGCTGGACTTCAACTACCCCGATCACGAGACCGAGGCGCGGATCGTGGCGCACGAGGGCGGGATCAACGAGGAGATGGCCGGGAAACTGGTCAGTGTGGCCGAGCGCGCCCGCAACCTGAAGGGGCACGGTCTGGACGAGGGTATCTCGACCCGCATGCTGGTGTACGCGGCATCGCTGATTGCCAACGGGGTGGCCCCGCTGGCCGCCTGCCGTATGGCGCTGGTGCGCCCGATCACGGATGACCCGGACATGCGCGACGCCCTCGACTCCGCCGTCACGACGTTCTTCTAGACGCCCGCGCGGGATACGATGAGCATCCATCTGGAGGACTACCAGGACCTCCTCGAAGACCTCGGGGGACAGGCGGCCGAGGTGCTCGAGGCCTCGTGGCAGGAGGCCTCGCGTGCGTTCAGTGCCGCGGGCCTCAAGCGCTACTACCTGGAAGGGGCTCGCAGCCTGCATTCTCTCGGGCGTGGCTCGGAGATGGTGATCGCCTTCGTCCAGGAGACGCCGGATGTGGCGCAGGAACTGGGCGAGGACGCGGTCGGCGAGCTGGTCAGCTCGGCGATCAAGATGTACTCCAAAACCAGTGCCGCGGTAATCACCCTGCTGATCTCCACCAGCCCCATCGCCGCGCGGCGACTGGGGGACCAGGGTCTGTTCTCGGGCTATCTGCGCCTGGTGGATAACCTGCTGGGGCAGGCGCCGCGCGGCGTACGCCCGATGCTGGAACACCTCGACGAACTCCTCACCCACCTCACGCTGGGGGGGCTGCGTCGCTGGGCGAGCTGGGGGGCGCAGGCCCACCGCACGGACCTGGAGGCTCAGATCGCCTATTTCGGCCTGGAGTCGCCGGAGTCCCGTTCGGTGTTCCAGAAGGAACGCCGCGGGACACTGTTCGTGGATGTCCAGCGCCGCATCAACCTCTATCTGCGCTCGCTGTGGGCGCGCGACTTCTTCATGCGCCCCACCAGTGGCGACTTCGAGTCGCGCGAGGGCTACAAGCCCTACATCGAGGGCTTCACGATCTTCCTGCCGGACGCCTTCGACGACTGGGAAGGCCTGACCGGTCTGGATCTCTATCGTGCTGCGGCGGCGCATGCGGCGGCGCACGTGGTCTTTACCCGCGAGATGCAGCCGGAGGAGGCCCCGCGCGGCGTCATCGGGGTGCTGACGGAGCTGTTCGAGGATGCACGCGTCGAGGGCCTGGCGACGCGCGGCTTCCCCGGCCTGCGCAACTTGTGGATCCCCCTGCACACCGCGACGCCCGACGATGGTGACGCCCCGCAGGCGCTGCTGGCCCGCACCGCGCGGGCCCTGCTGGATCCCGACTACCGCGACGACCACCCGTTTGTAGGCAAGGCGCGCGCGGCGCTGGCGGAGCGGGCGGAGGGCCTCGAGGCTGCGGGTCTGGCGCGCGAGCTGGCCGAAGCCCTGGCGTCGGAGTTCCCGGAAAAGGGTTACATGAATCCGCGGCAGGTGGCCCCGGATGTCCTCTACCGCGATGACAACCGCTATATCTGGGCCTTCGGCCGCGAGGAAGACGACTTCGAGACGCTGATGGCCAGTGGCTCGAACCAGGAGCGCGTCTACGTCACACCCATGGAGATGATCAACACCCTGGATGTCCCCGGGGCCGGGGATGATGCCCAGATGATCATGGTGCTGGCGACCGAGTGGTTCCGCGACGGTGAAGACGAAAGCATCAACCAGCAGGAGGGCAAGGAGCCGATCTCGCTGCCCTACCACTACCACGAGTGGGACTACCAGATGCAGCTGGAACGGCCGCACTGGGTCACCCTGCTGGAGCGGCGTCCGAAGAAGGGCGACGTGGAAGAGATCGATGCCATCAACGAAAAGCACAAGCCGCTGATCTCGCGTCTGAAGTTCCTGATCGAGGCAATGCAGCCGCAGGGTGTGCAGCGCATGCGCAAGCAGGCCGAGGGCGACGAACTGGACGTGAACGCCCTGGTCGAGGCACAGATCGATCTGCGTATGCGCCGCCAGCCGGACGAGCGGATCTACGTCCGCAATATCCGTCAGGTGCGCGACCTGTCCGTGCTGGTGCTACTGGATCTGTCCGAGTCCACCAACGAGCCCCTCGCCGATGGCGAGACGACCGTGGTCCAGCTGGCGCGCGAGGCCACCGCGCTGCTGGGCGGGGCCATCTCCAAGATCGGCGACCCCTTCGCGATCCACGGCTTCGCCTCCGATGGCCGCCACGATGTCGAGTATTACCGCTTCAAGGATTTCGATGCCCCCTACGATGATCACGCCCGGGCGCGACTGGCCGGGATGAAGGGGCAGTTGTCCACGCGCATGGGCGCGGCGATCCGGCACGCCGGCCACCTGCTGCACCAGCAGGGCACGCAGAAAAAGCTGCTGCTGATCGTCACCGACGGCGAGCCGGCGGATACGGATGTGCGCGACCCGCAGTACCTGCGCCAGGATGCCAAGCGTGCGGTGGAAGAGGTGGGCAAGAACGGCGTCTACAGCTTCTGCATCAGCCTGGATCCGCAGGCCGACGAGTACGTGGAACGCATCTTCGGTGCGCAGCACTTCATGGTGCTGGACCACATCGAGCGGCTCCCGGAAAAGCTGCCGATGCTGTACGCCGGCCTGACCCGTTAGGGAAACACTGATTAATGTACACACTCGCGTTGGCACCCCAGGTTTTCCGAGACAAGGCGCGTCGTGCAGCGGGTAGTGGTTCTACCCGCAAGCGGCGCAACGCAGGATCGGGGAACCTGGGGTGCCAACCCCACAACCTATTGAGAGCAGGGGCTCGGCCGCTTTTGCGCGCGCACGGCGTTGCGGTTCCCTTGTGCAGAGTGACTGCACGGCAGTCACCGCGCCTTGTTCGCACGCAAAAGCGACTCGAGCGCGAGCGTGTACACTAATCAGCGTTTCCCTGGGGATCACGGTACTCGCATGGCCAAGACGGGGGGCAGCTCGACACCGCCGAAGGAGTCCAGCCTTCCGCAGGTGATGTTGAAGTCCGAGCTGCCCGCGCATCTGATCCGGCATGCGACCCTGCGCCAGTTGCAGGTGTTCGAGGCGATCGTGCGCCTGGGCAGTTTCACCCGGGCGGCGGAAGAGCTCTATCTGACCCAGCCGACCGTCTCCATCCAGATCAAGAAGCTCTCCGGTGCGCTCGGCCTGCCGCTGTTCGAATACGTCGGACGCAAGGCCTTCCCGACCGAGGTCGGGCTGCTGCTGTACGACACCTGCCGCGAGATGCTGGGGGCGCTGACCAATCTCGAGATGAAGCTCGCGGAGATGCACGGGCTGAAGCGCGGGCGCCTGCGCCTGGCGGTCATCACCACGGCGCAGTACTTCGCGCCCACGATCCTCGGGCAGTTCGCCAAGCGCTATCCGGATATCGAGCTGTCGCTGGAGGTCAGCAACTTCGACCGGGTGCTGGATCGCCTGGCCAGCAACGACGATGACCTGTACATCATCGGGCACGTACCCGAGCGGCTGACCGATATCGCCGTCTACCCGTTCGCGCCGAACCCGCTGGTGGTGATGGCCAGCCGCGACCACCCGCTGGCGGGGCAGCGCAACATCCCGATCGAACGCCTGGAGCAGGAGACCTTCCTGATGCGCGAGCCGGGTTCCGGCATCCGCGAGGCGACCCTGAAGCTGTTCCAGGAGCACGGCATCAACCCCACCGTGCGCATGGAGCTCGGCTCCAACGAGGCAATCAAGCAGGCGGTCATCGGTGGCCTGGGGATTGCCGTGCTGTCGCTGCATACCCTCAGCGCGGAAGGGGCCGGGGGGCCGGTCGCGCTGCTGGATGTGGAGCACTTCCCGATCCACCGCCAGTGGCACATCGTCCACCCCAGGCAGAAGGTCCTGTCGGTGGTCGCCCAGACCTTCCTGGATTTTGCCATCCAGGACGAGGCGCGGGTGCGCGGTCAGGTCGAGGACCTGCTGGCCGCGTTCAAGGCGCAGGCGAGTTGAACGCAAGCGCGTCATTGCGAGCACAGCGAAGCAATCTGCATGGGGCGCTACAGCGGCGGAATTCCGAGCAATCCCGGCATGACAGGCCCTTGAGGGTCCCTTACAATTTATCGATTATCCGGCCGGCGACGGCCACATGCGGAGATCAGTCAGTGACCACGAGCAGCCGGCCGCGTATCAGCGGCACCCAGTTCATCAATGCCGACGAGTCGCCGCGCGCGCGCCTGAGCCTGAGCGCCTCGCATCGCGACCAGCACCACCCGGTGACCGGGACGGGTGGCGATCCGGCGTTCGGCGCCATCGACACCCCGCCGAACGAGAGCTGCGTGGTCTGTGCCCCCGCGACCCGCCGCCTGGCCGAGGAACTGTTCGAGGGGTGGAACGACGCCCTGCAGACCGGGGATGCGCGCAAGGTCACCGAGCGCTATGCCGAGGACGCGGTCCTGCTGCCGACGGTTTCCAACGTCCCGCGAACCACGCACGCCGAGATCCAGGACTACTTCGAGCACTTCCTCGAGAAGAAGCCCTTCGGGACGATCAACACCCGCAACGTGAAGCTCGGCTGCAACAAGCTGACCGACGCCGGCACCTATACCTTCCGCGTCACCGACGGCGGCGAGACCAAGGATGTGCCCGCGCGCTACACCTTTGTCTACGAGAACCGCGACGGCGAGTGGAAGATCGTCCACCACCACTCCTCGATGATGCCGACTGACTGAGCCGGGCCCGGCGCCGCTCCACTCCGCTCTGCATCCGGCTGTGGCTCGGGCCCTCAGGGCCCGTCGGTGCTGGCGTTCTTTAACGCCCGTGCGAGCTTGATGCCGGTCGCGATCAGGCCGACGTGGCTGAAGGCCTGCGGGAAGTTGCCGAGGAAGGCCCCGCTGGCCGGGTCGATCTGTTCCGGCAGAAGGCCCAGGTGGTTGCTGCGTTCGCACAGCGAGTCGTAGAGTGCCTGGGCCTCGCCCAGGCGACCCTGACCCAGCAGGTTGTCGGCCAGCCAGAAGCTGCACAGCACGAACGCGCCCTCGTGTCCGGGCAGCCCGTCCGGGGATTCCTCCGGCAGATAGCGGTAGAGCAGGCCGTTTCCGGCACCCAGGCGTCGCACGACGGCCTCGGTGGTGGCGATCATCTTCGGGTGATCCGCGGGGATGACGCCGCGTCCCGGCAGGGCCAGCAGGCTCGCTTCGATGCCGCCGCCACCCAGATGCTCGGTGAGGCTCTGGAGTTCGGGGTCCCAGGCCTGTTCCAGGATCGCTTCGCGGATCTGCCGCGCCTCGGCCCGCCAGAGGGCACTGTTGCCTTCCATGCCATTGGTCTCGGCCAGCGCGGCACCGCGCTCCAGCGCGACCGCGCAGAGGGCGGCGGAGTAGGTAAAGGGGCGCCCGGCCGTGCGCACTTCCCAGATCCCGTGGTCGGGGTTTTTCCACTCCGTGTTGGCGGATTCGACCAGGCGCCGCAGGCGCCCCCACAGGTGATCGTCCAGCGTGCCGCCCCAGCGGACCCAGCGCCAGGCGCAGTCGAGGATCTCGCCGAATACGTCGTGCTGGCGCTGCTCGACCGCGCCATTCCCCCAGCGTACGGGGCCCGAGCCGCGGTATCCCTCCAGTTCGGGGTCGCTGCGCTCGGGTTGCGGGAGGTGGCCATCCACGTCGTACAGCACCCGTGGCCAGCCTGCGCGATCGACCGCGTCCAGGGCCCAGCCGATGAAACCGGCGGCCTCGTGGGTCATGCCGATATCGCTCATCGCATAGACCGAAAACGCCGCATCGCGGATCCACGCGTAGCGATAGTCCCAGTTGCGGGGGCCGCCGATCGCCTCCGGCAGGGAGGAGGTGGGGGCCGCGATCATCGCCCCGGTGGCGGTGTAGTCCATCAGCTTGAGGGTGACCGCCGAGCGGCGGACGAGCTCTTCCCGGGGACCTGCATAATCGAAGTGCCGCATCCATCGTCTCCAGACCAGCAGCGTGGCCTCGAGCAGTTCCTGCGGGGTGCGGGCCTGGAACCGGTGCGTGTGCGGCCCCCAACCGAGCAGCAGGTGATGCTGCTCGCCGGACTCGAGTTCATGCAGGCTGTCCAGCGCCTCCAGTGGCAGGGAGGTGTTCAGCGCCAGGTCCAGCTCCGGCTGGTGGTGCAGGGCCAGGCGCAGGCCGGCGCCATGCGGCGCAACGGTCGCGCCACCGCGGGGCGCGATCTGCACCCGCAGACGTACCCGACCCTCCAGCACCTCGATCCGGCGCAGCAGCTCGTTGCGCCCGGCGGGGGCGTCCTCGGAAAGGTCCGCCCCCGCGCGCAGGGGCAGGCAGTCGGTGATGCGAACCCGGCCCTCCGGGCCGGTCATCTCGGTAATCAGTACGGCGGTGTCCGGGATGTAGCGCTGGTGCGAGGCGATCAGCGGTTCCGGGGCCACGCGGAAGGCACCACCGCGCTTTTGGTCCAGCAGGGCGCAGAACAGGGGCTCGGAGTCAAAGCGGGGCACGCACATCCAGGGGATGGCGCCGTCGCGGCCGACCAGCGCGGCAGTGGTGCAATTCCCGATCAGGCCGTGATCCTCGATGGGCAGGTAGCCGTCGATGCGTTGTACGGGGCGGTCGGACAGCGTCACTGCATCACTCCCTCGCCACGCAAGGTGGCCCAAGTGGATCGGTCAGTCCCCAGGATGACCACGGATTCGCCGGGCAGGGTCAGGCTCTCCGACTCCACCACGATACCCGCATCGGAGCACAGCAGGCTGTGCAGCCCCCGGGCCTCCGGGCAGTCCAGGCGTTGCGGGGCCGGCTGCAGGTTGCAGGCCAGCAGCAGCCCCGGTCGCTGTATCTGCATCCAGCGCGCCGCTTCGTCGAAGCGCACCTCGATCGACTCCAGGCGGTCATCGGCGAAGGTCCAGTGGCGATGGCGCAGGGCGATCAGCGCGCGATACCACCGCAGGATCCGGGCATGGGGTGCGCGTTCGCGCTCGTCCCAGTCCAGCCGGGAGCGTACGAAGGTCTCGCGGGATTGTGGATCGGGGATGTCGCGGGGATCGCGCAGGAAGGCCGCGAACTCGCGCCGGCGGCCTTCGCGAATCGCCCGCCCGAGCTCGGCATCGACATGATCGGTGAAATACAGGAACGGCGCTGTGGCCGCCCATTCCTCGCCCTGGAACAGCAGGGGCACGAAGGGGCTGGTCAGCACCAGTGCGGCCCCGATCTCCAGCAGGCCGGGGGCAAGTTGCGCACCGATGCGGTCGCCGCGCGCCCGGTTGCCGATCTGGTCATGGTTCTGCAGGCAGCCGATGAAGCGCCGCCCGGGCAGGTCGGATGCCGGGCGGCCGTGGGTACGCCGACGGTAGTGCGAGTAGCGGCCGTCGTAGGCGAGGCCCCGGGTCAGCACCCGGTCGATATCCGCGAGCTGTCCGAAGTCCGCGTAGTAGCCGTCGGACTCGCCGGTCAGCAGGGCATGCAGGGCGTGGTGGAAATCCTCGTTCCATTGCGCGTCCAGGCCGTAGCCGCCGACCTCGACCGGCCGGGTCACGCGCGGGTCGTTGCGGTCGTTCTCCGCGATGACCACCAGATGCCGCCCGAGCGCGCGCCCCAGGCGCTGCACCTCGGCGGCGAGCTGCTCGAGGAAATGGGTGGCCGAGGTATCGACGATCGCGTGCACCGCGTCGAGGCGCAGGCCGTCGAGGTGATAGTCACGCAGCCACATCCGGGCGTTGTCGATGAAGAAGCGGCGCACGGCATCGCTGTCGGGCCCGTCGAGGTTGACCGCCTCGCCCCAGGGGGTCTGGTAACGGTCGGTGAAATACGGGCCGAACTGTGCCAGGTAGTTGCCGTCCGGGCCGAGGTGGTTGTAGACCACGTCCAGCAGCACCGCGAGGCCCCGCTGGTGGCAGGCATCGACCAGGCGTTTCAGACCCTCGGGGCCCCCGTAGGCGTGATGCGGGGCATACAGGTTCACCCCGTCGTAGCCCCAGCCGCGCGCGCCCGGGAACTCCGCCACCGGCATCAGTTCCAGATGGGTCACGCCGAGCTCGGCCAGATGGTCCAGGCGCTCGGTCACGCCGTCGAAACTGCCCGTCGGGGTGAAGGTGCCGACGTGGAGCTCCTGGATCACCGCCGCGGCCAGCGGCGGCGCCTGCCAGCCGGCGTCGTGCCAGTCGAAGCGGGCATGGTCCAGCCAGCGTGACGGGCCGTGCACGCCCTGCGGCTGCCAGGCGGAGCGCGGATCGGGGAACGGGCCGTTGCCGTCGACGTGGAAGGCGTAGTCGCTGCCGTGCACGACTTGCTCTGTCTCCAGCGACCACCAGCCGTCTGCCTGGTGGTCCATCGGCATGCGATTGTCAACGCACACCAGCTCGACCCGATTCGCCTCCGGGGCCCACACGCGCACGGTCGTCATGGCGCGGCCTGCTCGCGTTCGAGGAGGGCCACCGGAAACGCCGCCAGGATCTCCGCGACCGGATGCTCGCCGCCTTGCAGCGTCGCGACGCACAGGCGGTTGTGCCAGGTGCCGGGCGGCAGCATCAGCCGGGTATCGCGCCAGTCGCCCGCGAGTCCGAGCACCAGACGCGGCACTAGCACCAGCGCTCCTTCGCCGCGCAGGTAGGCGACCACGTGACTGGCGCGTTCGCCGCTGGCGCGCAGCGGGGTGTACGCGGCATCCGGGTCGAACCATTCCGGGTGACGGCGGCGCAGGGCCAGGGCCTGCTGCACCACCCACTGCTTGGGCAGGCCCTCGTCGGCACGCGCCTGGATCTGTGTCGGGCTCAGGTGCTGAAGCTCCTCCAGTAGCCGGGCACGCGTGGCAAAGTCCACCGGGCGGCGGTTGTCCGGATCGACCAGGCTGAGGTCCCACAGTTCGCTGCCCTGATAGAGGTCCGGGATCCCGGGCGCGGTCAGCTTGATCAGCGTCTGCGCCAGGCTGTTGGTGCGGCCGGGGGCGACCAGTGGCCGCAGGAATGACTCCAGCGCCTCGCGAAACCCAGGGTCGCCGAGGGTCCCTGCCACGAACGCGCGCAGGGCCTGTTCGTAGTCCTCCTGGGGCTGGGTCCAGCTGGTTTGCTGCTTGGCCTCGCGTGCGGCCTTTTCCAGGTAGGCCGTCATGCGCTCGGCGTCGATCGGCCAGGCGCCTACCAGGGTCTGATAGTAGAGATACTCGATCGCCGGGTCCGGCCATTCACCGGTGCGGTGGCGTGCGTTCTGGTGCATCCAGCCGCGCACGCCCGCGGCCCATGCCTCCGGGATCTCCGAAAGCAGTAGCAGCCGGGCGCGCACGTCCTCGCTGCGCTTGGTGTCATGGGTCGAGGTGGTCAGCATGGCCTCGGGGTGTCGGGCCCGGGCGCGGGCGCTGGCCGCGTGGAATTCGTCCACCGCTATCCCGAAGCGACCGGGGTCACCGCCGACCTCGTTGAGGGCCGTCAGGCGGTGGAAGCGGTACAGAGCGGTATCCTCCACACCCTTGGCCATCGCCGGGCCGGTCACCTGCTGGAAGCGCAGGGCCAGTTCGGTCGCGTGCTCGCCGGGGATGCGCAGCAAGAGCAGGTCACGCAGGAACTGCAGCAATTCGCTGTCCAGTTCCGGGCGGCGCGCGGCGGCCTGCTCGATCGCGGTCTCGACGCGGGCGATGTCCGCCGCCGTCACGCCACCTTCGCGCGGGGCGAGGTAGGTGCGGTAGACCGGGAAGCAGGCGGCCGCCTCCAGCAGGGCGAGGTACAGCTCGTGGCGGGTGTAGTCGCGGTGGCGCCGGTGTTGCTCGCAGATCGCCACGAACAGCGAGCTCAGGCGGTTCAGCTCGCTGCCGAGCAGGTCCTTCAGCACTAGGCGCTTGCATTCGTAGACCCGCCCCGGGTAGTCGGCGTCTTCGCCCGTGAGTTCCTCGAACAGCCGCGTCAGCGGGGCCTCGCCGGCCGGGTCCACGAACAGCCCCTGCACGCGGTTGAGGAAGTCGTAGCCGGTGGTGCCGGCGATTGGCCAGTCGCGCGGCAACGACTCGTCGGGCTCGAGGATCTTCTCGGCGACGATCCAGGTGCCCGGACAGGCGCGGCGCAACTGGTTGAAGTACTGCCCGGGATCGCGCAGGCCATCCGGATGGTCGACCCGCAGGCCGTGCACCGCGCCTTCCGCCACCCAGCGCACCGGCAGTGCATGCACGGCCCGGAACACGTCCTCCCGCTCCTGGCGCAGTCCGGCCAGGTCGTTGATGTCGAAGAACCGCCGGTAGCCGAGGTCGCGTCCGGCCGTGCGCCACCAGGCGAGGCGATAGTTCTGCTTCTCGATCAGCGCGTCCAGCGCATCGGGATCGGCGTTGATCCGGGCCACCTCGGCCGCGATGGCCTCGGCGGCCGCCGGGTCGTCGCGGGTGATTTCGTCCAGCAACTGGCGAATGACGCCCTGGTCGCGGTGCCGGCGTGCTACCGAGTCGCGCCCGGTGAGCTGGGGCTGCGGGAGGCGTGCGCAGGATTCCGCGAGAAAGCCCAGAAACTCGATGCCCGTGGCGCGACCGGCGCGGTCGAGCAGGTCATTGAGCGAGGATGGATCCAGCGGGAAGCGGTGCTCGTAATAGGCAAGATCGAACAGTCCGCCATCGTATTGCAGCCGGATCTCGCCGGCCTCGAGCACACGGCCGTAATGATCGCCCAGCACCGGGAGCAGGACCTTGTTGGGCCAGCGCTCTTCCGAAGACTCCCAGTCCACGTCGAAATGCATCGCGAACCGGCTGGATGGGCCGTTCTCCAGCACATCCCACCACCACGGGTTCTGGTCCCCGGCCACCGCCATGTGGTTGGGTACGATGTCCAGCACCAGCCCTATCCCGGCGGCCTCCAGCGCCGCACACAGGCGCTGGCGCGCCGGTTCGCCGCCGAGTTCGTTGTTGACCCGGGAGGGGTCGACCACGTCGTAGCCGTGGGTGCTGCCGCGCACCGCCTGCAGGATCGGCGAGAGATAGACGTGCGAGATGCCCAGCCGGGCCAGATAGGGGACGACCTCGGCGGCGTCGTCCAGCGTGAAGCCCGGGTGCAGCTGCAGGCGGCAGGTCGCGATGCGTTCGGGCGGCAGGCGCTGCCCTTCGCGGCACTCGGCGGCGTCCGCGCTTGCTGTGCTGCCGAAGGATTCCTGCATCGCCCTCCGCCCCGACGCCCGACCGGCCCGCGAACGGGGCCCTTCTCACCGACTGCGTCATGTGAATATGGACCAGATTCCGGGGGAAGGGAATGCACGTCCGGCTGCAAGAACCGATCGGCGCAGGGTCAGGGGGTGGAATCGGTCCCATGCCGGGCCTCGCGTGGTGCCTAGGCAAACACTGATCAATGTACACACTCGCGTTGGCACCCCAGGTTTTCCGAGACAAGGCGCGGTGCGCAGCCGGTAGTGGTTCTACCGGCAAGTGCCGCAACGCAGGATCGGGGAACCTGGGGTGCCAACCCCACAAATCATTCAATGCAGGGGCTCGGCCGCTTTTGTGCGCGCACAGCGTTGCGGCTCCCTTGTGCAGAATGACTGCACGGCAGTCACCGCGCCTTGTTCGCACGCAAAAGCGACTCGAGCGCGAGCGCGTGCATTAATCAGTGTTTCCCTAGGGGAATGGGGTAAGCTTCCCTTCCGTACCCATCTCTGCAAAGGAGTTGCCGCATGCGTCTTGCGCTGGTAGTGCCTGGAGGTTTGCTGTCGTTGCTGGCCGTTTCGCTGGTTTCCGTGAATGCGCAAGCGGCCGAGGTCGCGAACCTGGTCCTGGATGGCGAGGAATACGCGCTGGAGATGGAGGTCTGCGATTTCTCCGGTGATGCGGATGATCGCTACCAGACGCTGGTGGCGCGCGCCGATACTGACCGCGGCCCGCTGCGGGTGTTCGCCTCGCGCAACGAGGTCGCCGGGATGCTGACGCATTCGATTTCGGCCCAGTTTGGCGATTTTCGTGCGGGGGGCGAGGTGCTGGAGGCCAATCGGACGCGCATGGGCGGGCAGTGGATCAGCGTCGCCGGCGGTGCGTCGGAGCCGCTGATCCGGATTGATGGCGGTGAACTGCATGCCGAAGGCCGGTTCGTCGATACCGGGATGACCACCGAGCCAGTGGACGGGCGCCTGACCGCGAGCTGCGATCGCCGATAAGGTTGGCGGAGCGGCTGCGGCCGCTGCATCATTTCCCAGCTGTTGGGTGTGCATCCGCCTGACCCCCTGACGTGTCGAATTTCAGGAGGCCTCCGGGATGATCAAGGAATCGGACTGGAAACGGTTCAGCCAGTTGAAGAAGACCGCGCTGGATCGCTACTGCGAGCGCGCCCTGGCCGATTGCCGGGCGGCAATGGAACAGGAAGACCGCTCGAATCACGAACGCTTTCTGGATCTCTATCAGCAGCTGAACGAAGCGAACGAGCGGCTTGCATTCATCTTCGATGGCCATGCCCGCTCGAAGGCGCTGGATCAGTTCCTGTGTATGCGGCGCGAAGGGCTGATCGAAGATGCAGAGCTGGAAGGCTTTACGGAGGCATTTCTGGAGCAGACCCGGCCGATTCGCCCGTAGCCTCGGCGCAGGCCGGCCCGATGCAGCAGGCATTGGCGATGACCATATGGCCAATGTTCCGGGGGCGGAAAGACGAAGGCCCGGCGGGTGCCGGGCCTTCGGGGGTAGGTCAGGAGGCGAGTCGCTTGTATTTGACCCGGTGCGGCTGGTCGGCCTCGGCGCCCAGGCGCTTGTGGCGGTCTTCCTCGTATTCCTGGTAGTTGCCGTCGAAGAACACCACGTTGCCGTCCTCCTCGAACGCGAGGATGTGGGTGGCGATGCGGTCCAGGAACCAGCGGTCATGCGAGATCACGATCGCGGAGCCGGGGAAGTCCAGCAGGGCCTCTTCCAGCGCGCGCAGGGTCTCCACGTCCAGGTCGTTGGTCGGTTCGTCGAGCAGCAGGAAGTTGCCGCCGCTTTGCAGCAGCTTGGCGAGATGCACGCGGTTGCGTTCCCCCCCGGACAGTTCCTTCATGCGCTTCTGCTGGTCGGTGCCCTTGAAGTTGAAGCGGCCGACGTAGGCGCGTGACGGCATCTGGAAGTAGCCGACCTGGATGATGTCCTGGCCGTTGGAGATTTCCTCCCAGACGGTCTTCTCGTCCTGCAGCGCATCGCGGCTCTGGTCCACGTAGGCCAGTTGCACGGTCTCGCCCAGCTCGATCGAGCCGTCGTCCGGCTGGTCCTGCCCGGCGATCATGCGGAACAGCGTGGTCTTGCCGACGCCGTTCGGGCCGATCACACCGATCAGTGCACCGCGCGGCACGGAGAACGACAGGCCCTGGTAGAGCACGCGGTCGCCAAAGTGCTTGGACAGGTTCTCCACCTCCAGCACCTTGTCGCCCAGGCGCGGGCCCGGCGGGATGTAGATCTCCTTGGTTTCGGAGCGCTTCTGGTAGTCGGTCGAGGCGATCTCCTCGAAGCGCTTCAGGCGGGCCTTGCTCTTGGCGCCGCGGCCCTTCGGGTTGGAGCGCACCCACTCGAGCTCGGACTCCATCGCCTTCACGCGGGCGGCCTCGGCCTTTTCCTCCTGCTTCAGGCGCTTTTCCTTCTGTTCCAGCCACTGCGAGTAGTTGCCCTGGAACGGGATGCCCTGGCCGCGGTCCAGCTCGAGGATCCAGCCGGCGACGTTGTCGAGGAAGTAACGGTCATGGGTGACCGCGACCACGGTGCCCTGGAACTCCTGCAGGAAGCGCTCCAGCCAGGCCACGGACTCGGCGTCCAGGTGGTTGGTCGGCTCGTCGAGGATCAGCATGTCCGGGCTGGACAGCAGCAGGCGGCACAGGGCCACGCGGCGGCGTTCGCCCCCGGACAGGGTCTTCACGTCGGCATCCCACGGCGGCAGGCGCAGGGCGTCCGCGGCCACCTCCAGCTTGCGCTCGAGGTTGTGGCCGTCGGCCGCTTCGATCTTCGCCTCCAGCTCGCCCTGCTTGGCGGCCAGGGCATCAAAGTCCGCATCCGCCTCGGCATAGGCGGCATACACCTGATCCAGCTCGGCCAGCGCCTCCTTGATCGGGGCCACGGCCTCCTCGACGTTGCCGCGCACGTCCTTGCTCTCGTCGAGCTGCGGTTCCTGCGGCAGGTAGCCGATGTTGATGCCCGGCTGTGGCCGCGCCTCGCCGACGATCTCGGTGTCCACGCCGGCCATGATGCGCAGCAGGGTGGATTTCCCCGCACCGTTGTAGCCCAGCACGCCGATCTTGGCGCCCGGGAAGAAGTTCAGGTTGATGTCCTTGAGGATGTATTTCTTCGGCGGGACGATCTTGCCCACGCCGTTCATCGTAAAGATGTACTGCGCCATGATGCTCCTGCGACCAATGCGGTTTGAATGAGGAACAGGCCCTTTACGGCCCTTTCTGGGCCCGCACTTTACCATCCCGGCAATCCGGAGGCGCATGTCCCCGGTGATCTGGGACCTTGGGAAGGCCTCCAGCGCGTCAGGTCGGCGGGGCCGCATCGATGAACACGGAAAAGGGCGGGCGCCGCGATGGCCGCCCGCCCCGATGGCTCATGGCTCGTGGCTAATGGCTCAGGCGTTGCGCGCGAAGTAGCTGGTCATCAGGTTGCGGTAGTTGGGGATGTGCTCGGAGAACAGCGCTCCCAGGCCTTCGACATCATTGCGCCAGTCGCGGTGCAGTTCGCAGGCCATCGCAAACCAGCCCATCAGCTGCACGCCGGCGGCCTCCATACGGGACCAGGCGGAATCGCGGGTGGTCTTGTTGAAGGTGCCCGAGGCGTCGGTCACCACGAACACGTCGTAGCCCTCCTCGATGGCGGACAGCGCCGGGAAGGCCACGCAGACCTCCGTGACGACCCCGGCGATGATCAGCTGCTTCTTGCCGGTGGCCTTTACGGCAGCCAGGAATTCCTCGTTGTCCCAGGCGTTGATGTTGCCCGGACGCGCGATATAGGGGGCGTCGGGGAACATCTCCTGCAGTTCCGGCACCAGGGGTCCATTGGGGCCGGCCTCGAAGCTGGTGGTCAGGATGGTGGGCAACCCGAAGTACCGGCCGCAGGCAGCCGTGGCCAGCACGTTGTTCTTGAATTCGCTGGGTTCGAAGTCCTGGACCAGCGAGATCAGACCGGACTGGTGATCGACCAGCAGCAGCGCGGCATCGTCCTTGTCGAGGCGGCGGTAGGTGTAGTCTTGATTCATGTCGTTCTCCTTGTGTAAGCCTGCCGGGCAGGCATGAAATGCCGCGACGCAGGTGCGCCGCGGGGTTGGGTCAAGTGGATGGGGCGGAATGCTGCAGGCGGCCCTCGCGATAGTCGCGGATGGCCTGGCGGATCTCCTCCGGCGTGTTCATGACGAAGGGCCCCTGGCCGACGACGGGCTCGTCGATGGGTTCGCCGGACAGGACCAGCACGGTGGCCTCGTTATTGGATTCGACGATCACGCCCTCGTGCTCCGCACTCAGCATCACCAGCTGTCCGCCGCGCGCGATCTCGCTGCCGTTCACCTGAACGGTGCCGTGCAGTACCACCAGCATGGAGTTCCAGCCGTGCGGCAGGTCCAGGCGGACCTCGCCATCGCGCTCCAGGCGCAGGTCCCACACCTGCATCGGGCTGAAGGTGCGGGCCGGCCCCGACTGCCCGGCATACTCGCCGGCAATGACTCTTAGCCGCCCGGCGGCGTCCGGCAGTGCGATCTCCGGGATGTCGGTGACGCCCAGGTGTTGATAGCGCGGTGCGGTCATCTTGTATCGGGACGGCAGGTTGACCCAGAGCTGCACCATCTCCAGCCGCCCGCCGGTGCGGGTGAAGCGCTGGGAATGGAACTCCTCGTGCAGGATGCCGGCACCGGCGGTCATCCACTGCACATCGCCCGGTCCGATAACGCCGCCGGCCCCGGTGGAGTCGGCATGTTCCACCTCGCCATCCAGCACGATGGTGACGGTCTCGAACCCCCGGTGCGGATGTTCTCCCACTCCCCGCGGCCGGGCCGCGGGTTCGAAATCCATGGGTCCGGCATGGTCGAGCAGCAGGAACGGGCTCACGTGGCGGCCGTGAGTCTGGTAGGAAAACAGCGAACGCACGGGGAAGCCGTTGCCGACCCAGTGGCGGGGCGGAGCGCTGTAGATACCCAGGATGGTCTTCATGTCGTCCTCCTCGAAAGGCCGTGGGTTGTGACCTGAAGAGAATCCTGACAGCAGGACGGTGGCGCGGGTAGTACGCAAAAATTACACTCACCGTTCCATAATCGGAACGATGAGAATGCAGGACCTCAACGATCTCTACTATTTCGCCCGCGTGGTCGAGCACGGCGGGTTTGCCCCGGCTGCACGGGCACTGGGCGAGCCCAAGTCCAAGCTCAGTCGCCGGATCGCCGCGCTGGAAGAACGTCTGGGGGTGCGCCTGTTGCAGCGCTCCACCCGGCATGTCGGCGTCACCGAGATCGGGCGCATCTACCATGCCTTCTGCAAGGCCATGCTGGTGCAGGCGGAGGCCGCGCAGGACGCCATCGACGGCCTGCGTGACGAGCCCTGTGGCACGGTCAAGCTGAGCTGTCCGGTCGCACTGCTGGATGCCCGGGTGGCGACCATGCTGGCGGAATACCAGCGCCGTTACCCGCGGGTGCAGCTGAACCTGGACGCGACCAACCGCCGCGTGGACGTCATCGAAGAAGGCTTCGACATCGCCATCCGCGTGGAGCCGCCGCCGCTGGAGGACAGCGACCTTGTCCTGCGCGTCCTGGCCGACCGGGCCCAGCGGCTGGTGGCGAGCCCCGACCTGCTTCAGCGCGAGGGCTCGCCGCAGGTGCCGGCGGATCTCGCAGACCTCCCCAGCCTCGCACTGAGCCGGCCGCAGGCACGCTATCAGTGGCACCTTGTCGGGCCCGGCGGTGGCGAGGCCTGGATTGCCCACCAGCCGCGCCTGGTCACGCGCAGCATGACGGCCCTGCGGATTGCCGCCTGCCACGGGGTCGGTATCGTGCAGTTGCCGACCATGATGATGACCACGGAGCTGGCGGATGGCCGTCTGCTGCCGGTGCTGGATGGCTGGGCCCCGCCGCGCGAGATCGTGCATGCGGTGTTCCCGTCGCGGCGCGGACAGCTACCGGCCGTGCGTGGCCTGATCGATCATCTGGCCGAAGGCTTTGCCGCTCTCGACGAGGATTGAGCTCTGCGGCGCGGCCGCCTGGACGTGTGGTCAGTCGCCATCGCGCCTCTGTCGACGGGGTGTTGCTTCGGTGGGCGGTTCCGGACCCGCGGCGACCGCGACGGGTGGCCCCCAGGCGTCTGCGCTGTAACGTTGTCGCGCGAAGGGTACGCGGGCGGGTTCATGAGTCAGTGTTGCCCTGACCCCGATGCTCGACAGCTTGGGCGGAGCCGCTGACAATGGCGCCATGATGGCGTGGTGGGAGGGCCTGTTGCTGGTGGGAGCCGGGGGTGCGCTGGGGGGACTGGCGCGCTTCTGGCTGTCGCAGTGGATCGACAACCGCACCGGGGGCGGCCGTTTCCCGTGGGGGACGCTGGCGGTGAATGCCTCCGGTGCGCTGCTGATCGGGCTGGCGCTGGGCTGGGCCTCGGGGCCAGCGTGGACCTCCTGGCTCTGGCTGTTGCTGGTGGTGGGTGTGCTCGGCAGCTTCACCACGGTCTCCTCGTTCAGCCTGCAGGTGGTCGGGGTCGCGGAGCAGGACGGGCTGCGCCCGGCGCTGGTCTACGTCGTGCTGACCCTGGGCGGGGGGCTGGCGCTGGTGGCCATCGGGCACGCGCTGGGCCGCCTGGCAGGGGGTGCGGCGTGACCGGGTATTCGCTGCGGCTCTCGCTGTTCGTGGCGCTGGGGGCGGCCCTTGGCAGCATGGCGCGGTATGGCGTCTCCTGGACCGGGCTGCACCTGGCCGGGACCGGCTTTCCCTGGGACACGCTGGCCGTGAACGTGGCCGGATCGTGGCTGATCGGGCTGTATGCGGTGATCAGCGCGCCGGGCGGCTGCCGCCCGGCCGACCCGGTGTTTCGTCATTTCATGCTGGCCGGGGTTTGCGGCGGCTTTACGACCTTCTCGGTGTTCAGTCTCGAGAGCCTGTGGCTGATGCAGTCGGGTGCTGCAGGCCGCGCCGGGCTTTATGTGGGCGTGTCCCTGGTGCTGTGGATTGTCGGGGTGTGGCTGGGCAGCCGCATGGGGCGGCGCTGGAACGCCACTGCGGCGCAGGGTTGAACCCCGCGGGGTGTGAGACTGAGTGCCGTTTCACGACCCGCACGTCGGGTGATTCCGCGGTCGCTGGCGTGGCCCGGTCAACGGGCCGGTGGTTCGATGCGGGTCCGGCTCGGGCCCGCGTGTTCGATCCAGCCGTGGAGCATGCGCGGGGTGGTGGTGCCGGCCGCGCAGCGCCCGTTGCGGTCGATCACGATGGCCCCGCCGTAGCCCGCGAGCCGCTCCCGCAGGCGCTGCAGGCTGGCGGTCAGGGCCTCGGCGGCGCTCAGCCCAAGATATTCGATACGGTCGGCCAGTTCCCGGGCAAACACACTGCGCAGGAAATGCTCGCCATGCCCGGTCGCGGAGATGGCGGCGCTGTGATCGTCCGCGTAGACGCCGGCACCCGGGATCGGCGAGTCCCCGACACGACCGGGGCGCTGGCCGGTCATCCCGCCGGTCGAGGTGGCCGCGGCCAGATGGCCGTGGCGATCGCGCGCGACCGCGCCGATAGTCCCGGGCGCGGGTTCGTCATGATCCAGTGTGACCCGGCCCTGGCGCAGGGCGCGCTCCAGCTGTTCCCGCCGCTGCGGGGTGATCAGGGTGTCCTCGTCCACCTGCGGCATCCCGATCTCGCGGGCGAAGCTGGCGGCGCCGTCCGCGACCAGCAGCACATGTTCCCCGTCTTCGAGGACCGCCCGCGCCAGCCGGATCGGGTTGGCAATGCCGCGAACCGCCGCGACGGCCCCCGCAGCGAGAGCCGCGCCATCCATGATCGCGGCATCCAGTTCCACGGTCCCGTCCCGGGTCAGGGCGGCACCGGTGCCGGCATTGAACAGCGGGTTGTCCTCGAGCCGCGCCGCGCAGTACTCCACGGTATCCAGGGCGGTATCGCCCTGCGCCAGCCGCTCGCGACCGGCTTCCAGTACCGCGTGCAGCGCGGCGTGGTAGCGGCCGGCGGTCTGTGGATCCCCGGCCTCGCGGATCTGCCCGGCGCCGCCGTGAATCATCAGCGAGAAGGGTTCGGATGGCATCCGCCCTCCTCGATCTGGCCGCGGATCAGCAGGATGTCGCTGTGGCTTCCCGGGATGAAGCGGCTCTGGGCAATCGCGATCGCCCCGTGGCGGTTGACCGCCACGCGTCGTTTCAGCTGCCCCTGCAGGCCCCCGCTGTAGGGGGTGTCGAGTGTGCCCGGGACCGCCTCGACAGGCCCGAACCGCGCGGACTTCAGCGGCGCGTGGGTAAATGCCAGGCCCCAGGGCCGATCGGTCGGGTGGGGATAGCGCTGCCAGACCAGATACAGGCACCGGTCGTCCCGGGTCAGCGTCGGGAAGCCGCCCGGCCAGTCCTCGGCGTCGAGCCGGGTAGGCGCTGCAAAGTCCAGGCTGTCGGCGTCTGCGCGACTGACGTGCACGCGGCGGAAATGGGGCTGCCGGTAGTCCTCCAGGTCGTTGGCCGGGATCGCCCCGAAGGCCAGGTGAACGACGCCCTCCGCGTCCACCACCAGCGATGGAGCGTCGGCATGACCCGGTTGTTCCAGCGCGGTTGCAGGCTTGGAAAAGCCCGTGTCCAGGTTGTCCGAGCGGGCGATCCGGATGTCCGCGGACGGACTGTCACCCTCCGACCAGGCCAGCAGCACGCGACCGGATGGCGCCTGTGCCAGGGTCGGGGCGCGGGCCGGCACCGCGGGGTCCGGGTTGACGGTCACGGGTTCGGCGAAGGAGGCGCCATGATCCGCGGAATAGGTGACACGCAGCGGACCCTGGTACTCGGTCCAGGCGGCGACCACCTCGCCGGCGGCCGTCAGCAGCAGGTCCAGGCTGCCGTTGTCCCAGCGCTGTGCGGTGATGCGGCCCTTGCCGGCGCCGTCGCGCGAACGGGACAGGTTCTGGTGCTCCTCGAACGAGCGCCCCCCGTCGCGGGAGCGGGCGTACAGGATCTCGCCGCCGTGGTCGCCGCCGGTAAACAGGATCTCCTGCCACAGCAGGTGCACGTCGAAGGCGTCGGCGTCGTCCGGCGCCGGTTCGACTGCGACCCGCGGCAGCCAGGAAAAGGTGCCCGGCACGCCGCCGATCCGGGTCGGTCGCTCGAAGACCGCCCGGCCGTCGCGGTCGTAGCGCTGCAGGAACAGGGCCTGCTGCGCCTGGTCGGCCCAGACGACCAGCGCGTCGCCATGGTCATTGATCGCCACCGAGGCATCGTCGACATAGCGAAAATCCGAGGCGTTCATGCGCCAGGGGCCGCGGAAGGCCTCGCCGCGCGCGACCTCGACCGGCTCCTCCCAGGCGACCCGGGATTCGGGTGCGTCTCCCGCCAGGGCCGCTGGCCCCCACAGGGCAAGGGCGAGCGCGCACAGGGGGGCCAGCGAGGCCCCGGTCGGGTGCAGCGCAGGGGGCTTATGAACGCTGGCGTTGGGGGCGGGGTATCGAGTTACGGGCGTGTCTGTCGCGGTCATGGGCAGCCTCCCGGGCGTTCCCTACTGGTGGGGGTTGAAACCGCGTCGGCGCAGCAGCGTCTTTTCGAGTTCGACCAGGGTGAACAGGATCAGGCCGAAGGCGAGGATGCGCAGCCATTCCTCCGGCCCGATCGCGGTGGTGCCAAACAGCAGCTGCAGCGGCGGGGCGTAGGTGAACAGGCCCTGCAGCACGATCAGCACGCCGACCGCGATCAGTACGGGGCGGCTGCCGAACAGGCCCGCCCGGTTCAGTGCCGGTTCCAGGATGTAGCGGCTGTTGAACAGGAAGAACAGCTGGCCCATGACCAGGGTGTTGATGGCCACGGTGCGCGCGAATTCCTCCGCCACGCCCTGCTGCTCCAGCCACAGGAAGTGGCCGAAGGTGCCGGCGACCAGCAGCGCGGAGACGAAGCCGATGCGCCAGAGCAGGAATCCGGACAGCAGGGGGGTGCGCGGCGGGCGCGGGGGGCGCTGCATCACGCCGGGTTCGGTGGGCTCGAAGGCCAGGGCGAGGGCCAGAGTGACCGCGGTGACCATGTTGACCCACAGCACCTGTACCGGCGTCAGCGGCAGGGTGAGGCCGAGCAGGATCGCGGCGACGATGGTGAAGGCCTGGCCGCCGTTGGTGGGCAGCAGGAACAGGATGGCCTTCTTCAGGTTATCGTAGACGGTGCGGCCTTCCTCCACCGCGTTGGCGATGGAGGCGAAGTTGTCGTCGGCCAGCACCATCTCGGAGGCCTCGCGCGCGGCCTCGGTGCCCTTCACGCCCATGGCCACGCCGACATCGGCGCGCTTGAGGGCGGGGGCATCGTTGACGCCGTCGCCGGTCATCGCGACCACGTCGCCGTGGCTCTGGATTGCGCGCACCAGGCGCAGCTTGTGCTCCGGCGTGGCGCGGGCGAACACGTCCACATATCGGACCTGCTCCGCGAGCTCCGCGTCGCTGGCGCCTTCCAGCTCGTGACCGACCACCACGCCGCCCTCGGTGCTGATGCCCAGCTCGTCGGCGATCGCGCGCGCGGTCACGCCGTGATCGCCGGTGATCATCTTCACGCGGATGCCGGCCTCCTGGCAGTGGGCCACCGCCTCGATCGCCTCCTCGCGCGGCGGGTCGATGATCCCGCAGACCGCCACCAGGGTGAGCCCGCCATCCTCGATGTCGGAGAACTCCAGTTCCTGGCGGTGATCCTCCATGCGCCGGGTGGCCAGGGCGAGCAGGCGCTGGCCGCGCGCGGCGACGCCGTCCATCCATTGCTGCCAGTGCTCGGCGTCCAGGGGCGCCTCGCCATCGGCGGTACGCTGCTGGCTGCATACGGCCAGCACGCGTTCCGGCGCCCCCTTGAGAAAGACGAAGGCGCCGCCTTCATGGTCATGGTGCAGGGTGGCCATGAACTTGTAGGACGACTCGAACGGGATCACGTCATCCCGCACGAAGCGCTCGTTGATTGCCTTCGGCTCCAGTCCGCCCTTCATCGCGGCGACGATCAGGGCCCCCTCGGTCGGGTCGCCCTCCATGGTCCACCGGTCCTCCTTCAGATAGACCTCGGCATCGTTGCACAGCAGGAGGCCGCGCAGGATCTCGGCCAGCAGGGGATCGGCCTCCGGGTCCGCCTCCTGGCCGTCGCGGGTAATGCCGCCGTGCGGCTCGTAGCCGACCCCGCCCAGCTCGTACTCCGCCTGCGTGGTGATGATGCTCTTCAGCGTCATTTCGTTGCGGGTGAGGGTGCCGGTCTTGTCCGAGCAGATGGTGGTGACGGAGCCCAGGGTCTCGACCGCCGGCAGGCGGCGGATGATCGCGTTGCGCGTGGCCATGCGCTGCACCCCGATCGCCAGGGTGATGGTCATGATCGCCGGCAGGCCCTCGGGGATCGCCGCCACCGCCAGGCTGACCGCGGCGAGGAAGGTCTCCACCAGGTCGTAGTCGCGCACCCAGTAGCCGAAGGCGAAGGTCGCCGCCGCCAGGACGCCGATGGCCACCGACAGCCAGCGGCCGAACTGGGCGATCTGGCGCAGCAGCGGGGTGGTCAGGGTCTCCACCTCGCCGATCAGGGTGGAGATGCGGCCGATCTCGGTATCGGCCCCGGTGCCGACCACGACCCCGCGCCCCTGGCCAAAGGCCACCAGCGTGCCGGAATAGGCCATCGAACGGCGATCGCCGAGGTCGGCCCCGGCCTCCACGGAAGCGGTCTGCTTGTCGCTGGCAACCGATTCGCCGGTCAGCGCGGCCTCGTCGATGCGCATGTTGTGCGCCCCGGTCAGGCGCAGGTCCGCCGGGACGCGGTCCCCGGCCTGCAGATACACGATGTCGCCGGGGACCAGCGTCTCTGCGGGAATACTGTGGCGCTGGCCGTCACGCAGGACCTGGGCGCGGGGCGAGAGCATCCCGCGGATCGCGTCCAGCGCCTTTTCCGCCTTGCCCTCCTGGATGAAGCCGATGATGGCGTTGATCAGCACCACCCCCAGGATGACGCCGGTATCCAGCCAGTGACCAAGGAACGCGGTACCCACCGCCGCGGCGATCAGCACGTAGATCAGCACATTGTGGAACTGCAGCAGGAAGCGCCGGACGGGGCCGGTGCGCGCGGCCTCCGGCAGGCGGTTGGGGCCGACATCCTGAAGCCGCTGTTCCGCGGCGGACGAGGCGAGTCCGTGCGCGTCCGTCTCCAGACGCCGGAGCACTTCGTCGGTCTTCAGGGCATGCCAGTCGCGTGACGGGTCGCGATCGCTCATGGGTCTCCCGGAGATGTATCACCCAGTGGATCCGGACCTGCTTATCATGCGCCGGCGCGGCCCGCGCTGTCAGGCCATGGCGCGCAGCCGGGGTGGAATTTTCCCAGCGCGAACGAGTCTATTTCCGGACGACTCAATAACAGGAGGTTCCCATGTCTCGCTGGATTGCCACGGCTGCCCTGACAGTGGCCGGATTGGTCGCGGCCTCGAACGTGATGGCGGCGGAGAAGGTTACGCTGGAACACGATGACCGAACCCTGATCGGTCACATGAAGGACGGCATGGGAGCGAGCCCCTCCGACGGGGTGGTCCTGATGCTGCACGGTACCCTGGCGCATGGGCGCATGGAGGTAATGGCCGCGGTGCAGGATCTGCTGGCCGACCATGGCCTGAATACGCTGTCCGTCAATCTGAGCTATGGCATCGACGCGCGCGAGGGCATGTTCGAGTGCGATGCCCCGGTGCGTCACGGCGTGGATGACCATCTGCAGGAGTTGAGCCTGTGGCATCAATGGCTGCAGGACGAGGGCTATGGTCCGGTCACCCTGTTTGGCCACTCGCGCGGTGGCAACCAGGTGGCCCGCTACCTGACCGAGCATGACCCGGACGGCATTCGCGCCCTGGTGCTGGTGGCCGCGTCCACCTTCGACGAGGACGAGGCTGCGAGCGAGTACGAGGAACAAAGCGGTATGCCGTTGCAGGTACTCCTGGATCAGGCCCGCGAACTCCAGCGCATGGACCAGGAAGAGACCCTGATGGAGGACGTGCGTTTCCTCTACTGCGAGGAACTGGACGTGACCCCGCGCGCCTTCCTCGGCTACTACGAGCCGACCCGCCAGAACGATACCCCGACGGTGATTCGCGGGATGCAGATCCCGACGCTGGTGATCACCGGTTCCGAGGACGACGTGGTGCCGGACCTGCCGCGAAAGGTCGAGGCGGTGAAGGACAGCGGCGACATCACCCTGATGACCGTGGACGGGGCGGGGCACTTCTTCCGTGACTTCTTCGCGGACGACGTGGCCGACTTCACCGCGGACTTCATCGATCAGAACTGAGCTCCAGCCCGCAATAGGAACGGCGCCTGAAGGCCGGCCCGGGGCAGTCCCGGGCCGGCCTTTTTCGTGCCTGGCTCGAGGGCGGTCTTATCCGGCGAGCAGCGTCAGGTAGAGCCCGAGCATCGCTGCGGAAAACAGCAGCCCGATGGTCTCCCAGCGGGTCAACATGCGCTCGGCGGCCTCCAGGCGACGGCGCGCGCCCAGGCGCAGCGCACGCATGCGGGCCGGTATCCGGGGTGGCCAGGGCCCCGGCAATGCCAGGCGGCGTCGAGTGCGGCGGGCGCCGTCCCAGGCGGCCTCGGCCAGCACGGCCAGATCCCCCTCCGGCACGCGCGGGGTCTCGCGGTCGCGAACCCCGCGCCAGGCCAGAAGGGCTAGGCCCAGCCCCAGCATGACCGGCCACAGCAGGGACGAGCCGTACAGGTCATGGACGCTCAGGGGCAGGGCCGTGGGGCCGGCCAGCAAGGTTGCGAGCGGGAGCAGGAGTGCCATCAGCGAAAGGCCGCCCCAGGCCCACCAGCGCGGTCGGTCGAGGCCGTCGGCCGCGGTCTCGAGATCCGCCCGCCAGCGCCACAGGAAGCGCAGTAGCAGCACCGTGGTGCCGGCCGCCGCGAGGGTCAGCAGCCACTCGGTATGGGCCAGCCAGCCCGACAGGGCCTCCGCCGCCAGCGGCTCCTTCAACGCGTTCTTGGCCAGCGCGCCACTGGTGAAGGGCAGGCCCGCCAGGGCCAGCGCCGGCAACAGCGTGAACAGTGCAAAGGCGGTCCGCGCCGGGCGGGTGACCGGCCACTGCCGCTGCATGCCGGCGGTCAGGAACAACGCCCCCTTGGCCAGGCCATGATGTACGGCGTACAGCGTGACTGCTGCCAGCAGCCAGCCGCGCGCCTCGGGCAGGAGCAGGGCCAGGCCGATACCCGTGGTCATCAGCCCCATCTGCGAGATGCTGGAGTAGGCGAGCAGGGTCTTCGGCCGTACCTGCAGCACCCCGACCAGTACGCCGAGGAAGGCCGCCGCCAGGCCCAGCAGGACCAGCGCCTCGCCCAGCACTGCGTGGCCGGCGGCGTCGATTGGCAGCAGGCGCATCCAGCCCAGCAGGCCGGCCTTGATCATCGCCCCGGACAGCACGGCGCTCGCGGGTACCGGAGCGGCCGGGTGGGCCAGCGGCAGCCAGAAATGCAGCGGCAGCATGCCGGCCTTGATGCCGAGCCCCAGGACCAGTAGGACCAATGCCCAGCCCTCGGGGCGCGCCGCGGCCACGGCCGCCAGGCTGGACTGCCCCGCCGCATGGACAGCCAGTACCAGACCCGCGAACAGCAACACCTCGCCCAGTACCGCGAGGATCAGATACACCCGTCCGGCCCGCCAGGCCTCCGGCTTGCCGGAATGGATCACCAGTCCGTAGGCCGACAGGCTCATCAGGGAAAAGAACAAATAGAAGGCGATCGCGTCCTGCGCCAGGATCAGGCCCAGGTTGCCGGCCAGGGCCAGCAACCAGAACACATAGAAGCGATGCCGCCGGGGATCGTCGCGCCGATCGGAGAGCGCGAACAGCCCGGCGGCCAGCCACAGGCCCGCGGTCAGGCCCAGGAAGGCCCGGCCGGTCGGGTCGACCGCCAGGTGGGTGCCCATCAGCAGGCCGGAGAGGGTCGCCTCCAGCCCGGGCGGGGCCAGGGCGGCCAGCGCCAGGCCGGGGAGCGCCGCCCAGGGCACCAGGCGGTTCAGCCGCGCCCGCCCCGGACGCAGGCCAATGAACACCGCCAGCAGCAGCGGCACGAGCGGGACGGTCAGCAGCGCGGCCCCGCTCACAGCCCGAACTCCGGCAGCGCATAGTCACGCTGGACGATCAGGCTGACCCAGCCGAGCGGGCTCAGCCCCAGCCCGGCAAACAGCCCGACCAGGAGCCCCAGCGCGGCGGTAAAGACCACCGGGAACAGCAGCATCCAGTGGGTCTCGAAGCGGGTCGGGCCGGCATGGGCCTGCAGGGGTTCATGCCACGGCTCGCGGCGCTCGCCCAGCCAGCCCCGGATCACCGGGGGCAGGAAATAGGCCGCGTTCAGCAGGCTCGACAGGACCAGCACTCCGAGGATCCAGGGCATGCCGGCCTCCAGCGCCCCCAGCCCCAGGTGCCACTTGGTCACGAAACCGGCCAGGGGCGGCAGGCCGATCATGCCCAGCGCGCCCGCGGTAAACGCCAGCATGGTCAGCGGCATACGCCGGCCCACGCCGTCGAGCTCGCTGATGCGATGGATGCCCAGGGTCTCGGCGAAATTGCCGGCGCAGAAGAACAGTGTGATCTTGGTAATGCCCTGGTGCACCAGGTGTACCAGCCCGCCGATGACCCCCAGGGGCCCGGCCAGCGCGACGCCCAGGATGATGTAGGAGACCTGACTCACGGTGGAGAATGCCAGGCGCTGCTTCAGGTCGTCGGTGCGCAGGGCCTGAATGGAGCCATAGATGATCGTGACCGCCGCGATCACCAGAAGCCCGGCCGTCAGGCCCAGCTCGATCGCCAGTTCCGCCCCGTAGACATCGTTGACCACGCGGATGATGCCGAAGGCCCCGGCCTTGACCACCGCCACCGCGTGCAGCAGCGCGCTGACCGGCGCCGGCGCGACCATGGCGATGGGCAGCCAGGAGTGCAGCGGCACCAGCGCGGCCTTGACCCCGAAGCCGACCATCAGCAGCACGAACAGGACCTGCAGCGTGACCGCGTGAGTCTCCGCGAGGGTTTCGAGGTAGCCGCCCGGGGTAAAGCCCTCGGCCCCGGCCAGCAGCGTGAGCCAGACGATGGCCGTGAACAGCACCAGCCCGCTGGTCAGGGTGTAGCCGAGATAGAGGCGTCCGGCCCGCAGGGCCGCCGGCGTGCCGCGATGGACCACCAGGGGCCAGGTCGCGAGGGTCAGGATCTCGTAGAAGATCAGGAAGGTGATCAGGTTGCCGGACAGGGCAATCCCCACCGTCGCGCTGACGCACAGCGAGAAGAAGCCGAAGAAGCGGCTGCGTCGCGGTGAGCCCTCGAGGTAGCCGATGGCGTAGACCGTGGTTACGAACCACAGCACGGCCGAAAGGCTGGCGAACAGGAGCGACAGCGCATCGGCCGCGAGCACCAGGTCGATGCCGGGCATCAGCGGCAGACTGAAGCGGTATTCGTCACCGCGCAGTACGCCCGCCAGCAGCACCCCGACCAGCGCCAGCTTGGTGCCGGCGCCGCCCAGGTTCAGCGCGGTGCGCAGGCCCTGTCGGTGCTCCGGCAGGAAGAAGATCGCGATGCCCGGTCCCAGCGAGCTGAACAGGATCGCGAGCAGCAGCCAGCCACCGTCCATCACGGGGCCCCCGGGGTCAGGGCAAGAGTGTTCAGCGTCAGCACGCCGGCCAGCCCGGCCAGCGCCGCGACCGTGGCCAGAGCCAGCGGGACCCAGTCCATCCACGGCGACACTGCCTCGCCGGCGTCGCGGCGGCCGCGATGAAACGCCGGGGCCACCATGCGCAGCACGTAGGCCGCCGCCAGCAGCCCGCCGCCGGCGATCGCCAGCACCCACAGCACGCCGATCAGGCTGCCGGCGAGGACCGTGCCCAGGCCGGCCTCCAGCAGCAGGTACTTGGCGATGAAGCCACCGGTGAACGGCAGCCCCATCAGGCTGACCCCGGCCAGTCCCAGGGCGAACACCGTGCGCGGCCGGGCCCGGAGTACCGCGCCCAGCTCGGCCAGGCGGTCATGCCCGGCGGCGTGTTGCAGGGTGCCCGCGGCCAGGAACACCGATGCCTTGGCCAGGGCATGGACCACCGCGAAGAACACCACCACCCGCCAGGCGCCCGGGTCCACCAGCATCAAGGGGAAGGCGACCAGCAGATAGCCGAACTGGGCGACCGTGGAATAGGCCACGATGGATTTGAGCCGCCCCGCGCGCAGCGCCTGCAGCGAGCCCCAGATCAGCGCCCCCACCCCGAGCAGGCCGACCAGGATGCCGAAGGCCGGGGTCGCCAGCGGGGCAAACACCCCCATCCACAGCCGCAGGATCAGGTAGAACGATCCCGTGACCACCAGCCCGGAGAGGACCGCACTGACCGGTGCCGGGGCTGACCCATGGGCCGGCGCCAGCCAGACATGCAGCGGGAACAGGGCGGCCTTGAGCATCAGGCCCGCGGTCATCAGCACCGCCGCCATGCGTTCCGTCGGGCCCGCTTCGGTACGGGCCTCCAGCAGCACCAGATCGAGTACCCCGTGTTCCCCGAACAGCAGAACCACGCCCATCAGGAAGCTGAGCGAGCCGAGGATGTTGACCAGCAGGTAGCGCACCGCGCCGGAGACCGCGGCGGCCGTGCCGGTGAAGGCCACCAGGGCGACGGCCGAGAGCGACACCACCTCCAGGGTGATGTACAGGTTGAAGGCATCGCCGGAGAGAAACAGCATGTTGAGCCCGGCCCATAGCCACAGCCACAGGGGCCAGAACTGGCGACGCTCGATGCGGTCGTGCACGTAGCCGAGGCTGTAGAGGCTGGTGGCCAGGGCCACTACGGCGGTAAGCACCAGCAGGGTCATGGACAATCCGTCCAGCTGCAGCATGAGCCCCAGCGGGGCCTCCCAGCCGCCCAGGGCCACCCGCGTCGCGGCGGTCTCCGGGTCCGGCCCGGCGTGCAGGAAGGTCGCGCTCAGACCCAGCACCCAGGCCGTCACCGCGAGCGCGCCCAGCAGGCCGATCCGGTGGGCCTGGCGCGGCCATGCCGTTGCCAGCACGGCCACTCCCAGTGACAGCGCGACCAGTCCGGCGCTCCCCGCCGGGAGCCATTCGGGGTTTGCCGGGATCACGCCGACCGGTCCTCGCCGGCGGACGATTCGGCCGGACCCCCATCCGCGTGGTGCTCCTCGCGCGAGATGTCCTCCACCGGGGCGTCGTCATCGGGCGGCCCGGGCAGCATCACTGCGTGGCCGGTCAGCCGCGTCAGGTGCACCACCAGGGCCAGGGCGAAGGCGGTTGCGCTGACCGCCACCACGATGCCCGTCAGCGTCAGGGCCTGCGCCACCGGGTCCGGCGGGCCCTCGCCGCGGGCGGCGACACCCAGCAGCACCATGAATACGCCCGAGCCCATGATATTCAGGGCCAGGATGCGCAGTACCAGGTGGTGGCGGCGGATCAGCCCGTACAGGCCCAGGGCGAACAGGATCGCACCCCCGGTGGGATACAGCAGGCCCGGGGCCAGGGTGTGCGCGACGGTCTCCGCCAGCCCGTTCATGTGTCGTCTCCGGCCGGGCGGCCGGCCACGAACAGGGCCACCAGGGTCAGGGCAATGGACAGCGTCGCCGCCACCTCGATCAGGATGATGAGCGGATAGGCCCACGCGTCGGCGTAGCCGAGAAAGCCGTGCCCGGCGACGAGCCCATAGGTCCCCACCAGCAGGAACAGCGCGACACCCGCGGTGATCCCCAGACGCAGCGGCGCCCCGGGGGCCATCGGCAGTTGCCGCGGCCGGGCCAGCACCAGCAGGATGCCGGCTGCCCCGAGGATCGCCCCGGCCTGGAAGGCCCCGCCGGGGGCGTGGCTCCCGGCCCACAGCACGTACACCCCGGTGACGATCGCGACCGGTACCAGCAGCCGCAGGGTGCCGGGCAGGATCGGGCCGGGGGCCGGGCGGGCCGGGATCAGGTCGTGCCGCCCCAGGGACCACGCGCCCAGCAGTGCGATCAGCACGATCGCCAGTTCCAGGAAGGTGTCGTACGCGCGGAAGTTCAGCAGCACCGCCGTGATCGGATGATCGACCCCGGAGACGTCCATGTGCGCATCCACCACCGGCTCCAGCCCGACGGACTGCGGCTGGTGCCACAGCGCGGTCACCAGCAGGCCGCCGACCACCAGGGCAAAGGTCAGCGCGGGGAGGAAGGTCCGACGTTCGGGCGGCGGGTCATGCAGGGCGCGCAGCAGGGCATGGGGCCCGGTGGGGTCGGGCGGTGGCGTATGCGGCCGCCCGCTGCGGCGCTCGGCCATGATGCTGCGCAGGCGCTCCAGCGTCACCAGCAGCAGGGCGCCGGTGATGCCCGCGCCGATGGCCGCCTCGGCCAGCGCGATGTCCGGCGCCTCCAGCCGCACCCAGGCCAGCGCGAGCAGCAGCCCGAAGGTGATGAACAGGACGACGGCCCGGAACAGGTCGGTGCTCGCCAGGCAGCGCCAGGCCACCCCGACGATGCCGGCCAGCAGGACCAGATCGAAGAGGACCAGCAGGGCGTTCATCGGTCCGACTCGAACTCCCCGTGGGTCCAGGTGCGTTGCGCGACCATGTGCGCGGCCGTGGTCCCCGCCGCCAGTACCAGCACCCAGATCAGCAGCAGCTTCAGGATGTCCGCCGGTCCGCCGGCCTGGAACATCAGTCCGAGTATCACCAGCCCGAGCCCGACGTTGTCGGCCTTGGTCAGGGCGTGCAGGCGCGAATAGACATCGGGAAAGCGCAGCAGCCCGGCGGTGCCGGCCGCGAAGAACACCAGTCCGGCGAGGATCAGGATCACGGTCAGTGCGTTAGCGATCATCGTGGGGCCTCTCGGGGCCGGGGGTGTGCGGCGGCTGGCGGTGGATCGGGGTATCCGGTGGTTCCGGCAGACCGTGCTGGCGGACGAAGGCCACCGCGGCCACGACAGCCAGCAGGGCGAAGACCAGTGCCACGTCCACCAGGGCGGATGCCTCCAGTGCCAGCGACAGGAGCAGCAGGATCGTGACCCCGGTGGTGCCGAACAGTTGTGCGGCCAGCATGCGGTCGCCGGAACCCGGGCCTCGCAGCACACGGACCAGTCCGAGCAGTATGGTGCCGAGCAGGAACAGGGCGGCGGCCAAATAGAAGAGGCTCATGGAGCGGCTCCGTCGTCACTGGCGCGGCGGTCACGCGGGTCGTGGAATGCCGCACGGATCCGTTGTTCCAGGGCGATCAGAGCCGCCCGCGTATCGGCGTCCCGGTCCAGCACATGCAGGGTCAGCAGGCGCCCCTCCAGGCGTACGCTGAGCGTGCCGGGCAGCAGACTGACGACCGCCATGAACAGGGTCAGGGGTGGGCCGTGAGCCAGTTCCGTGCGGTAGGTCAGGAAGTCCGGCTGGATCGGCAGGCGCGGGTCCAGGGCGCGGCGGGCGACGTCCAGCCCGCCGAGGAACGAGCTGCGCAGGAAGAACCCCAGCAGGCCCGGAAGCGCGCCGGGTCGCAACGGCAGCGGCCGTCCGGCCGGCAGCAGCAGGCTCGCGACCGCGGCCAGGATGATTGCGAGCAGGGCCAGGGGTTCCAGCAGGGCGGCGCTGCCGGCCAGGACCCACCAGAGCAGTGCGGCGGCCGCGGCGGTGGCCAGTGCCCGCCGTGCCCGCGACCGGCCGCGACCGGCAAATCTGCGGCCGGCATGGGACGGGACCGAGGCGCGCGCCATCGTGTGATCGCTGGGTGGGGTCGCTGGTGCGCCGCCGGTTATTACAGCTGGTTGCTGGCGTCAGTGAAGCCCATCAGGGATACGTCGAACACGAACGGCTGTTCCTGGTGCAGGGCACGGAAGGCGACGGTCAGGGCGCGCCCGCCGCGCAGCGCGCTCATCTGTTCGCTGTTCAGTTCGCGCCCGGCGACGCAACCCTGCTGCACGCAGGTCACGTAGCCCGCATCCATCTCTTCGCCCGCATCGTCCACCTGCATGCGGATGCCGGGGCGCAGGTCGACGCCCAGCGGTACCAGGATCTCGATGATGTGCTGCTCGCCTTCGCGGCGCACGGTCGCCTGCAGGAACAGCCCCTGCGCCTGCTCGTCCTGGATCTCCAGCGTCTGCTGCATCCGGCAACGCTCGCCCTGTGGCGTCTCGATACAGGCGACCTCCCAGTCCTGGTGGATCGTGGTCTCCGGCTCCTGCTGCTGCATCTGTTGTTGCATCTGCGGATCGGCCTGCTGGGACAGCGCCAGGCCGGGCAGGAGAAGAAACAGGGCCGGGATCAGGCCCGCGCGCAGGGGGCGGATAGTCATTCGGTGTGCTCCGGAACTTGTATTCAGCCGTACAGAATGGCCAATGGCGGCCCTCGGTGGCAACCGTGGCCGGGAGAACTACAGACCGTCCTGACTGATGCATGTTCCCCGCACAGGGGCCCGATGAGCGTCTCGCAGGCCTCGCTGTCAGCGCGGTGGGTTGTGCATTGCAAACAGTTCCTCCAGGGGCTGCGGGCGGTGCAGCCCGTAGCCCTGGGCGAAGTCCACGTTCAGCTCGCGCAGGCGGGCGATGGTCGATTCGTCTTCGGCAAACTCGGCGATCGTTTTCTTGTCGAGCAGGTGACCGATGTTGTTGATATTGCCCACCAGGGCATCGTTGACCGGGTCGGTGGCGATGTTGCGCACGAAGCTGCCGTCGATCTTCAGGTAGTCCACCGGCAGGGTCTTCAGATAGGCGAACGACGACAGCCCGGAGCCGAAGTCGTCCAGCGCGAAGCGACAGCCCATGCCGCGCAAATCGCGGATGAAGCGCATTGCCGCCTGCAGGTTGGAGATCGCCGCGGTTTCGGTGACCTCGAAGCAGAAAATCTCGCCAGGCAGCTGGTGCAGGCTCAGCTGGTTGCGGATGAATGGCAGCAGGGTCTCGTCACTCAGGGTCGCGCCGGAGAGGTTGACCGCGCAATGCTCGATGCTCGCCGGGCCGTGCAGGCGGATGTGGTCAGCCACCATGGAGAAGGTCCGGGTGATGATCCAGCGGTCGACGATGGAGATCAGGTCAAAGCGTTCGGCGGCCGGCAGGAAGACCCCGGGGGGGATCAACTCGTCGTCCTGGCTCCGCAGGCGCACGAGCACCTCGAAGGAGAGTCCCGCGGGCGGTGCGCCGGAGTCGGGCTCGGCCAGTGGGTGAATCATCTGGGCAAACAGCACCAGGCGCCCCTGTTCGACGGCGTCGGAGATCTGTGTGGCCCAGTCCATCTCGCGCCGGTGCTGCTGCAGGTCCTGGTCCTCCGGGCGGAAGATATGCGAGCGCCGTCGGCCGGCGTTCTTGGCCGCGTAGACCGCGATGTCGGCATCGGCGAGCAGCTGGTTCATGCTGCGCTCGCCGGGTTGGAACTCGATGATGCCGATGGAGGCGCTGATGCGGAATACGCGGTCTTCCCAGGCAAAGCGCAGTTCGTCCAGGACCGTATGGATGGCGTTGGCGATGCGGTCGGCGTGGGCGATGTCGCAGTGCGTGAGGATGATGCCGAACTCGTCGCCCCCAAGGCGGGCGAGCAGGTCGGTTTCGCGCACCTGATCCAGCATCAGTTCGCCGACCTGGCGGATCATCTGATCCCCGGCGACGTGGCCGGCGACATCGTTCACGACCTTGAACTGGTCGAGGTCGATGTACAGCAGGGTATGGTTTTCGTGCCCCTTCTGGCTTTCCGGGTAGCGCGCCAGCTGTTCCAGGCGCTGCTCGAAGGCGTGGCGGTTGGGCAGCCCGGTCAGGGCATCGTGGGTGGCCTGCCAGCTGAGCTGGTTGGCCAGCTCGCGCGCCTGGGTCACGTCATGGAACACCAGCACCACACCCACGATCTCGCCGTCCCGGTCGCGGATCGGCGCGGCCGAGTCCTCGATCGCGAATTCCTGCCCGTCCTTGCGCAGCAGCATGGTGTGGTTGGCCAGTCCGACGATCCGACCTTCCTTGAGGCAACGCTCGACCGGGTTGACCGCCGGTTTGCGGGTGATCTCGTTGAGGATGTTGAATACTCGCGTCAGCGGTTCACCGGTGGCGGCATCGGTGGTCCAGCCGGTCAGGTACTCCGCGATCGGGTTCAGGAACGTGACTCGGCCCCGGGTATCGGTGGTGATGACGCCGTCGCCGATGGAGGCGAGCGTGACCTGGGCATATTCCTTTTCGCGGAACAGGGCCGCCTCGGCGCGCTTGGTCGCGGTGATGTCCTGCACGATGCCGTACATGCGCCGGGGCTGGCCGTCCGCGTCGCGCAGCACGTCGCCGCTCCCGAGCAGCCAGCGTTCGTCGCCATCTCGCGTGAGTACGCGGTGCTCGATGCTGTAGGCGGTACCCTGCTCGAGGGACTGCTCCACCGCGGCCTGGACCCGTGCACGGTCGTCGGGATGGACCCGCTCCAGGTAATGCTCGAAAGTGACCTCGGTGGTGTCCTCCGGCAGGTCGAACAGCTGGTAGGTCGGACGGGTCCAGACCAGGTCGCCGCTGGCGATTTCCCATTCCCAGGTGCCAACGCCGGAGAAGGCCTGGGCCAGATACAGCCGCTGCTCGCTTTCGCGCAGGCGCGCCTGTTCCTGCACCAGGCCATCGGCCATACGGTCGAAGGCGCGTGCAAGTCGGCCGATCTCGTCGCGCCCGGTGACCCCGGCACGCTGGTGGTGCTCGCCGCCGGCGATCTGCTCCGCGGTCCGGCTCAGGCGGCTCAGGCGCCGCCCCAGTGCCTGGTAGATCAGCCACCACAGCGCGGCGAGTGCTGCGATAAGGATCGGCGCGAGCAGCAGCGCCGAGTTCAGGGCCGCGGTGCGCGCCTGCCGGAAAGGCAGCGACAGATCCCATGCGAGGATGACCGCGCCCGAGGGGCTGCGCCCCAGGTCCACCAGAGGCCCGGTGAACTGCAGTGGCGCCACCGCGATCAGGGTGTTCTCGCCCGCGACATGGCGCACCTTGGCGGCGCGGCGGTCGCGGGCGTCGGTCAGCAGCGTGCGCAGCGGGTCGGCCAGCGCGGCCATGGGTTCGGCGTCCAGGGTCTCCGCGAGCGGGCGTTCGCGCATGCCGCGGTTCAGGGCGGCAACGTAGTGCTGGCGTTCATCGACCACCCCGGCCAGGCGGACCCGGATATCGACATTGAGCGCCGCGATCTCGTCCTGAATGGCCTGCGTGCCGTTGTTTGCCAGGTGGTTCTGGACGATGCGCTGCATGCGGCTGATCTCGGTCGCCAGTTCGCGTTCGGCGTTCGCGAGGATGCTGCGCTGCTGGTTGTGGATCAGGGTCAGGGTGTAGAGGGTGCCGAGAATGAGTGCTACCACCAGCAGGAAAAGCGGCAGCGTGGTGTTGATCGGATAGCGGAACAGGCCCTGCCACATCAGCCGTCTTCCGATGGCGGGCAGCCCGCCGCCTGCAGGACGCGGTCATCGAACAGACGATCGAGGTTCACCTCGCGCTCCAGCAGGCCCTGCTGCTGCATCAGGGTGGCCAGGCGCTCGCTGCTGGCGCGCAGGGATTCGCCACCGGAGGCCAGGGCTGTGCAGTTTTCCGCCCGCGAGGGAAAGTGGACCCCGGCCAGTGCACCCGCCAGTTCCTCCGCGCTGAGGTCGCTATACCGGGCCATGGCGGCCTTTGCGGGTTCCGGGTCGGTATCCAGATATTCGAGCGTTCCAAACCAGGCATCCACCAGCTGCCGGAGATGTCTCGGGTGGTCGTCGAGCGCTTGGCGCTGGACCACCAGGACATCGATAATCTCGCCCGGGATCCGGGTGCTGTCGAACAGCTCCTCGGCACCGGCATTCAGCAGCCGGGTGCGGATCGGCTCGAAGGTCGCCAGGGCGTCGACCTCTCCGCCGTGGAAGGCCTCCTCGTGGCGCCCCGCATCTACGCGCACGATATCGACTCTCTCGCGGTCGAGGCCGCCGTGTTCCAGGCCGCGAGCGAGCAGGTAGGCGGTGGCGGCATCATTCTCGACCCCGATGCGGCGGCCCTCCAGGTCGGCCATGCGGGTGATGCCGGGCTGCGCCAGGATGGTGTCGCCGCCATGCGAGTAGTCCAGCAGCAGGATGACGCGGATATCGTGGCCGTCGGCGCGCAGCAGCAGCGCCTCGTCGAGGGTCAGGGCGGCGGCATCGACATTGCCGTTGCGAAAGGCGCGCAGTGACTCCACGTTCGAGCCGAAGCGGGCGAGGCGGATCTCGTCGGTGGGAAACCGGCCCTCGGAGGCGGCCAGGTGGAGGGGCTGGTAGCCGATCCACTCGATGGTGGCCACCCGCAGCGGGGTCTCCTGGGAGCCACCACAGCCGAGCAACAACAGCGGCAGCAGCAGAACGACCACGGCGAGACCACAGCGCCAGCGGGTGCGTGCGCTCGCTTGACGCTGGCGGGCAGGGATCGCCGCTCCGGGTGCGATCATCGCTCGCCCCTCCCTGGATGAAGTCGATGGCTCACGGACAACAGTATCCGGGGGGACGATTCCCTGGTCAACGCAGGGTCTTATTCCCGGTTCGTGTAGCGGTCGGTGAAGGCGCAGCGGCCCTCGGGTAGCCAGTCCGGGAAGTCGTAGTAGCGGGCGAGCACCGGTTCCAGGATCTGGTCGTGGTAGGCGGCGTAGTCGAAGCCGCGGCCTTCGGCGAGGGTCCAGGCGACGCCGCGGATGGTCACTTCGCGTACGCGCACCTCGTCGAAGAAGGGCTCCACCTGCGCCGGGTCCAGCACGCCGCGGGTGGGGACGTAGAGCAGGTTGGCCCCGTCCAGGGCGCGGAAGTCGGTCAGCAGGTCGTCCTGGCGGCCGTAGTGGGACCCGGGGCCGAACACGCCGACCGCGCGCCCGGCGTAGTAGCCCAGCACCGCCGAGCGCGAGTAGCTGCGGGTGAAGACGTGCCAGTCGGCGTCGTATTCGTTGACCGCCGCGGCCACCGATTCCGGCGCCAGGTAGAACACCGCGTCGGCATAGCGATCCTGGCCCTTCAGCCATTCCACCGGCATCAGCGCGATCGTCAGGATCGCGATCGCGTGGAGTGCTGCCAGGGCTCCGGAGAGCCATACTCCGAGCGTCAGCGAACGCCGCGCCAGGAACAGCGCGGGCAGCAGCAGGAAGGGCGCGAAGGCGGCCAGCCAGTGCAGCCCGATGCTCTTGAACGGCGCGAGCAGGGCAAACAGGATCAGCGGGATCAGTCCGGCGGACAGGAACACGCCCAGTTGGTGCGCGCGGATGCCGGCGGCCAGGGCCCGCCACTGACGCGCGTAGAACCACAGCAGCCAGGGCGTGAACAGGTAGACCAGCAGGATCGTGTAGGTCAGCCAGTTGCCGGGATCGAAGCCGCCGTCGCCGTGCCGGTTCACGATGTTGAACATCACGTTGTACCAGCAGTTGCCCCAGTTCCAGTACAGATTGAGCGCCACCGCCGGCACCACGCCGAGGAGGATCAGCAGGAGGCCGCGCCAGTGCTGCCGCGCGAACAGCAGGATATGCAGCCCCAGTGCGATGCCCAGGAGCACCGCGAAGTACTTGGACAGGAACGCCAGCCCCAGCGCCAGGCCGGCGAGCAGGAACCAGTGCGCCGCGCCGGTCCGCAGGGCCTGCCAGGCAAGGCCCGTAGCCAGCAGGCTGAACAGGATCAGCGGGGTGTCCGTCGCGGTGATGACCGCGATGAAGAACAGCGGCATGAACAGCGCCAGCAGCGACACGAGGCGCGCGCGGACCGGATCGGTGTGTCGCCACCAGAGGAAGATCGCGAGCCCTGGCGCCATGGAGGCAAAGATCCCCAACGCGCGGATCGCGAGCGGGTGGTCCGTCAGCGCCAGCACTGCGGTCAGCCACCAGCCGATCATCGGCGGGTGGTCGTAATAGCCCAGATCCGGGTTGTGCCCCCAGATCAGGAAATAGGCTTCGTCGCCGGTGATTGGCAACGCCCAGGCCATGCCGATCTTGACCAGCAGGACGGCCAGCAGGATCGCGCCGTAGTGACGGGCGAGCCAGGGCCAGGTTGTGGTTGTGGGGTTCACTCGGGGGCCCCCTCTACCGACGGTCCGTGGACACGCCGGAAGCGACCCCGGCGCAGGCGGTAGCCGCTGCCGGCCATCTCCAGCAGCGGCTGGTCGGCTGCGCTGTCGCCGTAGGCCGCGATCAGGTCCACCGGCTCGTCCGGGGGCAGGGTGGCCAGCCAGGCGGCGACCGCCGCCGGCTTGGCGGCGCCCCGGCAGTTGGTGCCGTCCAGGCGCCCGGTGACGCGACCGGCGTCATCCACCGCGAGGCGCGAGCTGACCACGCCGGTGACTCCGTGGCGCTCGGCCCAGGGCTGCAGCCAGAGATCCAGCGAGGCGGAGACCAGCACGCAGTCATGGCCGGCGGCCTGGTGGGCCTGCAGTGCGCGCATGCCGGCCGGGCGCAGCAGGCGGTCCAGGCCGCGGTCGGCGAATTCACGGCCCCTGGCCTGCAGGTGGGCGAGGGTCTCGCCGGCCAGCATGCGGGTCAGCACTATCTCTTTTGCGTCCTGGTTGGACAGGCGCTTCAGCGCCAGGCCGGTCAGCGCCGGAAGGCAGTCCGGCAGGCGGCGGAGGAAGGCCGATGTCCCCAGCGTGTGGCGCAGGAAGGGGAACAGGCTGTCGCGCCGGGTCAGGGTGCCGTCAAAGTCGAACAGCACGATCTGCCGCGTGTCATTCCGGTTCATCGTTATGGCTTCAGGGCTATAGCTTCAGGCGCTTGAACAGGTATTCGGGGATCAGGCGGATGATGGTCATGATCATCCACCACTTGCCGGGCAGGTAGGCCACGTCGCGGCCACGGTGCATGGCGCGGACGATGCCGCGGGCGACCGTTTCCGGCTCGGCCCACAGGGCGCCGGCGCGGTTGAAGCCCTCGGTCATCGGGGTGCGCACGAAGCCGGGCTTGAGCGTGACCACGTCCACCCCGCTGAAGAACAGCCGGTTGCGCAGCCCCTGCAGGTAGATCGCGAGCATGCCCTTGGCGGTGCCGTAGGTGTAGTTGCTCTGGCGCCCGCGGTCGCCGGCGACCGAGCCGATGGCGGCGATCACGCCACGGCCCCGGGCCTCGAAGTCCGGCGCGATGCGGGCCAGCAGGGCGATGGCACTGGTGCCGTTGATGTGGATCGCCTGCAGGGTCTCCTCCACCGAAGCGTTGCACGCGGCCTGATCCGGCAGGGTGCCCCACGCCAGCAGTACGCTGTCCACCTTGCCCAGGGCCTCCTGCGCCTGCTGCCAGATGGCGCCGTGGCCGTCGATGTCCGCGAGATCCGCTGTTGCGCCGAGGATGCGCGTGCCCTCCGGGTCGTCAGCGCGCACCCGCAGGTCGGCCAGCAGGGCCTCCAGGGCGTCGCCGTCGCGGGCCACGCAGAACAGCCGCGCGCCGGTATCCACCAGCTCCCGTGCCACTGCGGTGGCAATGGCCGAGGTGGCACCAAAGAGGACAACGTTCTTCATTGGGTTCATGCGGTCACCCTGCGCCAGAAGCCGGAGGAGAATTCGGGGTCCACATACTCGGCGAAGGTCTCCCAGCCGGGGAACCCCTGGCGGAAGATCTCGGCCGGCATGCGCGCGTCCTTCGCAGGGTACAGGGCACCGCCGGCCTCCTGCACGATCGCGTCCAGGCGCGCGAACAGGCGCTCGGTGTCGCGACCCTTCTCCGGGAAGTCCAGCGCGAGCGTGGCACCGGGTCGGGGAAAGGACAGCATGCCCGGCGCGGGCCGGTCGCCGAAGGTCTTGAGCACCGCGAGAAACGAGCCCTGGCCGCTGGCGGCGATCGCATCCAGCAGGGCCTGCACGCCGTCCCGTGCGGCATGAGGGGGCAGTACGCACTGATACTGGTAGAAGCCCTGGTGCCCGTAGATGCGGTTCCAGTGCCGGATCGCGTCCAGCGGGAACAGCCAGGGCCGGTGATGAACTGCGCGCGGCGAGGCGTGCACCGGCTGGCGGTAGTAGAGGTGGTTGAAGGCCCGCAGGGTCAGGCGGTTGACCAGCGATACCGGCGGGTCCAGCGGGACGCTGCGGCGGCGCTCGCGCGGGGCCTCCTGGCGGGGCGCCACGGTTGCGTGTCGCGCGGCGCTGTAGATGCCGCGACCCACGCGCCCGCCGGGGCCCGGGTTCAGGCAGTCGATCCAGGCGACGGTGTAGGGCCACTCGCGCTCGGCCTGCGTGTTCAGCTCCCAGAACGCCTCCAGAGACTCGAAGCGTTGCGACCAGGCGCGCATCCAGGCGCTGCGGACCGGCGCCAGCTGCAGGGTCACCGTCTCGATCAGGCCGGTCAGGCCCAGGCCGCCGATCGTCGCGGCAAACCAGTCGGGGGTGGTCTCGGGGGTGACCTCCAGCACCTGGCCGTCGGAACGGCGCAGGGTCAGCCCGAGTACGTGGTCGCCGAAGCTGCCGGCCTGGTGATGGTTCTTGCCGTGCACGTCGTTGGCCACCGCGCCGCCGAGGGTGACAAAACGGGTACCCGGCACCACCGGCGGGAACCAGCCGCGCGGCACCGCGAAGCGCAGCAGGGCATCCAGCGTCAGTCCGGCCTCCGCGGTGATCCGCCCCGTGGCGGCGTCGAAGGCCACGAAGCGATCCAGCCCCGGGGTATGCAGTAGCGAGGCTTCCGGATTCAGGCAGACGTCGCCATAGCTGCGCCCGAGGCCGTGGGCGAGCAGGGGGCGGGGCGTGCCCGGGGGAAGCGGCCGGCCGCGGTGAGCAAGCTCGACTTCGGCGGCATGTTCGACCCGCGGGATGCGGTTCCAGCTGACGGTCATGCAAGGCCTCCGGCGCCTATCCCGTACCCGTCATTGCGAGGCCCCGCAGGGGCCGTGGCAATCTTCCGAAGCTGTTCCCGGCATCGGGGGATAACTCGCTGCACTCGCCCTTCGGGCCGGCCTGCGACCGTTCGACGCGCTACGCGCTTTTGTGCCCCGGCCCCTGCGGGGCCTCGCAATGACGGGGCCGTGGAATGTCGGTTGCGCACGAAGATGTCGGGATGGCACCAGGAGATTCTTGCGGACCCTGCGGCTCTGTGGCTTCGAACCTGTAGGAGCCCGGCCCTCCGGGCGATTGGGGCATTGGTTGTACCCCATCGGCCAGGGGGCTGGCCTCCTACAGGGCTTCGCCATGACGTGGTGAGAGCGAGGCGCCTACGCATGGGGTTGCACCGGGTGTTCGTGGCCGCGCGCCTCGGGGTTGGTGGCCAGCGCGATCAGGCCCAGGATCACCGCGAACCAGAGGGTGGTGAAGCGGATCAGCATGGTCGCCGCGATGGCGTCGGCCGGTGGCATGTCGGCCCACAGCAGCAGGGCGACCATCACCGCCTCGGTACCCCCCAGTCCCCCAGGCAGGAAGCTCAGCGCGCCGGCCAGCATGGCCAGGGCGAAGACGAAAGCGGCAAAGGCGAAGCCGGCCTCGAAGCCCATGGCGTTGAGGATCCACCAGAAGGCGAGGGCCTCGGCGCTCCACGCGGTGACGCTGAGGGCAGTGGCCGCGGCCAGCAGGGCCGGGCGGTGGCAGCGCCGTGCCTGCAGCAGGATCGTGGCGACGTGGTGCAGGCTGCGCCAGACGCGCTGCCCCGGGCGGTCGCTGATCGTCTGTATCCAGGCGAGCGGGCGTCGCCACGACAGGATCACCAGCGCCGCGAGGATGCAGGCTGCGCCGGCCGCGATCAGCCAGGTGCCCTGGGCCACCAGGGTCAGGCCTAACAGGGACAGCAGCACGACCGCGATCAGGTCGGACAGGCGTTCGGAGACGAACGCGGCGAAGCTGTCCGGGTAGGGCACCCGGCGGCGCTTCAGCAGCACCCCGCGCAGGGCCTCGCCGGCCTTGCCGGGCGTGGTGGTCAGGGCGAAGCCGGCCACGTAGATATGCAGGCTGGCGCGGGCCGGGACGGCATGGCCGAGGGTGCGCAGGTACAACTGCCAGCGGGTGAAGCGCAGGCTGTAGTTCACCAGCGACAGCCCCAGGGCTAGCAGGACACCGCCGACGCCCACCAGCTTCAGGGCACGCCAGACCTCGTCTGCCCCCGCCCACAGCACGACCCCGAGGTACAGCGCGACGGCAACGATGATCGAGAGCATCACCGCGCGCAGGCGCCAGCCGGAGAGCAGGACCGCACTCATGCGAGTACGGCGAGGGTCACGCCCATCCATACCGCGACCGTGGCCAGCAGGTGCGGGTCGGTGACCAGGTCGCGCGAGGTGTCGTTGCCGGCGCCGCGCGCGTGCAGCAGGAACAGGTAGCGGAAGATGCCGTAGATCACGAACGGCAGGGTGTAGATCAGCCCATCCGTGCCATGCAGCGCGATGGTCTCGGCGCTGACCGTGTAGAGCCCGTAGGCGAGCACGGTGCAGGCGGCGCTGATGGCGATGAACTGATCCAGGAGACTGACGCTGTAGTCGTGCAGCACGCGCCGCGTCCCGTCCTGATCCGGGGTGTGTTCGATGGCGCCATCGGCGAGCTCCGCGCGCCGCTTGGCGAAGCCCAGGAACAGCGTCAGCATCAGCCCGCACAGCAGCAGCCATTGCGAGGGCTCGATGCCCAGGCCAAGGGTGCCGGCCAGGATGCGCAGCATGAACCCGGCGGCGATGCTGAACACGTCGAGGATCACGATGTGCTTGAGCGACCAGGAATAGGCCACGTTCAGCACCAGGTAGGTCAGGATCAGCGCGATCACCCAGGTGCTGACCAGTGCCGCGAGGACCAGCGCGACAATGACCGCGGTGGCGAAGATCGCCCAGGCGGTGGAGATCGCGATCGCGCCGCTGGCGATCGGGCGTTCGCGCTTGGTCGGGTGGCGGCGGTCGGCCTCGACGTCGACGATGTCGTTCAGCACGTAGACCGCGCTGGCGATCGCGCAGAATGCGAGGAACGTGACGCTGGCGGCGAGCACCGTCCCGGGTTCGCCCCACTCGTGCGCGAACACCACGCCGAGGAACACGAAACCGTTCTTGATGTACTGGTGCGGGCGCAGCAGCTTGATCAGCGAATGCAGCATGCGGGCGGTCGTCCGTGAAGGTGGTTGCAGTCTACTGACGCGCTCGATGCGTTACCATCGGCGCCGCTGTCGCGCGCACCCGCGTGTGTTTCGATCCCATGTCTCGATCCGCAGGAGAACTGCCATGTCGCTTGTTGCCCGATCCCTTCTGCCCGCCGCCCTGCTGCTCGCCGCCGGGCTGGTGGCCGGCTGCATGTCCGGGGGCGGTCCGGAGCCCGAGTTCGCCGAGGGCCAGCCGTTTCCCGAGCGCAGCCTGAATGACCAGCACGGGAACCCGGTCGAGCTGCCGGGCAATGCCCGCGTAATCCTGAAGACCGTCGAGGCGGCCCCGGCCGGCGTCGCCAACGCGGTCCTGAGCGAGATGAGCCCCGCCGAGCGCGAGGGGATCGTCTACATCGCCGACATCCACGAGATGCCGCCGCAGCCGATGCAGAACGTGGTCCTGCCGCGCATGCAGGCGCGGGACTACTCCATCGTGGTGACCTCCAGCGAGGCCGATGCCGGCTTCCTGCCGCACGAGCGCGAACAGGTGACCGTGGTCCTGCTGGATGGCGAGGGCGTGGTGACCGGTGTTGGCCATGCCGGCAGCGAAGAGGCCCTGAAGGACCTGCTCGACGAGGCCGGCGAGTAAGCGCCGCGCATGAGGCTTCCGAGCCCGGGCCGGGGCTGACATGGCCTTTTTCCTCGGCCTGCTGACGGCCCTGGGCTTCGGCGCTGGCGACTTCTTTGGCGGCCTGGCCTCCCGGCGCATCCCGGCGCTGGTGGTCGCCTGCTATTCGCAGATCCTGGCCACCGTCGTCCTGCTGGTGGTCGCTCTCCCGCTGGCGGGTTTGCCCGGGACCCAGGCCCTGATCTGGGGCGGAGCCTCGGGGCTCGCCCTGGCCCTCGGGCTGCTGGCCTACTACCACGGCCTGGCCGAGGGCTCGATGGGGCTGGTCGCCGCCGTGACCGGCGTGATCTCGGCCCTGGTGCCGCTGCTGGTCGGGCTGGTGATGGGCGAGCAGCCGGGCCCGCTGGCGCTGGCCGGGATCGCGGCCATCGTGATCGCGATCGGGATGATCTCCGGCGGTTCGCGCAAGGCGAGTCCACGCCGCCTGGACGAGCCCGTGCGTGGCCTGATGCCGCTGGCCCGGGGGGCGCACCCGGTGCGCGGGCTGGTGGACGCGACCATCGCCGGCGTCTGCTTCGGGCTGGTCTTCGTGTTCCTGAACGAGGCCGAGGCGGGCTCGCCGCTGTGGCCGGTGGTGGCGACCTCGGCGGTGGGCGCGCTGGCGCTGCTGGCGGTGATGCTGGTGCGCCGGCCGCAGACCGGGATGAGCCGCTCCACGCTGGTGCTGCTGTCGCTGGCCGGTCTGTTCCAGGCCGCGGCGACGCTCGCCTTTGTCGTGGCCGTGCGCATGGGCCTGCTGTCGATCATCGCGGTGGCCGGGGCGCTGTCGCCGGCCCCGACCGCGCTGATGGCGCGTTTTTTCCAGGCCGAGCGCATGTCGCGGGTGCAACTGACCGGTTTCGTCTTCGCCCTGGCGGGCATCGTCCTCATCGTGCTCGGCGGGCCCGGGTAGGGAACCGGCAAGTCTGTTAAGTTGGCGGCGTGACCCAACCCACAGGAGGTGCCAGGTGTCCGAAGATCCCAAGCCGGAAGTCGTGCGCAGCGACGTCAGCGAGCCCGCAGCCGGGCCGCGCAAGGACGTTACGATGGTCACCGTGGTGTACGTGCTGTACCTGGTGAGCTTCCTGACCGCGCTCACCGCGATCGCCGGCCTGATCATCGCTTATATGAAGCGTGGCGAGGCCGATAGCGTCAGCGTCTCCCACTTCACCTATCAGATCCGCACCTTCTGGATCGGGTTGCTGTTTGCCGTGATCGGAGCCATCACCACGCCCATCGGCATCGGCTTCCTGATCTTCCTGGCCCTGATCATCTGGTTGCTGGTGCGCTGCATCAAGGGCCTGCTGGCCAACAACGACAACCGCGCCATCGAGCAGCCCGAGACCTGGCTCTGGTAGTTCCTGTACGCCGCCCTTGAGCGGCGTTGGTGAATGCGCGAGCGCCTGGAGCAATACCAGGTACTGATCTACCTGGTGGCGATTGCCCTGGGGCTCGGTCTGGGCCTGTCCGAGCCGGAGTTCGGGGCGATGCTGGATGCCGTGCTCTGGCCGGTGCTGGGGCTGCTGCTGTACGCCACGTTCACGCAGACACCGCTAAACCATATGGGCGCGGCGTTTCGCGAGCCGCGCTTGCTGGCGGCGGCGGTGATCGGTAATTTTGTGGTGATCCCGCTGCTGGTCTGGGCGATCCTTCAGGTCGCGCCGGGCGGTCCGGCGGTCCTGCTGGGTATCGCGCTGGTGCTGCTGGTGCCGTGCACCGACTGGTTCATTACTTTCACCCATCTGGGTGGGGGTGACACGCGCCGGGCGATCGCCTTTTCTCCCCTTTCGCTGTTGCTGCAGCTCGCCCTGTTGCCGCTCTACCTGTGGTGGCTCTTCGGTGGCGAGTTCACCCTGGTTCTGGCCGGCGGAGACGTGCTGAAGGCCTTTGCCGGACTGATCCTGGTCCCGCTGGTTCTGGCGTATCTGACCGAACGCTGGGCCGGGGAAGATCCCGGTCGCGGGCGCGTGATCGCCGGCCTGGGGTGGTTGCCGGTGCCGCTGCTGGCCCTGGTGGTGCTGATCGTCGCCGCATCCCAGGTCCAGACGGTGCTCGACGGGGTCGGTGTCCTGCTGCCGTTGTTGCTGATCTTTTCCGGTTTCCTGGTGGTTGCGGCGCTGCTGGCGCGGGCGCTGGCGCGAGCGTTCGGCCTGCCGGTCGCACAGGGGCGGGTGCTCGCCTTCAGCCTGGGATCGCGCAACTCCTTCGTTGTGCTCCCGATCGCACTGGCATTGCCGCAGGGACTGGAGTTGGCGGTGGTCGTGGTGGTGTTCCAGTCGCTGGTGGAGTTGGTCGGCATGGCCCTGTACCTGTGGTGGGTCCCTCGGCACCTGTTTCCCGCCCGGGCGCCGGCGCCTTGATCGGGCGGGTGTGCCCGCCCGCAAGCCATCGTCATGCGGTCCATGCCGGTTGTGTCTGGATGATCGTCGCGGCCCGAGGGAAGGCGTTGAGCCGGCCGTGGCGAGGGCGCGGGTGTCGTGAATTCGACAGGTTTCTGCGGCGGCGGCCTGCTGTTTTCTGTTTGTCACGGTTTTTTGACGATGCCGGCCTATACTCCGAAACGTGACGGGCGTCTCTCCGGGACCGGGGAGCCAGGGATTTTTTCGGACACGCGGGGAAGACCATGTCCGGATCAGGAAAGATCAACGGGGCCTTGTGGCCCGTAAGGCGCAGCGGGATCCTCGTCGCTGAAGGAGACGCGCGGGACTTTGGTGCGGAGATCTACCGGATGTGTTCCTCGGACACACCCCGTGAAGTCGCCTGGCTGGACATGGGCGGGCATCCCGGGACTCCCGTGCCGCAGCTTTCGAGTGCCTGGCATCTGCGCCGCCTGACGTTCCCGATGCCCCGGCCCTGGCCCGATCTGGGCGGGGTTCGGGTCGGCCTTCTGGATCTGGGACGCTCCCTGCCATCGCAGCTCGTCGACTTCGTCCACGCACACCAGCACGTGAAGTGGATCGCCCTGGTCGATCCGGTGCTGTTGCCGAGCCCGGAATTGCGCGACCTGATCCGGGACAGCTGCTACGACTTCCATACCCGGCCGCTGGATCAGGCCCGCCTGGAAGTGACCCTGGGCCGCGCCTGCGGGATGGCCGTTCTGGAGACACCCGCGGAGCCCGCCGCCGGCCTGCCATCGGGGGACGAAGGCCGACCCATTATCGGCCACAGCGCTCCGATGCAGGCCCTTGCGCGGCAATTGAGCCGGGTCGCGGGATCGGACGCGCCGGTCCTCTTCCAGGGCGAAAGTGGAACCGGAAAAGAGCTTGCGGCTCGCACGGTGCACCGTCAGTCGCGGCGCAGCGAGGGTCCGTTTGTCGCGGTCAACTGCGGGGCGTTACCGGCGCAGTTGATCCAGTCCGAACTGTTCGGTCACGAGGCCGGCGCATTCACCGGAGCGACCCGCCGCAAGATCGGTCAGCTCGAGCTGGCCCATGGCGGGACCCTGCTGCTGGACGAGATCGGGGATCTGGGGCTCGACCTGCAGGTGAATCTGCTGCGTTTCCTGCAAGAGGGGACGCTGCTGCGTCTGGGTGGCCTGCAGCCGATCCAGGTGGATGTGCGTGTCCTGGCCGCGACCCATGTCGATCTGTTCAAGGCCGTAGAGGCCGGGCGATTCCGGGAAGACCTCTACTACCGCCTGAATGTGATTCAGCTGGACGTGCCCCCGTTGCGGGAGCGTGGGGCCGACCTGGTGGAGCTGGCCCATTTCTACTTCGACCGGTTTCGTGGCCAGAACCCGCGTCTGCGCGGATTTACCCGCGCGGCCATCCAGGCGCTCTACAGCCATCGCTGGCCGGGCAATGTCCGGGAGCTGGTCAACCGTATTCAGCGGGCCGTGACCATGGCGGACGGGCGCCTGATCCGGCCGGAGGATCTGGGGCTTGCGGCGCCGCTCGAGGGCAGCGGCCGGGAGACGCTGGCGCAGGCCCGTGCCCGCGCGGAACGCGAGACGGTGATGCGGGCGCTGGGGCAGTGCGACAACAACCTGTCGCGCGCCGCACGCGAGCTGGGAGTAGGGCGGGTGACGCTTTATCGCCTGCTCGACAAGTACGGGATGCGTCCGTCCAAGCACTGAACCCCGGGTTCAGGCGCGATGGAGCGGTCCCGGTTCTGGGGGCACGCCGCGGTGCGCCGTCGGGCGCGCGGCCGGTGTGTTCCCGTTTGCACGGCCCCGAGGGGGCATGGAGAACGCACGTGAACAAGATCCGGGTCGGGAGGTGGGGGGCGGGGCTGGTCCCGCTGTTTCTGGGGTTGTCGGCCACGGTCGCCGCGCAGGAGCCCCGCGAGGCGGTCGGGGACGCGCCACGGGACCAGGGCCCGCAGGTTACGGTCTTCGAGGAGCGCGGCATGCTTACGCCGCAGGGGCAATGGGTGATCGAGCCTTCGCTCGCCTATGTGCACAGCAGCGCGCTGGATGTCTCGATCGAGGGCTTCACCATCATCCCGGCCCTGGCGATCGGGCTGATCGATGTCAGCGAGACGGAACGGGACACGCTGACGGCCGCGGTGGCATTGCGGTACGGGCTCACCGACCGGCTCGAGGTCGGGCTCAAGATTCCCTGGGTCTACCGCGAACAGCAGGTGCGCCGGCGCGACATCCTGGAAGGAACGGAACTGGAGCGGGTGACCGGGTCCACCGGCAGCGGCCTGGGGGATGTCGAGTTCGGGCTGTCCTACCAGTTCAACACCGCCGATCGCGGGCGCCCTTTCTTTATCGGCAATCTGAAGGCAAAGAGCCGCACCGGGACGGACCCGTTCTCGGTGGATCGACGCCGGATCGTGGACGAGGACGGGAACCGGCTCGGCGAGATCTTCCTGGAACAGCCCACCGGATCCGGCTTCTGGGCCGTGCAGCCCAGCGTGACCATGATCTACCCGACCGATCCCGCCGTACTGTTCGCGAACGTCAGCTATCTGTGGAATGTCGAGCGGGATGTGGGTCCGGACTACGGCACGGTGGATCCGGGGGACGCCTTCGGCGCCAGCCTCGGCATGGCCATCAGCCTGAATGACCGTACCTCGATGAGCCTGGGTTATGACCACAGCGTGGTGTTTCGGACCCGCGTGGAGAACGATCCCGGGCTGGAGCCCGTGTTCGGTCGGCGCCAGGTGGGGACGCTGCTGTGGGGGGTGTCGCATCGCCTGACTGAACGCACCAGCCTGAATTTCTCGCTGGGGGTGGGGGTGACCGAGTCCGCGCCCGATGTGCAGATGACCGTGCGGGTGCCGATGCGTTTCTGAGATCGCTGCCGCGAACGACGGCGGCGGGGCTACCAGCCGCGACCGCCGTCGGTTAGCTGCTGCTCCAGGGCCCGGCCAAGGTCGCTGCGCGGCATCTGCAGGTTGCGCAGCTCCAGTTGCAGGATTGTCTGGTGCTGGATCGCCTGACCGTCCAGTTGGTTCTGGATGGTCGTGACCCAGCCCTGGCCGCTGGCCGTTTCCGAGACGAACGTCTGTGCCGGGAGGCCCGCCGTCGCGTTGAGAATCGTGATGCGACCGGCGGAGGGGTGGCTCGTCGCGGCGCCAAGGGTTCCCAGTGGATGCAGCGTGGTCTGGTGCAGGATCTCGCCATTCAGGGCCGTGATCTGTTCCAGGCCGATCGCGATCTGCAGCCCGTCGCGGCCGAAGAAGCCACCGCGCTGCTCGGCCAGCACCGCATCGGCGACCACCCGCGGGTCACCCGTGCCGGGAAGCGTTTCCAGTGCCTGGGCCGCGACGGGCAGGCCGACGGCGAGGATGCAAAGCGCCAGGCGGGCAAGCGTCGAACCGGTCCGCGGCCCTCGGGGGGGCGAGGCATCGGATCGCTGCGGGGATATGGGGATCATGGGCGTTACCATTCCCGGGCCCGTGGCAGATTCAGGGTGAAACTGGCCAGGTCGCGGCGCACCACGCCGTCCTCGACGGGTGCGCGGGTGATGGCGGCCCACGTCTGGGGGGCGTTGAAGTTCGCGCGGGCGCGCTCGACCTCTTCGCGGATGATGAACAGGATGTCGTTTACCCAGGCCGCCTCGAACTCGGGTCGGCGGTAGCTCTTCAATCCCAGGGCCGGGTCCCCGACCAGGACCTCGCCCTCGCGCAGGCCCTTGATGACCACAAAGTGCCGATAGCCGCGCGTCTCGATCATCGCGATGGCGGGCACGCCCAGCCCCTCCAGGTCGTCCAGGCCGATCCGGAAGCCGTCCGCCGCCAGGCCGGCCTCCGCCCCGAGGTAGTTCTTCATGTCCAGCAGCGAAAAGCCCTGGGCCCGGATCAGGTCCTGGTCACCGCGGCGGAACATGCCGTCAAAGGTGGTGGTTTCCACCGTGGGCCGGTCGTAGTGGTAACTGAGCAGGGTGGCCAGTGCGGCGGAGCCGCAGCTGAAGTCGTATTGCTGCGGGACCACCGAGCGAAAGCGCAGGGCCTTCATGCTCTCGACCGGGACGTTCATGCTGCCAATCATCCCGGGAACCTGCGCCCCGCCCGCCTGGGCCTGCAGCGCCTGGGGTGCCAGCAGGGCAAGCACCAGGATCCCCGGCGCAAGCAGAAGGTGGTGGTGCCGCATGTTCACGGATGGATCGTGACGTTCACGATCATGGATTCCTGGATGGCCACGTTATGGCCGGTGTTCTGGATGACGGTGGAAAACCCGCGGGCATTGTCGAAGGCGCCCGGCGCGATCAGGTTGGTGCCGCCATGGCCGCCCATAACGACGTTGTCATGCAGGGCGATCTGGGAGTGGACCTGGCCCAGCTGGATGTTGCTGACCCCCTGGCGCGCCCGTTGCTGGTTGAGGGTGTCGGCATCCACCGACGTCAGGCCCTGAAGGTCCAGCGTGCCGGATGCGGCGAGGTTTGTTTGACTGTCGCGAGGGTCGGCCGCGCTGGCGGAACCGGCCGCCAGGAGCAGCGTGCCCAGCATCGCGGCGAACAAGGATCGGGTGAACAAGGATTGCGAATATCTCGGATGGAGGCGCATGACCGGATTCTCCAGTGCAGGGCCGTGACGCGACGGGTCTCGGACCCGCCGCGTGGCACGGACTAGTTGCCCAGATTGAGGTGTGCCTGCACCGATACCTGCTGTTGCGTCAGGCTGTTGGCCCCGCTGTTCTGCGAGACCTGGGTGATGCCGGCGGGGGCCACGAAGGAATCGGAACCGATCGAGTTGCGGGCGATGTTGCGCGCACCCTCGGCGATGTCCACATAGTTCCCGGTGACCGTGCCGGACAGCTCGTTCTGGCTCACCACCGCGTTGACCTGCAGCATGGTGTTGAAGCTGTCGGTGGCGGTGTTGTTGCCGGAATCCATGACCGCCAGGCTGTTGTCCGAGTTGTCGCTCTGATCGCGGGTCACGCTGGCAGTGGAGCCGTTGTTGGCCGCGGCACTGTTGTCGTCGGCATTGGCCGAGCTGTTGTCGGAGCTGTCGTTGCCCGAATCGGAGATGTTCAGGCTGTTATCGGAGCTGTCATTGCCCGAGTCGGCGATGTTCAGGCTGTTATCCGAGTTGTCATTGCCCGAGTCGGCGATGTTCAGGCTGTTGTCCGAGTTGTCGTTGCCCGAGTCGGAGATGTTCAGGCTGTTATCCGAGCTGTCGTTGCCCGAGTCGGCGATGTTCAGGCTGTTGTCGGAACTGTCATTGCCGGAGTCGGAGACCGTCGTGTTGCCGGAGTCCGCCACATTCGTGCTGTTGTCCGAACTGTCGTTGCCGGAGTCGGCGATGTTCAGACTGTTGTCGGAGCTGTCATTGCCCGAATCCGAGACCGTGGTGTTCCCGGAGTCGGCCACACTGGTGCTGTTGTCGGAGCTGTCGGACAGATCGGAGTCATTGATCGCCACCGCCAGCGAGTTCTCGTTCGCGGATGCGCCGCCATTGTCGGCGGTCGAGGAGGCGGTAGCGGTCTGATCGCCGACCTCGCCTTCCGCCGTGTTGGTCGGATTGGCCAGTGCCAGACCGGAACTCAGGCCGAAGGCAAGTGCGATCGCTGAAGCAATAAGCGTTTTCTTGAAGTTCATCATGATTCTCCTGTTGGCTGGTTGGACTGCGCCCGAGGGCAGCGTGGCGACCCGGCCCTTTGCGCCATGGGTGCCACGACCAAACCCGATAGCAGGAGTCGCGCCAAAACCGGAATAGATCGTGAAAACAGTGGGATGGTTGTGATGAACCGTCAGGATCGGGGTTGCGGATGTACCGCCGTTGAAACAGTTCGTGCGCGGCTTTTCGTAAAACCAGTTGCAACTTGCGGAAATCGCGGGGAAAAACCGGATGGAACGAGGTGGCTACCAGGCGAGACAGGTCCGCGGGGGCGGTCGGCCCGCGGTCATGCGGAGGTCCTGCATCGGGCAGGGGGGGCGAGGTGATGGCCCGGTGTCGGGTGCCCCCGATACGCCAGCCAGCTGGCACCCCGACGGCCGCGCGGCGCGCAGGGTCAGCTCAGCGAGGAGCAGCGCGCGCGAGGCGGATCATGCAGGGGGCGTGTTCGGCCGTGTTAGTGCCACCGTAGAAGGGAAATGAACGGTAGCTGCAGCGGCAGTGGCTTCCCAATACGAGCCCCGGGCCCGCGTCCGGGGCTCGCGAGCGGGGCGGGCGCTCGAGGCTAGCGTTCGAGGTACTGCAGCTTGTTCTCGACGCCGTCCCATTCCTCGGCGTCTTCCGGCGGGTCCTTGCGCGCGGTGATCACCGGCCAGGTGCGCGCGAGCTCGGCATTCAGCTCGATGAAATGCCTCTGGTCCTCTGGTACGTCGTCCTCCGGCAGTATGGCTTCGGCCGGACACTCCGGTTCGCACAGGGTGCAGTCGATGCACTCGTCCGGATCGATGGCCAGGAAGTTCGGGCCTTCGTGGAAGCAGTCGACGGGGCAGACCTCGACGCAGTCGGTGTACTTGCACTTGATGCAGTTATCGATAACGACGAACGTCATGGTGTTTCTCCCTTTTTGTTCAGTCTTGTGACCGGTCGTTTCCGCTGACCGCCCTGGCCGAGCGTGAACCGGCCGTGGCACCGACAGCCGGCAGGATTTCGCCGCATTGTAACGCCTCCCCCGCGGCTGTCGGGAATCCCGGGCGAACCCTGGCCACATTCGGGGGCTTCGCGCCAGCGGCGGACCGATTGCCGCGGCCCTTCCGGGACCTCGCAATGACAGGGAAACCATCTCGTCACCGCAAGGAGTGGTCACTCCTCAACCCCTCATCGCAGGGCGCAACCCTCCCCTTAATCCATCATTGCCAGGAGCGGCCATCCCCTTCTCCGTCATCGCGAGGAGCGAAGCGACGTGGCGATCTCTCGGTGGACCCCCGGCGCGGGGTCCCTCGGTGAATTCCGATGGTTCCGAAAGTGGTTGCCACGGCCCCTTCAGGACCGCACAACGAGCGCGTCAATCCGGGTTGCGCAGGGCGTCCTTCATCCGGTAGAGCGCGTCCAGGGCCTCGCGCGGGGACATCTCGTCCGGGTCCAGGGTGTCGAACAGGGCCTTCAGGGCGCGTTCTTCCGGGGCCGGCGCGGGGCGCGCCTCGGGCTCCGGCTCGGCGGCCGCTGGCCCGGGCGGCGCGGTGAACAGGCCGAGCTGGGGCGAGTCGGCGGCCGCGGCGCGGTCCTCCAGCTCGCGCAGGTGGGTGCGGGCGAGTTTCAGCACGTCGGCCGGTACCCCGGCCAGTTGCGCGACCTGCAACCCGTAGCTCTGGTTGGCCGGCCCCTCGCGGACCTGGTGCAGGAACACGATGCTGTGTTCGTGCTCCATGGCGTCGGTGTGCACGTTGGCCACGGCCGCTTCGCGTTCGGCCAGTGCGGTCAGCTCGAAGTAATGCGTGGCGAACAGGGTCAGCGCGCGGTTGTGGCGCGCCAGGCGTTCGGCGCAGGCCAGCGCGAGCGCCAGCCCGTCGAAGGTGCTGGTGCCGCGCCCGATCTCGTCCATCAGCACCAGGCTTTCGGGACCGGCGTTGTGCAGGATATTCGCGGCTTCGGTCATCTCCACCATGAAGGTGGAGCGCCCGGAGGTCAGGTCGTCGGAGGCCCCGATGCGGGTGAAGATGCGGTCCACCGGCCCGATCTGCGCCCGCGCGGCCGGCACGAAGCTGCCCATGCAGGCCAGCAGCACGATCAGGGCCGTCTGGCGCATGTAGGTGGACTTGCCGCCCATGTTGGGCCCGGTGATCACCAGCAGGCGGCGCTCTTCGGGGTCCAGTTCGGTGTCGTTGGCGACAAACGGCGCGTCCAGACCGGCCTCCACCACCGGGTGGCGCCCCTGCTCGATGCGGATGCCGGGATTCTCCACCAGTTCCGGGCAGTGCCAGTCCAGGCGCTGGGCGCGCTCGGCCAGGCAGGCGAGGGCGTCCAGTTCGGCGAGGGCGTCGGCGATGGCGCGCAGGCGCGGGGCGCGGCCCTGAAGCTCGGTGATCAGGCCGTCGAACAGGGCGCGCTCGCGGGCCATCGCCTGCTCGCGGGCGGAGAGGATCTCGTCCTCGAAGCGCTTGAGTTCCTCGGTGGTGTAGCGCTCGGCGTTCTTCAGGGTCTGGCGGCGCATGAAGCGTCCGGGCAGCTCCGCCGAGCGCGTGCGCGAGACCTCGATGTAGTAACCGTGCACGCGGTTGTACGCGACCTTCAGGGTGGGGATGCCGGTGGCCTCGCGCTCGCGTGCCTCGATCTCGCGCAGGAACGAGTCGGCGTCGTGCTCCAGTGCGCGCAGGCGGTCCAGCTCGGCATCGAAGCCTGGCCGGATCATGCCCCCGTCGGTGACGCGCAGCGGGGGCTCCTCGACCAGCGCGGCGGCCAGAGTGGTGCTCAGGTCGGCCTCCGGGGCCAGGGCCTGATGCAGGGCCTGCAGGGCGTCGCTGTTCCCGGCCACGGGCGTCAGAGCCTGGTGCAGCGGCGGCAGGCGTTCGAGGCTCGCGAGCAGGGCGGTCAGGTCGCGTGGGCGCGCGCTGCCGAGGACGATGCGCGACAGGATGCGTTCGACATCCGCACTACCGGCCAGGGCCTCGCGCAGGGGCGTGGTGGCGCCGGCCTCCAGCAGCGCGGTGATGGCGGTCTGGCGCTCGCGGATGACGGCACGGTCGCGCAGCGGCTGGTGCAGCCACTGCAGCAGCCGGCGCGAACCCATCGCCGAGCGGGTGGTGTCCAGCAGGGCCAGCAGCGATCCCTGGCGTTCGCCGCCGAGCGTCCGGGTCAGTTCCAGGTTGCGGCGGGTGGCCGGGTCGAGCACCAGCATCTGGCTGCGCAGTTCGTGCGCCAGACCGGTGATGTGGGCGAGATCGCCGCGATAGCGGTTCTGCACGTAGGCGAGCAGGGCGCCGGCGGCGGCGATGCCGAGGTCGAGGCCGTCGCAGCCGAAGCCGGAGAGGTCGCGGGTGCCGAAGTGCGTGGTGAGCACGCGCCGCGCGGAGACGCCGTCGAAGTGCCAGTCCGCGTGGCGTTGTGGCGCGAATCCGTCGATCCCGGGGATCGGCGCGGCCTGATCGGGGATCAGGCATTCCACCGGGTCCAGACGCGCCAGCTCGGCGGCCAGTTCGGTCGCGTCGCGCACCTCCAGCAGGCGGAACTGGCCGCTGGCGAACTCCAGACTGGCGATCCCGTAGCCCTCCTTGCGGCCCTTGATCGCGGCCGAGCCGGCGGGGCAGACGGCAACCAGCCGGTTGATGCTGCGGGCCTCCAGCAGGGCCTCTTCGGTAACCGTGCCGGGGGTGACGATGCGCACCACCTCGCGCTTGACCGGGCCCTTCTGCGCGCCTACCGCGCCGGTCTGCTCGCAGATGGCCACGCTCTCGCCCAGCTTCAGCAGGCGCGAGAGATAGCTCTCCAGGGTGTGCACCGGGATCCCGGCCATGGGGATCGGCTGCCCGGCGGACTCGCCGCGCCGGGTCAGGGTGATGTCGAGCAGCGAGGCCGCGCGCTCGGCATCGTCGTAGAACAGCTCGTAGAAATCGCCCATGCGATAGAGCAGCAGCGTGTCCGGGTACTCGGCCTTGATGCCGAGGTACTGCTGCATCATCGGGGTATGGGCGGAAAGGGGTTCGGCGGTGCTCATCGGTTCGGCTGCGCTCGATCCGGGCAAACGCGCAGTATACGGATGCAGCGCGCCACATGGCAGGTGGGTCTGGCCTGGCATGTTGTGCCAAACTCGAGGCCGTGCGGCGGACGCCACGTCAGGGAGGGGCGAACATGATCGGGGAAGAGGATCGGCGCAATCACCGGCGGATGCAGGTGCAGGGCGAGGCGCGCATGACCTGGCGCTCCAGCGGCGAGTCGGTCGCGGTGCGGCTGGAGGACCTGTCGGCGACGGGCTGTGCGTTCGTGGTCCAGCGCGAGACCGACCCGGGGGTCGATGTCAGCGTGGTGGTGCCAAGTCCCGATGGCCGCCTGGCGGGGCTGGAACGCCACGGCCGCGTGGTGCGCTGCGACGCCGTCGATCCAGCCGATGGCGGCGGCTGGCGGGTTGCGGTCGCCTTCGATACGGAGGGATGATCGCGCCATGACCGCCGCATCCAGCAGCACGATCCTGACTTCGGGGGAAACCGACGCCCCCGGCCTCTCCGCGCTGGTGTACGACCTGGGCGAGCGCCTGATGGCACGGGGCGAGCGTCTATGCACCGTGGAATCCTGCACCGGTGGCGGCATCGCCCAGGCGATGACCGATGTTCCGGGCAGCTCGCAATGGTTCGAATGCGGCTGGGTGGCGTACTCCAACGCGGCCAAGACGGCGATGGTCGGGGTCCCGGCCGAACTGATCGCGGAACACGGCGCCGTCAGCGAGGCGGTGGCCCGCGCGATGGTCGAAGGCGCGCTGGCCCGCTGCGACGCGGATCATGCGCTCTCGGTCACCGGGATCGCCGGGCCCGGTGGCGGGACCGCGGACAAGCCGGTCGGTACGGTCTGCTTCGGCTGGCAGACGCGCGGCCAGGAGGTGCGCGTCGCGACCCGCCATTTCCCCGGCGAACGCCACGCCGTTCGTCTGCAGTCAATGCTCCACGCCCTGAGCGAACTGCTCGCCCACGAGGCGGCCTGACGCCGCTCGGGGCGGGTTTCGTGCCCGGCATTGATCCGCGCAGGATCCCGGGTTGGGTCGTTCCCCGCCCTGTGGGATACTGCGGCCCCGTATCCGCCCCGCAACGGATCGGAAATCATCGCTGCAAGTATCGGGAGGCAAACCGTGGACGAGAATCGCAAGAAGGCCCTGACCGCCGCACTGGGGCAGATCGAACGCCAATTCGGCAAGGGCGCGGTGATGCGCATGGGCGATCAGCAGGCGGTGGATGTGCCGGCCATCTCCACGGGCTCCCTGGCGCTGGATATCGCGCTCGGGATTGGCGGCGTGCCGCGCGGGCGCGTGGTCGAGATCTATGGCCCGGAGTCCTCGGGCAAGACGACCCTGACCCTGCAGGTGGTGGCCGAGGCGCAGAAGGTGGGCGGTACCGCCGCGTTCGTGGATGCCGAGCATGCGCTGGACCCGACCTACGCCGAGAAGCTGGGCGTGAACGTGGACGACCTGCTGGTCTCGCAGCCGGATACCGGCGAGCAGGCGCTGGAGATCGCCGACATGCTGGTGCGCTCCGGTGCGGTGGACGTGGTGATCGTCGACTCGGTGGCCGCGCTCACGCCCAAGGCGGAGATCGAGGGCGAGATGGGCGATTCCCACGTCGGCCTGCAGGCTCGGCTGATGTCGCAGGCGCTGCGCAAGCTGACCGCCAACATCAAGCGCTCCAACACGCTGGTCATCTTCATCAACCAGATCCGCATGAAGATCGGCGTGATGTTCGGCAGCCCCGAGACCACCACCGGTGGCAACGCGCTCAAGTTCTATTCCTCCGTGCGCATGGACATCCGCCGGATCGGCGCGATCAAGAAGGGCGACGAGGTGATCGGCAACGAGACCCGCGTGAAGGTCGTGAAGAACAAGATGGCGCCCCCGTTCAAGGAGGCCTACTTCGAGATCCTCTATGGCGAGGGTATCTCGCGGGTCGGCGAGATCATCGAGATGGGCGTGAAGGAAGGCCTGATCGACAAGGCGGGTGCCTGGTACAGCTACAACGGCGAGCGTATCGGCCAGGGCAAGGAGAACGCCCGCCAGTACCTGAAGGACAACCCGCACATCGCCGAGGAAGTCGAAAAGACCCTGCGCGACCGCCTGCTGCCGAAGCGCAACAAGGCCGCGGCGGAGGACGCGCCGGTCGATGCCCCGGTCGAGGAGCAAGGCTGACCCGGCCGACCCGGAGGCCGCGCTGGAGGCGGGCCTCCGGTTGCTGGTGCGGCGTGAACATTCCGCGCTGGAGCTTTCTCGCAAGCTGGCCGAGCGCGGCTTCGAACGGGATGCGGTCGACGCCGCGCTGGAGCGCGCGCGCGAACTCGACTACCTGAGCGACACCCGTTACGCGGACTTCATGGCCCGCCACCGCACCGAGCAGGGCTACGGCGAGCAACGCATCCGCGCCGAGCTCGCTCACAACGGCATCGGCAACGATACCGTCAACGCCGCCCTCGAGGCTCTGGAGATCGACTGGGTCGACCAGGCGCGCGGCCAGCTCGAACGCCACTTCCGCCACCCCCCCGAGACCCGTGAGGACGAGGCCCGCATGCTCCGCCACCTGGCGGGGCGCGGCTACCCCGGCGGCGTCGCCCACCAGGCCCTCGCCGCCTGGAAAGACGACGCTGGTATCTCCTGACCGATTGCTTCGTCGCTTCGCTCCTCGCAATGACGGGTTTGGAGGAACGTCATTGCGAGGAGCGAAGCGACGAAGCAATCCCCGAGAGAACCACCAGATCCGGGGTCTGGCCGGACCCAGCCGATTGCCACGGACCCTTTGGGGGCCTCGCAATGACGTATTTCTCACCCCGTCATTGCGAGGAGCCCCGCGACGAAGCAATCTGTGTCCAGAGCCACCCGACCCAGACGCCGAGTGACCCACCAGCTATTGCCACGGCCCTTTCGGGGCCTCGCAATGACGTCCTTGTGTTGGGGGCACGCTAGTGTCTCGGTGGTGAATGGCCGAAAGGATTCTCGGCCGCTGAGTACCAATGTGCAGTCGCCCAGGGAGGGAGCGATGAAACAGCCCTGTGTCTACATGATGAGCAACCGTCGTGACGGGACCCTCTACGTGGGTGTGACCAGCAACCTGGTGCAGCGGGTCTGGCAGCATCGCTCGGGAGAGGTATCCGGGTTCACCAGCCGCTACGGTCTGCATCGGCTCGTATGGTTCGAGCAATGCGTGGAGATGGAATCCGCGATTGAGCGCGAAAAGCAGCTGAAGGCGGGCCCGCGGCGCAGGAAGGTTGCGCTGATCGAGCAGGTGAACCCCGGGTGGCGGGATCTGTTCGACGACATCGTGGGTTGAACGCGACTGGGGAGGTCCTTGCCGATCGCTTCGTGGCCGCGCGCCTCGCAATGACGGCGATCATGGTGCGTCATTGCGAGGCGGCGAAGAGGGCGTGGCACTCGGCCAGGCCTGGCCGGAATCGGGATCGGGGGGTTCCGTAAAGCGATTGCTTCGCTACGCTCGCAATGACGGGACAAAGACGACGTCATTGCGAGGCGCAACGCGACGAAGCAATCTGCATCCACGGCCACCTGATCCAGGCGTCGAGTGACCCACCGACGATTGCCACGGTCCCTTCGGGGCCTCGCAATGAGGGGCAACATGGCCCGAAGGCGGGCCCGGCAATACGCGGCTGGGGCGCTTGCGTGATAGCATTCCGGGTTTGACCCCAACGCTCACCGGAACCGCATGAAAAGCGCCGACATTCGCCGGAGTTTCCTCGAATTCTTTGAAGGGCATGGCCATACGATCGTGCCGTCCAGCCCGCTGGTACCGGGCAATGACCCCACGTTGCTGTTTACCAACGCGGGCATGGTGCAGTTCAAGGATGTGTTCCTCGGGCGCGAGAAGCGTCCGTATACCCGGGCGGTGTCCACGCAGCGCTGCGTGCGCGCGGGCGGCAAGCACAACGACCTCGAGAACGTCGGCTATACCGCGCGCCACCACACGTTCTTCGAGATGCTGGGCAACTTCAGCTTCGGCGACTACTTCAAGCGCGACGCGATCCACTACGCCTGGCAGTTCCTGACCGAGACCATCGGCCTGCCGCCGGAGAAGCTGTGGGTCACGGTCTACGAGACCGACGACGACGCCTACAACGTCTGGGCGAACGAGATCCGGGTGCCGGCCGAGCGCATCATCCGCATTGGAGACGACCCCGATGGCGGTTCCGACAACTTCTGGCAGATGGGCGATACCGGCCCCTGCGGCCCCTGCACCGAGGTGTTCTACGACCACGGCCCCGAGGTCGAGGGCGGCCCGCCCGGCTCCCCGGACGAGGACGGCGATCGCTACATCGAGATCTGGAATCTGGTGTTCATGCAGTACGACCGCGACGCGGACGGCACGCTGAACCCGCTGCCACGCCCGTCGGTGGATACCGGCATGGGCCTGGAGCGCCTGGCTGCCGTGCTGCAGGGCGTGCACTCCAATTACGAGATCGACCTGTTCCAGGACCTGATCGCGGCCGCCGCACGTGTGACCGGGGCGAAGGAAAGCGATTCCGCCTCGCTGCGCGTGATTGCCGACCACATCCGTTCCATCGCCTTCCTGATTACCGACGGCGTGCTGCCGTCGAACGAGGGGCGTGGCTACGTGCTGCGGCGCATCATCCGTCGCGCCGCGCGCCATGGCTTCAAGGTGGGCGCGCAGGACGCCTTCCTCTACCAGATGGTCGGTGACCTGGTGCGCGCGATGGGCGAGGCCTTCCCGGAGCTGGCCGAGGCGCAGGCGCAGGTCGAGAAGGTGCTGGAGAAGGAAGAGCGCAAGTTCCTGGAGACGCTCGACAAGGGCATGAAGATCCTCGAGGACGACCTGCGCGATCTCGAGGGCACGGTGATCCCGGGCGAGACCATCTTCCTGCTGTATGACACCTACGGCTTCCCGGTGGACCTGACCGGCGATATCGCCCGCGAGCGCGGCCTGGAGCTGGATATGGCGGGCTTCGAGTCCGCGATGGCCGATCAGCGTGCCCGGGCCCGCGCCGCCAGCCACTTCGCCATGGACGACGGCGGCCTGCCGCAGGTCGATCTCGAGACCACATTCTCCGGCTACGAGACCGTCGACGACGAGGGTCGCGTGGTCGCGCTGTACCAGAACGGCGAGCCGGTCGAACGACTCGAGGTCGGCGCCGAGGGCCTGGTGGTACTGGACCGCACGCCGTTCTACGGCGAGTCCGGCGGCCAGGTGGGCGATGTTGGCACGCTCAGTGGCTCCGGGGTGCGCTTCCAGGTCGCTGATACCCGCAAGCAGGGCGCGGCGTACATCCATGTCGGCCAGGTCCGCGCCGGCACGCTGGAGGTCGGCCAGGCGCTACAGGCCGCGGTGGAAGGCCCGCGCCGCGAGAACATCCGTCGCCATCACTCGGCGACCCACCTGCTGCACAAGGCCCTGCGCGACCAGTTGGGTGACCACGTCCAGCAGAAGGGTTCGCTGGTGGACCCGGAGCGCCTGCGCTTCGACTTCACCCACATGGAGCCGCTGACCGACGAGCAGCTGCGTGGCATTGAGGCCCAGGTGAACGCCGAGATCCTGGCCAACGAGGCCACCGATACCCGCGTGATGGACATCGAGTCGGCGATGGAGTCCGGCGCGGTCGCGCTGTTCGGCGAGAAGTACGGCGATCAGGTGCGGGTGCTGAAGATCGGCACCTCCGTGGAGCTGTGCGGCGGCACGCATGTGGATCGTACCGGCGATATCGGCCTGTTCCGCATCACCTCCGAGGGCGGGGTGGCGGCCGGTATTCGCCGTATCGAGGCGGTGGCCGGCGAGGTGGCGCTGCGCTGGGTCGACCAGCAGCTGGGGTATCTGGATGCGATTGCCGATCGCCTGCGCGCCGGGCGTGGCGAGGCGGCCGACAAGGTCGCCCAGTTGCAGGAGCGCTCGCGCGAACTGGAAAAGCAGATCGAACAGCTCAAGGGCAAGCTGGCCAGCCAGGCCGGCAGCGATCTGGCCTCGCAGGCGCAGGAGGTCGGCGGCGTGCAGGTGCTGGCCGCGAAGGTCGAAGGCGTGGAGCCCAAGGCCCTGCGCGACATGGTCGACCAGCTCAAGCAGAAACTTGGCAAGGCGGTCGTGGTTCTGGGTACCGCCACCGGCGAGGGCAAGGTCAGCCTGGTGGCGGGCGTCACCAAGGCCGAGACCGGCCAGTTCAAGGCCGGCGACCTGGTCGGTCATGTCGCCGCGCAGGTGGACGGCAAGGGCGGCGGCCGCCCGGACATGGCGATGGCCGGTGGCCAGAGCCCGGACAAACTGGATGCGGCGCTGGCCTCGGTCGCCGACTGGGTGCGCGAACGGGCCTGACGGTTTCCGTCACTAGCACGCCCGTCATCGCGAGGTGCGCAGCGCGGTGGCGATCTCCAGGCGGTGGCCCCGGCGCTGGAAGGCGGGTGGTTCCGGTGGCTTCGGACGGCGGTTGCCGCGGCCCCTGACGGGGCCTCGCAACGACGGATATTTTGTTGTCTAATGGTGGCCTTTTAAGTAAACGCTAATGGATGGGGTGCGCCCTGTCCGGACGGCCGCAAGGGCCGGGCACGGAACGGAATCTTCAAATGGCGTTGCTGGTACTCAAATTTGGCGGCACCTCGGTGGGCTCGCCCGAACGCATCCAGGCGGTCGCGGAACGCGCCCTGAAACTGCGCGAGGAAGGGCACCAGCTGGTGATCGTGGTCTCCGCGATGAGCGGCGAGACCGATCGTCTGCTGGGGCTCGCCCACGCGCTGAACCCGCGGGCGGATGGCCGCGAGCTGGACGTGCTGCTGTCCACCGGCGAGCAGGTCACCATCGCGCTGCTGGCGATGGCGCTGGAGGCGCGCGGCTGCGACGCGCGCTCCTACACCGGCGCGCAGGTGACCATCCGCACCGACAGCGCGCATAACAAGGCGCGCATCCGCAGCATCGACGATGCCCGCGTGCGGGGCGACCTGGACGCCGGGCGCGTGGTGGTCGTGGCCGGTTTCCAGGGCGTGGACGAACACGGTGCGATCACCACCCTGGGCCGGGGGGGCTCGGATACCACCGCAGTCGCGCTGGCCGCGGCGCTCAAGGCCGACGAGTGCCGCATCTACACGGATGTCGACGGCGTCTACACCACCGATCCGCGCCTGGTCCCGAATGCCCGCCGGTTGCACAGCATCACCTTCGAGGAGATGCTGGAGATGGCAAGCCTCGGTTCCAAGGTGCTGCAGATCCGGGCGGTGGAATTCGCCGGCAAGTACAACGTCCCGTTACGAGTGCTGTCCTCGTTCGAGGAAGGACCGGGGACCCTGATTACCACGGAGGAGGATGCGCAGGTGGAACAGGCGCTGGTTGCGGGTATCGCGTTCAATCAGAACGAGGCCCAGCTGACGATTCAGGGCGTCCCCGATCAGCCGGGGGTCGCGCATCGCATCCTCGGCCCGATCGCGGAGGCCAATATCGAGGTGGACATGATCGTGCAGAACGTGGGCGCGGATCAGACCACCGACTTCACCTTTACGGTTCATCGCAACGACTACGACAAGGCCCTCGAGATCCTGCAGGCGGCGGCCAGGGACCTCAACGCCCGCGAGGTCGCCGGCGACACCCACATCGTCAAGATCTCCGTGGTGGGCGTCGGCATGCGCTCGCACGCCGGCATCGCCAGCAAGATGTTCGAGGCCCTGTCGCGCGAAACCATCAACATCCGGATGATCTCCACCTCGGAAATCAAGATCTCCGTGGTGGTGGATGAGAAGTATCTCGAACTTGCGGTACGTGCATTGCACGATGCATTTGAACTCGAACACGACCCAGCCGGTCAACAGGAGGACGGTTAAGGATGACAGACCGTAAAACGGTTACCGGACGACCGACTCCGTCCGACACAGGCACTGCGGAGAAGAGCATGCTCATTTTGACTCGACGTGTGGGCGAGACCCTCATGATCGGCGAGGATGTGTCCGTCACCGTCCTGGGGGTCAAGGGCAATCAGGTCCGCATCGGCATCAACGCGCCCCAGGACGTCGCGGTCCATCGCGAGGAGATCTTTCAGCGCATCCAGCGCGAATCGAACGTCGCCGGCGGTGACGGCGGCGGGGAGAACTCCGGTGGCGGTGGTAGTACCGGGGCCGGGGGTGTGGCCGCAGGCGCACGCGACGACTGAACCCTCGGCAGGCAATGTCAGGGCCCGGAGGCGGATCACCGCCTGCGGGCCTTTCATTTGGCCGCCCAAGAACGTATCCTGTGCCGCGTTTCCGGAGAGTTGGCCGAGCGGTCGAAGGCGCTCCCCTGCTAAGGGAGTATGGGTCAAAAGCCCATCGAGGGTTCGAATCCCTCACTCTCCGCCAAATACCGCAAAGGGGCCCAAGTGGCCCCTTTCGCACGTCTGGCCCCCGAGATTTCCGGGATTCGAACCCGAGATATGAGAACGATGGTTCGACCGGTGGCGCGCAGCGACACCGGAACGCCGCAGCGCAGCGAAGGCGGCCCGAAGGGCGACCGGCGCAGCCGGGCGTAATCCTCACTCTCCGCCAAATCCTGTGAAGGGGCCCAAGTGGCCCCTTTTGCACGTCTGGCCCCCGAGGTTTCCGGGATTCGAACCCGAGATATGAGAACGATGGTTCGACCATTGGCGCCCTGCGGGGCCAGCACGCCGGAGGGCGGGCGGCGGAGCCGGCCGTCACCCCCTTACTCTCTATATTCCCCGGCGACGAGGTCCGCGCGGCGCTGTTCGCATTTCGACTGCGGGTTGTGTGCGTCAAGTTGTGCAGAAATGAGTCGGCCATGTTCGGTTGGTCCGTATGGCTCAGGCGGCCTCGGCCTGCCGGAGCAAGATCTTCTTGTGTTCTTTGAGCAGATCCATGTTCAGGTAGCGGTTGTCCTCCAGCCAGCCTTCGTGGATTTCGACGGCCAGGGCCCGCACCAGACGTAGACAGCTGTGGGTGTTGGGGAAGATCCGGACCACCCGGGTCCGGCGCCGGATCTCCTCGTTCAGCCGCTCGAGCATGTTGGTGCTCTTCATGTGCTTGTGGTGGG
>NZ_KB906511.1:0-60000 GCF_000381445.1 Thioalkalivibrio sp. ALE22
TGCGCCGTGGAATGCGCCCGCTGGGGCTGCTGCGTTCGCTGGGCGTGATCCGCCGTTAGGGAGACGCTGATTGAATCGCACGTCCGCGTTGGTGCCCCCTGTTTTCCGAGACAAGGCGCGTCGTGCAGCGGGTAGTGGTTCTACCCGCAAGCGGCGCAACGCAGGATCGGGGAACAGGGGGCACCAACCCCACAAGCCATTGAAAGCAGGGGCTCGGCCGCTTTTGCGCGGGAACGGCGTTGCGGCTCCCTTGTGCAGAATGACTGCACGGCAGTCACCGCGCCTTGTTCGCACGCAAAAGCGACTCGAGCGCGGACGTGCGATTCAATCAGCGTCTCCCTAGACGCACGCCCCGGTGCCCTTGGAAACGACGCTTCCGCAGGTCTACACTCCCCGCGCATCCATTAAGGGAAACACTATGAATACCAAGACGTTGCTGGTGATCATCTTCGCCGCCCTGATCGCGCTGGCGGGCTGCCGCGGCACGGTTCCCGTGCAGGACATCAGCGATACCACGGTCACGAATGTCGACGGCGACCGTCCGAGCGCCGAGCAGATGGAACGCGCGATCCGCACCGCCGGGGCTTCGCTGGGCTGGCGCATGGAAGAGGCCGAGCCCGGGCTGCTGGAAGGCCGGCTCAGCCTGCGCGACCACGTCGCCGTGGTGGAGATCCCGTTCGCTGCGGGCGAATACAGCATCCGCTACAAGGACAGCGCCAACCTGAACTACGAAGACGGCACGATCCACCCGAACTACAACAACTGGATCCAGAACCTGGACAACCAGATCCGCGCCCAGATCTCCGCCCCCTGATCCATCGCCGAAAAAGGGCATCTACAGGAAGACTGGAAGAGCGGAAGGAATACAGGGGGAATAATCCGCATGGATTTTCCCAACGCCACAACCCATCTTCCGGTCTTCGTACCTTCCTGTTAGCGCTTTTCGCCTTTTTCCGTCAGCTTCGTGGAGTGATAACCGGTTGGTTCCGCGGCGGCGGTCAGTCGGGGCGCGGGCGGTCGTCCGGCTTGCGGGGCTCTTCCCCCGAACCCTTGGCGGCGGGCTCGTCGTCCTGGGCGTCCGATTCGTTGGCGCCGCCGGCGGCCTCGCCCGGGCCGGTCCCGTAATCGCGGCGTGTCATGTGCGACAGCAGCTGGCCGGCGCGGTCCTCGAGGCGGTCGCGGGTCGGTTTGTCCGCCAGCTCCTCGGCGCTCTGGGCCAGGTGGTGATAGAGGTCGCGGTAGGACCCGGCCATGGTCGCGAACAACGTGGCCGTGCGGTCGAAGTGGTCGTTGACCTGGCTGCGGTAGCGCGTCAGTTCCTGCATGCGCCGATCCAGTTCCTCTTCCAGCTCGCGGATCAGCTTGCGTTCGTCACTGGTCACGCGCCCCACCCAGAAACCCACCAGGGCGGCGATCACGATGGCCAGGATCCCGAGGGCCACCCACAGCCCCACTGCTGTCTGCTCTTCCACCACGACATCCTCTGCAAATGGAGGGGCCATTGTGCCGCAGGCCCCGGTCGAACGCACTTCCGGGCATGCTAACCTCGCCACACAGCCAGGAACCCGGAAGACCCGCATGATCGATCCACAACACGCGCAACAGATCCGCCAGGCCCAGGCCGGCCTGATCAACCTGGTGGTCCAGGCCACCCAGAACCCGGAAACCCGCCGCGAGCTGGAGCCGGTCCTGAACCAGGCCCACGAGGCTGGCTGGGGCGAACTGATCCAGCGCATTCGCCGGGTACTCGACGGCGAGCGCGACCCTTCCCTGCTGCAGGGTCTGGACGACGAGGACACGGTGATCCTGACGGCCATCCTGAACGGGCTGCAGGACCCCTCCACCCTGCCCGACCCGGAGCAAAGCGGAGACCCGGCCCAGGCGGCCCCGGGACTGGCGCAGATGATCCACGGAGCCGCCCGCGGCGATGCCCAGTCGCTGCACTGGCTGTCCCAGATGGCCGAGCAGATGAGCCGCGCCGGGGGCGACATGGCCCGCCTGGGCGGCATTACCAAGCGCCTGGTGGACGGCGAGCGCGACCCCGACGTGCTGTGTCGCGGCATGGGCTCGCAAGGCGAATCGCTGGTGCTGTCCATCCTGTCGGAACTGGGCAAGCTCGAACGCCACTGACCCGACATGCGCCGTCGCAGCGACAACGCGGCCCCGCTACGGCGCCGCTTCCGTCTTCCGCCCTGGCTCCTTGCGGTACTCAGTCTGTGGCTGCTGCAGGGCTGCGCGGCCGTGACGCTGCAACCACCGGACGACCCGGAAGGCCCGGTTACCGTGGCCCTGCTGGACCATGGACGACACTCCAGCCTGATCCTGCCAGCCGGGAAACCGGGGGCCTGGCTGCGCTACTCCTACGGCGACTGGGTCTTCTATGTCGAACGCCGGACCGGACCGCTCCAGGGGATCTCCGGGTTGCTCGTACCGACCCGCGCCGCGCTCGGACGCCAGGTACTGACCGGCCACGAGCTCGGGCCATCCACGGTGGGGCAACTTCGGGTACCACTGGCGGACTTTTACCTGCTGACGGTTCCGGGGGCACGAGTCGAGGTCCTGCGCGACGAGCTGGAAGGCATCTGGCAAGCGGGATACGACGAACGCAAGACCTCGCCGGAATGGGACATGGCCTTCGTCGAGCATCCGGAGGCCTACACCCTGCGCAACAACTCCAACCGCATGGTCGCGCGCTGGCTGACGGCGCTGGACGTCGACGTCTCCCGCGCCCCGATCCTGTCCAACTGGCAGACCGAGTCCCCCTGAGTTCGCAAGGCACTTTTCACCACGAAGCACACGAAGGCACGAAGAAACCCGCAAGAGCATTTACAGGAAGATGCGAAGGTCAGAAGGGGGCGAGAGGGTGCGCAATCCTCGTGGCTTGTGCATCGTCTCAGGAATCTTCCGATCTTCGCGTCTTCCTGTTGGCGCTTTCTGGATTTTCTTCGTGCCTTCGTGTGCTTCGTGGTGAACAAACGGGGTGCACCCGTCAGAGGTCGTGGGCCCACTCGAGGACGGCGTCCTGCAGGTTGCGCCCCATGCCGCGGTGGGCGCGTGGATCGTTGACCAGCACGACCACCGCCAGATCATCGCCACCCCGCGTCCGCACATAGCCGGCCACCGCGGAGACCTCGTTCAGATGCCCGGTCTTCAGGTGCATCTGCCCGCGCAGGTCGCGCTGGCTGCCATTGCGGAAGCGGTTGCGCAAGGTCCCGTCCAGGCCGGCCAGAGCCAGGGAGGACTGGAACTCCGGGCGGTGCGGGTGCTGCCAGCCCGCCTCCAGGATGCCGCCGAGCTGCCGCGCGGTCATCCGGGTATCGCGGCTGAGTCCGGAACCGTTGTCGACCACCATGCCACCGACTTCGACCCCCAACCCGCGCAGGGATTCCAGCAGGGCCTGCTGCCCCTTCTCCAGCGTGGCCGGCGGCGTGAAATGCCGCGCCCCCAGGGTCAGCAGCAGATGGCGGGTCATCACATTGGAGCTCCACTTGTTGGAGACCCGAATCAGATCCGCCAGCGGCCGCGAGGTGTGGCGCAGGATCGGTTCGTCATACAGCACCGGTAGCACGCCCGGGCGGATATCGCCGGTTAACTCGCCGCCCCACTGCGACCAGTGCAGACGGAACATCTCGGCGTGATTGGCCTCCGGCGCCAGGACCGAGCGCAGCAGTTCGTAGTCGCCACAGTTGACCGGGTACTCGCCAGCCAGGGTTACGCGCTGCGCCTCCGGGTCGGCGTCAAAGCGGATCCCGCGCTGCCAGGCCCCGCAGCTTCCGCGCGTCGGCTGCAGGCGATTCACGAGTTCCAGCCCCGGCAGCGGCGGGTCCACGGTCACGTCGATCCCGCTTCCATGCCGTTCCGGGCGCACACGAAAGCGCTGCGCGCTGGCATTCACGTGCAGGGCATAGGGCAGCTGGTTGTAGGCCCGCAGCGGCTGGTCGTTGAAGCCAGACGGATCACCGGGCGGCAGCTCGAAATGCGAGGCGTCGAGGATCACGTTCCCGTCGATGCGCTGCAGCCCGGTCTGGCGCAACTGGCCCAGCATGCGCCAGTGCTCCTCGCTGACCATCCCGGGATCGCCGGTGCCCCGGATCACCAGATCCCCCCGCAGCACGCCGTCGCGCACCGGGCGCGTCGCCCAGACCTCGGTGGTCCAGGTGTAGTCCGGTCCCAGCTCGTGGAGGGCCGCCAGCGAGGTCGCCAGCTTGATGGTCGAGGCCGGGTTGTACGGCTGGTCCACGTTGAGTCGCGCGAGCACCGCGCCATCGGACATCCGCTGGACCCACAACCCGACGTTCTCCGGCGGCAGGCGCTGGCTCTCGATCGCACGCTGCAACGGCTGCGGGAGGTGTTCGAACTGCGCCTTTGTCGCCAGCGGCGCAAGCCACAGCGACAGTATCAGACACAGGGCAATGGCCCATCCGGAACCAACCGGAACAGGGCCAGGGCGGCGCGGAAAAAGACGAGGGGGCATAGGGGTCCGACCATCCTGCAAACGTGCGGGGCAACAGCCCCTATAGTGTGCCGGCGCCCCCGCCGGGACAAGCCCTCCGGACGGACGACGTCACGCCCTGGACCAGGGAAAATCGACCACCTGGTCGATCCTGGAGACGCCCAGCAACTGCATCAGCAATCGGTCCACGCCCAGGGCCACGCCCGCGCAGTCCGGCAGTCCGGATTCCAGTGCCGCCTCCAGATGGCGATCCACAGGTGGAAGCGGCTGGCCCCGGGCACGGCGCAGGGCGATGTCCCGGGCGCGGCGCTGACGGAAGACCTCCGGGTCGGTCAGTTCGTGGTAGCCGTTGGCCAGCTCCAGATCCCCCCAGTAGAGCTCGAAACGGGCGGCATAGCCCGGGCGTTCGGCACAGGGGCGCGCGAGCACAGCCTGACTCTCGGGATAGTCATGAAGGATGGTCAGCCGGTCCGGCGGGAAGCCGGGGGCAATCACCAGACTGATCAGGGCGTCCAGCCAGCCGTCCCGGTCCAGTTCTCCGCCCACCGTGAGCCCGTGCGCCGCCGCGACCCGCTCCAGCCCCGCGGCATCCGCCGCGAGCGGATCCACCCCCAGAGTGGTCTGAAACAGGTCCGCGTAGGCGACCTCCTCGCAACCCCGCGGCGCGCGCCATTCGGGGGACAGCCCCGCCTGGTCCGCGATCAGCGCAACCACCTCGCGCGCCAGCGCCCGGTGGTCCAGCCCGTGGCGATACCACTCCAGCAGGGTGAATTCAGGGTTATGGCGTAGTCCCGACTCACCCGCGCGGAAGACCCGGGCGATCTGATAGATGTCCGGGGCGCCATCCGCCAGCAGGCGCTTCATCGGGTATTCGGGCGAGGTCTGCAGGAAGCCCCGCTCGCCACCGAGGGATCGCGCCTCCCAGCTCTCCAGCATCGGGTCCTGGGGTGCGCCCCGGCCGAGGACCGGGGTCTCGACCTCGAGCACCCCGCGCGCCGCGAAGAACGCCCGCAGCCCGGCCAGCAGGCGCGCACGCGCCATCCGGGCCGGCGCCGCACCCGGCCGCCAGTCGCTCATCTCGTGGAGGCCGGCAGGATCGGGATCAGACGCGCGAGACGTATTCGCCGTTGCGGGTATCCACCCGCACCGTCTCGCCTTCCTCGACGAACAGCGGGACCTTGACCACCGCACCGGTCTCCAGGGTCGCCGGCTTGGTACCGCCCTGAGCGGTATCGCCGCGCACGCCCGGATCGCACTGGGTAATCTTCAGCTCGGTGAAGGCCGGCGACACCACCGACAGCGGCTCGCCGTTCCACAGGGTCACGGTGCAGATATCCTGCTCCTTCAGCCACTGCCCGGAATCGCCCAGCGCGGCCTCGCTCACGGCATACTGCTCGAAGGTGTCCGGCACCATGAAGTGCCAGAACTCGCCATCGTTGTAGAGATACTGCATCTCGGTGTCCATCACGTCGGCCGCCTCCACCGACTCGCCGGACTTGAAGGTCTTCTCCAGCACCCGGCCCGTACGCAGATTGCGCAGCTTGACCCGGTTGAAGGCCTGGCCCTTGCCCGGCTTGACGAACTCGTTTTCCACGATGGCCTGCGGATCGCCGTCCAGCAGTAGCTTGAGACCGGCCTTGAATTCGTTGGTACTGTAGGTTGCCATTGCGTGCTGTTCCTCGATGATGCGTGGCGCGGGCATACCGCCCCGTCCGGAAACGATTCATGCCCACAAAGCCCGTCATGATAACGCGCGAGCCGCGCGGAACCCAGCCACCCGCGCCGCCTGCCACGCCGGCCTGGCAGCAGGCGCTGGCGCGCTCGGTCGCCGATCCCGAGGCCCTGGCCGCACGCCTCGGGTTGCCGCTCGACGACCTGCCGGGCATGCAGACCGGGCACCGACTGTTTCGCACCCGCATCCCGGAGAGCTACCTGGCGCGCGTGCGCCCGGGGGACCCGCGCGACCCGCTGCTGCTGCAGGCCCTCCCGGATGCCCGCGAGGCCCTGGAGGCCCCGGGCTTCGTCAGCGACCCGGTCGGCGATCACGACGCCCTGGCCGCACCCGGCGTGGTGCACAAGTACCACGGCCGCGTGCTGCTGCTGACCACCGGGGCCTGCGCCATCCACTGCCGGTACTGCTTTCGCCGCGAATTCGACTATTCCGAGCACAATCCGGCCCGGGATGACTGGGCGCCCGCGCTGGAGTACATCGCGGCGCATCCGGACATCCGCGAGGTCATCCTCAGCGGCGGCGATCCGCTGAGCCTCTCCGATACCCGCCTGGCCCGACTGGCCCAGCGGCTGGACGCCATCCCGCACCTGGAACGCCTGCGCATCCACTCGCGCCTGCCGGTCGTCCTGCCGGAGCGGGTCGACGACCGCCTGCTGGATTGGCTCGGTCAGGGGCGGCTGCAGCACATCCTGGTGCTGCACGCGAACCACCCGCGCGAATTCGCCGCCCCGGCCGACGCGGCACTCGTCCGCCTGCGCGCCGCCGGCGTTATGCTGCTCAACCAGGCGGTCCTGCTGGCCGGGATCAACGACGATGCCGAGACCCTGAGCGAACTGCAGGAGGCCGGCTTCCGCCTGGGCGTCCTGCCCTACTACCTGCACCAGCTCGACCGCACCCGCGGCACGGCCCATTTCGAGGTTTCGGATCGCCGCGCACAAGAACTCCACCGGGCCCTCCATGCGCGGCTGCCAGGCTACCTGGTTCCACGCCTGGCGCGCGAGATCCCGGGTGCATCCGGGAAGACCCTGCAAGCCCCGTAGGCCGGGCGGGAGCAAAGGCCGACGCCTCCCACACCAAAAACACGGTTTGCTGCTACAGTAGCGCCAGACCCGGGGCGTGAACGCGCCCTCCGGAGAGTCCCACGCAACCGGCCCAGCGACCACTGGACACGCCCATGCTGCACGCCCTGCCCGAGCTGCCCGCCCAACCGGCCGGCCCTGCCAGCTTCCCGCACCGGACGCCGCAGGCTCTGCGGGCCTGGTGCGCGGAACTGCCCGGCAGCGAGCCCGAGCTCGGCATGCAGCAACTCGGCAAGGCCCTCGAAGGGCTCAACCAGATCGCGCTGCGGCCCGGGGTCCGCGCCAGCCTGCTGCGCATACTGGAGGACCACCTCCTGCCCCTGTTCCCCGTGCTGGAGCGCCTGCTGCGCCAGCGCCCCCTGCCACTGGGGCGCCGCAGCCGCGATCGTGCCGAGGTCCTCGGGAGCGCCCTGCGCGCTCTGCTCAGGGCCGAACTGCTGGTGGTCCGGGAGCGCATCGACGCCGACGACACCCGGCATGCGGAACGCCTGACCGCGCCCCTGCAGGCCGCCGTCGCGCTGCTGGGCGCGCTCGCCGTGCACCACTGGCGGCTGTATCAGAACCTGCCCTCCGGTCACTGGCAGCAACTCTACGACCTGCTGCGCCTGGCACGGGCCCAGCACATCGCCGACCACGGCCCCGCCACCGACCAGCGCTTCGGGCCGCTGCATACGGATCGTATCGAGGCCATGAGCGCGCGCCTCATGGTGCTGGGGAGCACCGACCCGAACGCCCTGAAGATGGGCGAGATGGACTTGCTGGTTCGCTGGATCAACGCGATCGCGCTGACCTGCACCGCCGCTCCCGACCCGGACCCGCATCCCGACCTGCCGGTGCTGCGCTGCGAGCTCGAGCGCGACCATGCGCCGGGACTGGTCCTGCGCGACCAGCCCGCCGGCGACCTGGCCTGCTTCGTGGAGCTGGGCCCGGCCCTGGCCGCACTGCGCGACGCCCCGGAAAACCTCGAGCCGGTGCAGACCGGCAATGCACAGGCCCTGGCCGAGCATCTCCTGCGCCTGTGGTCGCACCTGCCCACCCGGCGGCACAGTCGCGAGCGCGCGGGCGACCTGCAGCAGGTCTGCGTCATGGGACTGGAGCGCATCCATGACTTTCTGCTGGCGGAGATGGAGCGTCGCCGTGACGCCAGCGCCCGGGAACTCGACACGGACGAGAACGGCGAGGCCGGCCTGAAGTCCGTGCAGCAGCGTGATCGCGGCGTCAGCGTCTTCGAGATGTCGCCCGCGGCACTGCGGGGGTCGGATCTCGCTCTGGTCGACAGCCCGCCCGCCGCCGGTCGCGACAGCGATCTCCGGCCGCTCGCGGACGACACCCCCGGCCCCGCCGCGACCGCCTGGGAAGACGTCGGGCGCGGCCTCGAGATCGCCGGCCACGACGAACCGACAGGGCCCATCACCAAGCGCCATCCGCCGGAACACTGGCAGGTGGACGACATCGGCGCCGGGGGCGTCCGCCTGTGCCTGGACGCACCACAGCAGCCCTTGTTGATTGGCGACCTGGTCGGGCTGCGCGCCGTGGACGGCCACCGCTGGACGGTCGGGGTGCTGCGCTGGATTCGCTTCGACGATCAGGTCGGCGAACGCATCAGCATCGGCGTGGAGTTTCTTGCCAATCGCTGCCTCCCCATGCAGATCCAGGATTTTCGCAACGGGGTCGCCGCCGGGGTCCCGCAGCCGGGCCTGTTTGCGCCACAACGAACGGATGCCGACGGGGCCGCCCTGTTCCTGCCGGCCCAGGTCTTCGACCACGAAAAACGGGTGGTCTGCTGGCTGAACGACCGCGCCCGCGTTCTGGAACTGGACAGCGAGCGCACGGGGACTACCCTGTTCACCGAGGTGGGCTGCCGCATGACTGCGCTCGAGGTCGGCAGCCCGACCGCGGAATCCCCCGGCACGGAGGCGGACCCCGGCCTCGCGAATGACAACGGACTGTCCCTCACCACCCGCAACCGCGACGACCAGGCCCCATGAACGAGACCATTCGTACCCTCTTCGTTACCAGTAATCCGAACCGGGCGGAAGAGGTCATCAGCAGCATCCGAACCCGCGGCAGTGCGATCCGCCCGGAGCAGGTTTCGACCACCGACGCCCTCGCCGAGGCGCTGGAGAACCGGCGCTTCGACGTGATCGTACTGATCGAACCCGGCCTGAGCCTGGCCCGCGAGCACGTGGACGAGGCCCAGCATGCCTCCGGCCGGCGGATCCCGGTCGTGATCCTGACCGAACGCCCGGAAGCGGAACGCGTGGATGACTACGAGGCCGGTGCGTACGCGGTGGTGGATCACGAACTGCACGAACTGGCCAGCCTCCTCACCATTCGCGCCGCCGAACAGTTCCAGCTGCGCCAGCGACTGGGTCGCATGGACGCGTCGCTGCAGGAGTCCGAGCGCCGCTGCCAGCTGTTGCTGGACAACTCGCGCGACGCCATCGCCTACGTCCACGAGGGCATGCACATCTACGCCAACGCCTCCTGGCGCGAACGCTTCGGCATCGGCGACCCGGAGGACGTTGACGGCCTGCCGCTGATGGATCTGGTCGCGCCGGAGAGCCGCGACGAACTGAAGGGCCTGCTGCGACGCTTCCAGAACGGCGAGGAGGGCGAACAGACCCATCAGGCCTTCCAGCTGCAGGCCTTCGACGGCACTCCGTTCGAGGCCAACCTGCGCCTCTCCACCGCCAGCGTCGAGGGCGAGGCCTGCACTCAGGTCCTGCTGGATTCGGCCCAGGAGGACCCGGAACTGGCGGAGAAGATCGATTACCTGTCGCAGCGCGATCTGGTCACCGGCCTCTACAACCGCCAGCACTTCACCGGCATGATCGAGACCGCGCAGGGCCAGGCCGCGCAGTCGGAGAAGCCCTTCGCCCTGATCACGCTGGCGGTGGACCGCTTCGCGGAGATTCGCGCCAACGTCGGTATGTCCGCCAGCGACCTGCTGCTGGCCGACATCGGCAAGCTGATCGAGGACCAGTTCCCCGAGCCGGCCATCACCGCGCGCCTGGAGGCCGAGCACTTCGGCATCCTGGTGCCGGATACCCGCCGCAACGAGGTGGAGAGCCGCGTCCACGGTCTGATGAAGGCGGTCACCGGGCGCGTGTTCGAGCTCGGCAACGCCTCCACCAACTGCACCCTGTCCGCCGGCATCGTGATCGCCGACGAGACTGCGGTGGATACCGAGGAGCTACTGTCGCAGGCCGACCGCGCACTGCAGGAAGCGGTGGAAGCCGGCGGCGGGACCCACTGCTTCTTCCGCCCGGCCGAGGGCGAGATGACCCAGGCACAGGCCGACCAGCAATGGCGGCTACGCATCCAGGACGCCCTCGATCACGACCGTCTGGAGCTGCTGTACCAACCGATCGTGAACCTGCACGGGGCCGACCGGGCGCGCTATTCGGTGTTCGTGCGGCTGCGCGATGCCGAGGGTCATATCCACGAACCGGAGGCCTTCCTGCCCAGCGCCGAGCGCACGGAGATGGCCCAGCCCATCGACCGCTGGATCCTGAAGACCGCCCTGGGCGTCCTCGCGGAACAGCTGAAGAAGGACCCCGGTACCCAGTTCTTCCTCAAGCTGACCAATGGCTCGCTCGGCGATCCCTCGGTGGTCAGCTGGCTGCACGACGACCTGCACGCCCTGCGCATCCCCGCCGACAACGTGGTGGTGGAGCTGAAGGAACCCACCGTGGTAACCCACCTGAAGCCGGCGATCCACGTGGCCCGGGGCCTGCAGGAGATGCACGGCCACCTGTGCATCGACGACTTCGGCAACGGCCTGAACCCGTTCCAGCTGCTGCAGCACCTGGAGGCGGACCACATCAAGCTGGACCCGTCCTACGTGAAGAACCTGGCCGAGAGCGAGGAAAACCAGCAGCTGATCCGCGAGCATACCGAGGCCGCGCACGCCAAGGGCAAGCAGGTGATCGTGCCGTATGTCGAGGACGCCAGTGTGCTCGCCGTGCTCTACAGCCTGAACGTCAACCTCGTGCAGGGCTACTTCCTGCAGGCGCCGATGCCGGCCCCCACCTTCGACTTCGCCTCGACCTGAGCCCCGCGCGCCCTCACTCCATTTTTCACCACAGAGCGCACAGAGAACACGGAGAAAAGCGGTCTACAGGAAGACGGGAAGATCGGAAGAGGGATGATGTGGGCGGTTGCGTGGGCACTATCGGTGCCGTGCCACGCGGCGGTCAACGGTCCATCCCTTCACCCAAAAAATCTGTCTGTCTTCCAAACTTCCTGTAAATCGCCCTTGCGCCCTTGCCCGTTTTTTCTCCGTGGCCTCTGTGCACTCTGTGGTGCAATAAACACGAGTGGTCCCCGGCACGACTATGGCCGGGTTACTTGGACCAGAAGTTCAGGTCCTCGAAGAAGCCCTTCACCCCGTCCACCCAGGACTGCGCCTGCGGACTGTGCTTGGTCCCACCGGCCTGGGTGGATTCCTCGAACTGGCGCAGGAGCTGCTTCTGCTCCTTGGTCAGGTTGATCGGCGTCTCCACCACCACGCGGCAGATCAGGTCGCCGACGGCACCGCCGTGCACCGACTTCACGCCCTTGCCGCTGACCCGGAACTGCTTGCCGGTCTGCGTCTCCGCGGGGACCTTCAGCTTGACCCGGCCGTCCAGCGACGGGACCTCCAGCTCGCCGCCAAGGGCGGCGGTCGCGAACGACACCGGCACCTCGCAGTGCAGGTCCGAGCCCTCGCGCCGGAACAGCTTGTGCGGCTTGACCCGCACCTGCACGTAGAGATCACCCGGCGGGCCACCATTCATGCCGGCCTCGCCCTGGCCGGCCAGACGGATGCGGTCGCCCGAGTCCACACCGGCCGGGATCTTCACGTCCAGGGTGTTCTGCTCCTGCACCCGACCCTTGCCGTGGCAGGACTTGCAGGGGCTGGAGACGATCTTGCCGGAGCCCTCGCAGCGCGGGCAGGTCTGCTGCACCGAGAAGAAGCCCTGCTGGATGCGTACCTGCCCGACCCCGTTGCAGGTCGGGCAGGTCTCCGGCGAGGTCCCCGGTTCGGCGCCGGAGCCGTCGCAGGCCTCGCAGGAGACGGTGGTCGGGATACGGATCTTGACCTCGGTGCCGAACACGGCTTCTTCGAGCGTCAGGTCCAGGTTGTACTGCAGGTCGGAACCCCGGTAGGCGCGCTGACCGCGGCCGCCTCCACCACCCCCGAAGATATCACCAAAGATATCCTCGAAGATGTCGCTGAAGTTGGAGGCCCCGGCCCCGCCGCCGAAGCCGCCGGCCGAACCGTCCACGCCGGCATGGCCATAGCGATCGTAGGCCGCCCGCTTCTGATCGTCGCTGAGGACGTCGTAGGCGGCACGCGCCTCCTTGAACTTGGCCTCGGCCTCCTCGTCCCCCGGGTTGCGGTCGGGGTGGTACTTCATTGCCAGGCGGCGAAAGGCCTTCTTGATATCGGCGGCCGAGGCGTCCTTGGCGACGCCCAGCACCTCGTAATAGTCGCGTTGTGACATGGTCATTTCCAGGTAGATCGTTCGCGCGAACGCGGAGTGCCTTCACGCAAACGCCCGGAGGTACCGTGTACCCCGGGCGTGGCGTGTGGTCGAAGTCTGGCGGCGCCAAGGCGCCGCCGGACGGGCATCAGCCCTGCTTCTTCTGGTCGTCGTCGACTTCCTCGAACTCGGCGTCCACGACATCGTCGCCCTGCTGGCCGCTGTCGGCCTGCTCGGCACCGGCCTCGCCCGCGGCGTCCGCGTTCTGGGCATAGGCCTTCTCGGCCAGCTTGCCGGAGGCCTCGGCCAGCTTCTGCGTGGCCTGTTCGATGGCGTCGGCGTCCTCGCCTTCCATCGCGGTCTTGACCTCGGCCACCGCCGACTCGATCGCGGAGCGCTCGTCGTCGGAGACCTGGTCGCCCAGATCCTTCAGCGACTTCTCGGCGGAGTGCACCAGGGCATCGGCCTGGTTGCGTGCCTGGACCAGCTGCTGGAACTTCTTGTCTTCCTCGGCATGCGCCTCGGCGTCCTTGACCATCTGTTCGACTTCCTCGTCGGACAGACCGGAGGAGGCCTTGATCACGATCTTGTTCTCCTTGCCGGTGGCCTTGTCCTTGGCGGACACGTTCAGGATGCCGTTGGAGTCGATGTCGAAAGTGACCTCGATCTGCGGCACACCGCGCGGCGCGGCCGGGATGTCCTGCAGGTCGAAGCGGCCCAGCGACTTGTTGGCGCTGGCCATCTCGCGCTCGCCCTGCAGCACATGCACGGTCACCGCGGTCTGGTTGTCCTCGGCGGTGGAGAACACCTGGTTGGCCCTGGTCGGGATCGTGGTGTTCTTCTCGATCAGCTTGGTCATCACGCCGCCCATCGTCTCGATCCCGAGCGACAGCGGGGTCACGTCCAGCAACAGCACGTCCTTGACGTCGCCGCCCAGCACGCCGGCCTGCACCGCGGCGCCGACCGCAACGGCCTCGTCCGGGTTCACGTCCTTGCGCGGCTCCTTGCCGAAGAACTCCTGCACCGCTTCCTGCACCTTGGGCATGCGGGTCTGGCCGCCGACGAGAATCACGTCGTCCACCTCGGAGGCGGACAGGCCGGCGTCCTTCAGCGCGACCTTGCACGGCTCGATGGAGCGCTTGACCAGGTCCTCGACCAGGCTCTCCAGCTTGGCCCGGGTGATCTTCAGCGCCAGGTGCTTCGGCCCGGTGTTGTCGGCCGTGATGTACGGCAGGTTGACCTCGGTCTGCTGGCTGGAGGACAGCTCGATCTTGGCCTTCTCGGCGGCCTCCTTCACGCGCTGCATCGCCAGCGGATCGCCCTTTATGTCGATGCCCTGGTCCTTCTTGAACTCGTCGACCAGGTAGTCGATCAGGCGATTGTCGAAGTCCTCGCCACCCAGGAAGGTGTCGCCGTTGGTCGCCAGCACCTCGAACTGGTGCTCGCCGTCCACCTCGGCGATCTCGATGATCGAGACGTCGAAGGTACCGCCACCCAGGTCATACACGGCGATCTTGCGATCCCCGCGCTGCTTGTCCATGCCGTAGGCCAGCGCGGCCGCGGTCGGCTCGTTGATGATGCGCTTGACCTCGAGCCCGGCGATCTTGCCGGCGTCCTTGGTCGCCTGACGCTGGGAGTCGTTGAAGTAGGCCGGGACGGTGATCACCGCTTCGGTGACCTCCTCCCCGAGGTAGTCCTCGGCGGTCTTCTTCATCTTCTGCAGCACGCGCGCGGAGATCTCCGGCGGGGCCATCTTCTTGCCCTGCACCTCGATCCACGCGTCGCCGTTGTCGGCCTTCACGATGCTGTAGGAGACCAGCTTGATGTCCTTCTGGACCTCGCCTTCGTCAAACTTGCGGCCGATCAGTCGCTTGGCCGCGAACACAGTGTTCTGCGGATTCGTGACCGCCTGGCGCTTGGCGGACTGGCCGACCAGCACCTCGCCGTCGTCACTGAACGCGACGATGGACGGGGTGGTGCGGGTGCCTTCCGCGTTCTCGATGACCTTGGCCTGGTCGCCTTCCATCACGGCGACGCAGGAGTTGGTGGTCCCGAGGTCGATACCGATGATCTTGCCCATGATTGAAATCTCCTGATGCGAAAAAGTGGCGCTGCAGAGCGTCGTTCTCTGCCAACTTGTACGGGAATCTGGGGGCCCGGGCCGGGTTTTCAAGGGGCGATATCCGAGCCGCCCCCTGATCCGCCCGGGTAGCCGGGTCAGGCGCTTTCGTCGATGTTCGGCGAGGTCGGTGCCTTGGAGACCACCACCATGGCCGGGCGCAGTACGCGGTCCTGCAGCATGTAGCCCTTCTGCATGGTCGCCACCACCGTGTTCGGCGGGTACTCCGGGTCTTCCTGCATGGACATCGCCTGATGGCGCTCCGGGTCGAAGCGCTGGCCGGTCGGGTCCTCGGCCTGGATGCCGAACTTGTCGAAGACCTTGGTCAGGTTCTTCAGGGTCAGCTCGGCCCCCTCGATGATGCGCTCGACATCCTGGGTCTCGCGGGCCGCCTTCAGCCCCATCTCCAGCGAGTCGCCGACCTCCAGCATCTCGGAGGCGAACTTTTCCATCGCGTATTTGTGCGCGTTCTCCAGCTCGCGCTCGAAGCGCCGGCGCTGGTTCTCCAGTTCCGCCTGCGTGCGCAGGGCCTGGTCACGCCGTTCCTCGGCCAGGGCCTCGAGCTCCTGCAGCCGTGCCTCGGTATCGCCCTCGCCGGGGTGGTCGCCATCGGCCTCGGGGGCCGCCTCGTTCCCGGTCTCGAGCTCTTCCGGTTGTTCCTGGGGTTCCCGCTGTTCCGACATGCTGGCCTCGCGAATCAATGAAAAGTGGAACCGCCCGCCGGGTCGCCAGCCGGCAGGCGGGGTATTCGGGTTGACTACGGGGACTGTGGGGGCATCCGTTCGGGTTTCAAGGGCGACCCGCTACTTCGGGTCGCCCGGCGGCTGATCGCCCAGGGCCGAGCCGAGCAGACGCGCGGTCACGTCCACGATCGGGATCACCCGGTCGTAGGACATGCGCGTGGGTCCGATGACCCCCAGCACGCCGACCACCTCGCCATCCACACTGTAGGGCGCAGTCACCACCGAGCAGTTCTCGAACCAGTCCAGTCCGGACTCGCGGCCGATGAAGATCTGCACGCGGTCGCTGCGAATGCACTGGTCGAGAATCCCGAGGATCTCCTGCTTTTCGTTGAAGGCCTCGAGCAGCTGCCGCAGGCGCTCCATGTCCGCCAGCTCCTCGTAGCCGAGCAGGTGAGTCTGGCCGGCCACGACCACGTCGTCCGGGTCCTCGTCACCGACCGCCTTCTCGCCCAGATCGATCGCCGCCAGCATCATCGCGTCCAGGTCGTCGCGCACGTCGCGCATCTCGCGCAGCAGCTCGGCCCGCACGGCGTGCAGGCTCTTGCCCGCCAGATGGGCGTTCAGATAGTTCGCCATGCGCTGCAGTTCGTCCTGGCCGAAGTCGCGCTCCAGCTCCAGCACGCGGTTCTGCACCTCCTTGCCGTCGATGACCAGGATCGCCAGGATGCGCCCCTCGCCCAGGCGCAGGAACTCGATCTGGCTCAGCGCCACGTTGCGATGCCGTGGCAGGCGCACCATCCCGGCCATACGCGTGACCTGCGACAACAGGTTGCTGGTGGTGTCCATCAGATCCTGGGTACTGGCGTTCGGATCAAAGCCGGACTGGATCGCGCGCACCTCCTCCGGTGAGGGGTTGCGCACCTCCAGCAGGCTGTCGACGAACAGCCGGTAGCCGGCCGGCGTCGGGATGCGCCCGGCCGAGGTATGCGGCGCATGGATCAGGCCCATGTCCTCGAGATCCGCCATCACGTTGCGCACGGTGGCCGCACTCACGCTGAGCCCGGAGGTGCGGGCCAGGGTACGCGAGCCGACGGGCTGGCCGTCCCGGATGTAGCTCTCGATCAGGGTCCGCAACAGGGTACGGGCCCTGGCGTCCAGATTGATGAAAGCGTTTTCCATGGGTCGTCAGCGCTCCACTCGGTCGAGTGCCAGAAGGTACCAGTCTTGGATGGTGCCGGAATCCGGTCAAGAAACCCCGGGTGCAGTCGCGGTCCCTTTTCCGGATAATGCCGGCATGATGCCAGACTTCAACAAGGTCGGGCTGGTCGGCAAGACCAGCGATTCGCGCACCGCACCGCTGGTCGCCACGCTGGTCGGTCTGCTGCAGGAGCGCGGCCGCCAGGTCTTCATGGAACAGGAGATCGACGGCTTCGAGCGTCCGGAGCGGGTCGGGCTCCTGCCGCTGGAGGAGCTGGCCAGCGCGGTCGATCTGCTGATCGTCATCGGCGGCGACGGAACCCTGCTGGCCACCGCCCGCAAGGTCGCCGATGCCGACACGCCGCTGCTGGGGATCAACCTGGGTCGCCTGGGATTTCTCGTGGATGTCTCCCCGGACACCGCCCCGGAGGAACTGGGCGAGGTCCTGGACGGGGCCTTCGAGCGCGAGCCGCGGGCGATGCTGGAGGCCGAGCTGATCCGCGACGGGGTCACCATCCACCACGGGATCGCGCTGAACGACGTCGTGGTCCATGTACTGAGCGTGGTGCGCATCATCGAGTTCGACACCGCGATCGACGGCATGGACGTCGGCCGGCTGCGCGCCGATGGCCTGGTGGTGGCCACGCCCACGGGTTCCACCGCCTACGCCCTGTCCGCCGGCGGGCCGATCCTGACCCCGCAGCTGGACGCGATGGTCATGGTCCCGGTGTGCCCGCACAGCCTGAACCACCGCCCGCTGGTGGTCAGCGGCCGCTCCACGGTGGAGATCCGCCTGTCCAGTGGCAGCCGTTCCCCGGCCCAGGTCGCGCTGGATGGCCAGGAGAACGTGGACTTCGCCCCGGGCGACCTGCTGCGCATCCACCGTCGCGAACAGGCCCTGACCCTGATCCATCCCCGCGAACATCACTTCCTGCGCGTGCTGCGAACCAAGCTGCGCTGGGGCGAGCAGCCCTGATCCCATGCTGCGACTGATCAGCATCCGCGACTTCGCCATCATCGACCAGCTGGAACTGGAGCTGGACACGGGCCTGAGCGCCCTGACCGGCGAGACCGGGGCAGGCAAGTCCATCCTGATCGACGTGATCGGCCAGCTGCTGGGCGACCGCGCCGACGCCGGCATGGTGCGCGAGGGGGCCGAACAGGCCGACCTGTCCGCGGAGTTCGCCCTGCCCGGGCAGGGCCCGGCCGGCGCATGGCTGGCCGAGCAGGATCTGGCGGACCCCGACGACGACGCGGTGCTGCTGCGCCGGGTCCTGACCCGCCAGGGCAAGAGCCGCGCCTGGATCAACGGCCGCCCGGTCGCGGTCGGCCAGCTGCGCACATTGGGCGAGTGGCTGGTGGACATCCACGGCCAGCACGCCCATCAGCAGCTATTGCAGCGCGACACCCAGCGCCTCTGGCTGGACGGCTTCCTCGAAGGCGACCGGGTCTCCCACGTGCGCGAGGCCCACACGGCCTGGCGCGAGGCCGCCCGCGCGCTGGAGCAGGCCCGCGAGAGCCAGGCCGACACCTCCGACCGCCTCGACCTGCTGCGTTTCCAGACCACCGAGCTGGCCGAACTGGCCCCGGTCCAGGACGAATACCCGCAACTGCTGGCCGAGCAGAACCAGCTCGCCCACGGCACCGAGGTGCTGAGCGCGCTGCAGACCGCCAGCCAGCAGATCGAGGACGACGCCGGCGTCGATGCCCAGATCGGCCATGTGCTGCACGCGCTGCAGGACGCCGCGCAGCACGACGAACGGGTGAACCCGACGCTGGAGCTGCTGGAGTCCGCGCGCATCCAGATCACTGAGGCCGGCGACACCCTGCGTCGGCTGGCCGACGGCATCGAACTGGACCCGGAACGCCTGGCCGAGCTGGACCAGCGCGTCGGCGAGTACCTGCGCCTGGCGCGCAAGCACCGGGTCGATCCCGAGGCCCTCCCGGGCCTGCACGACGAACTGCAGACCGAGCGGGACGCCCTGGAGAACGGCGACCAGACCCTCGAGGCCCTGGAGGCGCGCGAACAGGAGACCCGTACCGCCTTCGACTCGGCTGCCAAGGCGCTGAGCAAGGCCCGCCAGCAGACCGCCAAACGCATCGGCCAGGCGGTCACCGACACCATGCAGGAGCTGGGCATGGCCGGCGGCCACTTCGAGATCGCCATCGAGCCCGCCGACAAGCCACAGGCGCACGGTGTGGATCACATCGAGTTCCGCGTCGCCGCGAACCCCGGCGCCGCCCCCCAGCCGATGGCGAAGGTCGCCTCCGGCGGCGAGCTCTCGCGTATCGGGCTCGCGCTACAGGTGCTGGCCAGCCAGCAGCAGACCGTACCCACGCTGATCTTCGACGAGGTCGACAGCGGCATCAGCGGCGCGGTCGCCGAGGTCGTCGGGCGCAAGCTGCGCACCCTGGGCGAGCGCCATCAGGTCCTGTGCGTGACCCATCTGGCCCAGGTCGCCGCCCAGGCCCACCAGCAGCTGGAGGTGCAGAAATCGCACGGCAAGGACGGCACCCGCACTGCCATCCAGCCGCTGGACGACGAGCGCCGCGTCGAGGCCCTGGCCCGCCTGATCGGCGGCACCCAGCTCACCGAGACCACCCGCACCCACGCCCGCGAACTCCTGTCCTCCGCCGGTTAGTCCAGCACGAAGGCCACAAAGGACAACACGCAGGATGCGATGAGCGCAGCGGATCGTGGAGCGGGCGCTACAGGATCACCACCGCTGAACCATGCGGTTCAGGACCGCGCCGGCCAGATGCCGTCCGCCAGATGGCGCGCACCGGGTGGCAGACGCGGCATCCAGTAGACCCAGAGGGCCGTGGGACCATCCTCGGTCCAGGCGGGCACCAGGGCCCGGCGATACTCCCCGCGGCCGTCCGGGCGCACACCCTCCAGGGCGTCGACGCGCGGCAGGGCCCGCGGCGGATCGGGCAGGCGAATCCACTCGCCGTGCACAAGCTCCTGCGCCGCATCCGGGGCTGATGGCGCGAGCCCCCGGAAGCGGCGCTGACGCCCCGCGTCACGGGCCGGGTCCTGCCCGGCATTTAGCAGAATGCTGTCGGCGGGGATCTGTACGGCGGGATATCCCACGGGTAGGCCGTAGAGCGACCCGGCAATGGTCGCGGCGCGAACCCGGAGGGCGCTGGAGCAGAACGCGCGGTGGTTGGCGAAGCCCTGTTTCAACGTCCCGTACACGAACAGATCGACGTATCGCGACATCGCTATTCCTGGGGGAGCCGCACCACCGGGCGCCACAGACGCGCGGACTCCGGCACCTCACCGGGCCAATCGACCACGTAGTCGATCAGGGGGAGGTCGGGGGCATCACACTCGCGGATGACCCGGCCGGCCACCGAGACGCGGGCGCGCTTGACCGTCTCCGGATCGCCCGTCAGCAGAGGGTGCCAGGTCGGCAGCGGGTGGCCCTCGAAACGCAGGCGATAGGCACAGGTGGGCGGCAACCAGTGATAGTGGGGCAGGTCCTTTCGGGTCAGCTGGATGCAGTCCGGCACGAAGTCCCGGCGGTTGGCGTAGTCCGAGCAGAAACCGGTCTCGCAGTCGAGCAGGTCGCAGGCCAGCCAGGTAAAGGCCAGCTCGCCCGAGTCCTCGTCTTCCAGCTTGTGCAGGCAGCAGCGCCCGCAGCCGTCGCACAGGGCCTCCCACTCTTCGTGGCTCAGGGTCTCGAGCGGGCGCTCCCAGAACGGGCGGGCATCCGGCGCGGCCGATTCACTCATGATCCCCGTAGTCCTCGCCCAGGCGGCGGCGCCCTTCGTCGCGCAGGCGTTCCACGGTCTGTCCCCAGCGCTCCTGGGTCACGTAGTGCATCAGCACACGCCCGCGGCGCGGGACCAGAATGGCCAGCCCGTCCTCGGGGTAGAGCCAGTAGCTGTGATCGGAGTCCATGCGCAGGCGCTCGCGCGGCTCGCCAAAACGCTGGGTAATCAGGTCCTCGGTCCAGTGGGCGCGCGGGATGTAGCTCATCTCGACGATCGGGACGTTGCCCAGCGATGTCAGGGCGTCGTCGCTCAGTCCGTAGCGCCGGGCCCCGCTGGGCATGGGCCGCTCGGACGTCGTCTCGGCCTCGATCCGGTCCAGCGCCGCCTCATCCAGATCCGGGCGCAGGATCAGGTTGGCCTCGAACGGGGGGATGCGCGCGTTCACGTAGTAGGCCTCCACCGAACGCGAACCGTCGGCATCCACGAACAGGCGGATGTCCGGCACCGGCAGGCGGCCCATCAGGTCGGCCATGGTGGTCTCGCCCAGCACGATGCCCAGCACCCGCGTGCGCTGACGATCCCCTACCTCGATCTGCCACGGAAGGTCGGAGAACTGCTGACTGCGCATGCCACCCGGGTTGGAGTAGACCCACATGGCCAGCGCCAGGATGACCCCCATCGCCACCAGCCCGATGATCCAGCGTACATGCATCGCGCAATTCCCCTTGAAGACACAAAGCCCGGCCGTGGCGGGCGCGCCATGCCGCCTCGTATAATGCGACGCTCGCCCGACCACCGGATACCAGCCCGCCATGTTCGCACGTTTGTCTGCCTGGATCACCGCCCGCTCCGTCCCCGGCGACAGCGGCGGGCGCATCCTGATCCTCGCCCCGCGGGCCACCCTCGAGACGGCCGCCGACTGGCTCGCGGAGCTGGCCGACGCCGTCGGGCCGATCACGCTGGGGGTCACCGACTGCGGCCATGACCGCGAGGCGGCCGGCTTGATGGATGCCACCCCGGCGCTGGCGATGCGCCCGGACCTGGCGGCCCCGCGTCTGGCGCGGCTGCGGCCGCGCGCCGTCGTGGTCATCGGGCCCCTGCGGGCCGGCGAGCACGACCTGGGCCCCGCACTGGCCTCGCTCCATGCACCGCGCATCTGGGTGAATGCCGAGGGCGACACCGGGGGCGTCGAGTGGGATGCCGTGTTCGCGGCGCGCGAAGACGCCCCGGCCCCCGGGATCGCCGAAGTGATCGGCGACCCGATCGCCGGGGCGGTGGAACTGCCGGCCCCGCCGTCCGACTCCAGCGCATTCTGCGAACGCTTTCGCGAATACCACGAAAAGGGCCATCCGATCCTGCTGGCACCCAACACCGGCCCGGGCGAGGAGGCCTTCGCGTTTGCCGTGCTGTTCGCGGTTCTGCGCAAGAGCGCGGCCATCCTGCTGCTGGCTCCCGCGGACCCGGCCCGTCACGAGCCGGTCTATCGCGACGCCATCAAGTACTCGCTGCCGATCATCCGCCACAACCGCTTTATGACCTCCTTCGTGCCGCGCAAGAACCGGGTCTACTACATCGAGGATCCGGAGACGGTGCACGCCGCCTACACCTGCGCCCAGGTGACCCTGCCGGGCGGCACCCTGGCCGCCAGCGAGACCCCGCCCGACCTGGGCCTGCCGCTGGCCTGTGGCAGCGCGGTCATCTGCGGCCCGGCGGAGCATGAACGCCACCCGGATGCCGCCACGCGACTGCGTATCGCCGCCGAGCACACCGGCCTCGTCGCCCGCGGCGAGGACCCCGAGCAGGTGGCCGACGAGGTGCTCGCGCGCCTCGCGGAGGGGATCGACCCGGCGGCACGGCGCGCACGCCTCGCTGAATGGCAGTCCCGCCAGTCCGGCGCACGCGCCGCGGTGCACGCCCGCCTGCAGGCCCTGCTCGCCCCCGCCTGACCCGGCGCGGAGCCGCCGGGCGGTGAAATGCAACTAATTGATCTATAATCGGGTCAACGAGTTACAGGTTTACCGGACAGGTTCACGCACATGATCGACGCCAGCCACTCCCTCGCGGGCATCCAGAAGGGCATGACCAGCATGCGCCAGCAGGCCCACACGGTGGCCACCGAGAACGCGGGCAGTCGCGAGAGTATGGGTGCCCAGGTGGGCATGATCGCCAGCCAGAATCAGGTCGAGGCCTCGGTGAAGACCCTGCAGGCCGAGGACCGGATGATCGGCTCGTTGCTGGACGTACGCGCCTGAATCCGGGCAACGCCTGAGAACACGCCTTACCAGGAGGCTCGCCGAGTTACGCGATGGAAGTCCCGGTCACCAACCCGTCTGCTGCGGTACCGGTCGGCACACGCCCGACCGGCAGCGACCGGCTGGGCCTGGGGCAGCTCTCCACCCCGGCCGATTTCGATCGCCCGCTGAACGACCCCGAGGCCGGCGAGGCCCGCCGCCCGATCGAGGATCGCGCGGAACAGGACGAGAACCGCCGCGGCGATGCCGAACAGGACCAGGGCCTGGCCTTCCCCCCGCGCTCGGAACAGGAGATGGCCTCGCGGGCCCGGGTCGCGGCCCAGATCGAGGCCTTCCGCAGTGGCAATGACGCCGAAGGGGCCGCGGCGCCGGACGGTGGCGTGCTGGGCGGCGTCGGTGTCGAGGCCCTGCGCCGCCGCGTGGAACTCGCGGTCAGTCTGGCCGGGCCGGCCGAGGAGCCACGCCGCGAACTGAACGTGGTGGTCTAGCCCTCCGCGGAGCGCACGAAGAAGGTCCACAGCGCTTCACTGGAAGGCCCGGAAGATCGGAAGAAGCGCGTTGGGGTCATGACGCAGTGCCCTCAGGCCCTGCGTGACACGCCACCCCCACGCTCTCGTCATCCCGAACACCAACAGCACCGATCAGCCGTCATCGCGAGGTGCGCAGCACCGTGGCGATCGGCTCGCGAGATCCCGGCGCTTCCTTCAGGTTGCACCCCTGACAGGCGGCCGTGCCGGCTACTGCAGGCGCGGCGCTGCCTTGGCCTGTGCCTGGTTCTGCAGCCACTCCTGGGCGCGTTCGCCCGCGTGCAGGCGCTCGTCGGGGCTCAGCTCGCGCGCCACGCGCTCGCGGTAACGCGCCGCGCTCGCGATCCCCATCTCCGCCGCGATCGCATACCACTTGAACGCCGACACATCGGAGCGTTCCACGCCCTCGCCCATCGCGAACAGCCGCGCGAGATTGGCGGCACCGCGCCCCTCGCCGGCCTCGGCCGCCAGCAGATACCACTGGGCCGCCTGTTCCGCATCCTGCGGCAGGCCCCGGCCCTCGTCGAACTTGAGCCCCAGGTTGAACATCGCCTGGGCATTCCCGCGCTCCGCGGCAATATGGAACCAGCGGGCCGCCTCGTTGGGGTTCGCCTCCAGGCCGTCCCCCTGCTCGAACAGGACGGCCAGGTTGAAGGCGGCATCCGGGAACCCGGCCTCGGCCGAACGCTGATACCACTGCGCGGCCTCGAGGGGATCCCGCGGCAGGTGCTGCCCCTCATCCAGCAGGACCCCCAGGTTGAAGGCGCACTGCGGGTCCCCGGCCTCGGCCCCCTGCCGCCAGAGGGTCATCGCGACGGCGTGTTCGCCGCGGGCCCAGGCATTGCGAGCCTGCTCCAGGAGAGATTCTTGCGAAGAGGATTGCGCCATCACTGCCGTCCGGAATTGCCTTTGTCTCACTCTAGCGACCCCGCGAAGGGCCGTCGACAAACCGCACGAGGATGCGTGACAGAAACCACGCCCCGGGCGAAACGCAAAGCTGTGATGAATTTCCCGAAACACCGGAGGGGGCTCAAGGGTCAAGAGGTGTGAACGCAGTTGCGCGTTTACATCCACCTCAATGGACAGGAGTTTCCATGAAGCATTCCACCAAGATTCTGGCCGCCGCGGCCATCGCACCCTTTGTACTTCTGATGGGCTGCTCCGACGGCGACATGGGCATGGACGAGTTCGAGGAACAACAGATGCAGGAACAGCCCGAGGGGGGTGAAGGCGGCATGCAGAGCGCCCCGCCACCCGAAGGGAGCATGCAGGAGCCGCCGCAAGAGGGCGAGATGCAGCAACCCCCGTCCGATGGCGGCATGGAACCGGAGGGTGACGGCAACTTCTGACCCCCGGACGCCCTGCAGGGGCGTCCAATCCGGATGAAGCAAAAAAGCCCCGGCACGCCGCGCGTGCCGGGGCTTCTTGTTTCGGCTCAGCCGGGATCAGTCGCTGAAGGTATCCTCCATCTCGTCCCCGGCATCCTCCATCGCGTCGCCAGCATCGTCCATGGCGTCATCGATGTTCTCACCGGCCTCTTCCGCCGGGCCCTGATTGTCACACCCCGCGAGGGTCGCGCTGCCCAGCGCCATCATCAGGGCAAGCATCAGAATCGTCAGTCGTGATTTCCACATGGTGTTCTCCTTTACCGTTGCAGTCCGTTCCGGATCATTCCCTACGCACGGGCGGATCACCCGCCGTCGGGACACTCGGCACTAAGGCCCGGTTGAGCGCCGTTGGTTCGATTCGTTCGGGCCCTGGGCCTGCAAACTGTGATGCACACCCACGGAAACCGATCCATAAAAAAGGCCGCGGACAACGCCGCGGCCAATCGGAGGCACATGCAAACCCCGTTCGGGGGTCTCAGAAGCGGTGCTTCAGGCCCACCGAGAAGGTGCGCGGCTCATTGGGCCGGGCCCCGTCCGGGTACCGCGAGATGATGCTCTGCTCGTCCAGCACATTGGTGGCGCGCACGAACAAGTCAGTGTCCTTACCCAACGGATAGCGGCTTACCAGGTCCAGCGTGGTCAGCGACTCGGTACGGTTGAAGTCCCCCGACGCACGATTGCAGCCGTCACTGCTGCAGGTCTCGTCGATGTACTTCAGGATGGCGTAGTTGTTCCAGCCACTGCCATGCTCGAGCCCCGCGCGCAGACTGAACTGGTGACGCGGGATCGCCTGCAGGCGGTCTCCCTTCTGCACACCGGAAACCGCGTTGTCCGCGCTGTATTCGGCGCTGGTGTAGGTATAGCTAGCCTCCAGCGGGGCCCGGAAGCTGCCGAGATCCATGCTTGTGGACGTACGCAGTTCCAGACCGGAAATCACCGCCTCGCCGGTGGTGAAGGTCCCGGAGGTGGATCCGTCCGAGCAGGGCGTGGCGATCGAGCAGTTCTGCACGAAGTCGGAGAAATCGCTGTAGAAGCCGATGGCCTCGACGAAGGCGTTATCACCCTGATAACGGGCACCCAGTTCCCAGTTGGTGCTGGTTTCCGGATCCTGTTCCTCGGTCGCACCGCCGCCCAGGGGGGCAAATCCCCGGTGTACGCCGGCAAGGACCTGCCAGCGATCCGTCACGTCATAGGTAAGCGAGGCCCCGGGCAACCAGATGCTGCTCGAATTGGAACGCCGGGAGTCCACAACCGTGCGCTGCGCGTCGCCGTATTGAGTACGCGAGGTCTCGACGTCCTCGTAGCGCAGCAGGAGGTTGGCGGTCAGCCGATCGTTCACGTACCACTCGTCGGCCACCCAGAAACTCCAGGCCTTGGCATCCTCGAACCGGTTGTTGCTGCCCGTCGGCTGGATCGTATCCTGGTAGACCAGCGAGCCGTTCACCTGGTCATAGATATCATCCGGCTGGAACCGATCCATCTCGTCCTGATGATAGCGGGCACCCGCGCGCAGCCAGTGGTCCCCGAAGTCCATGCTCAACTCGGTCTGGACACCCTCGGAGACATACTCGCGGTTGTTGTTGCGATACGTCAGGTCCGCAACATCCTCCTCGCCCCGGAGGATCCGCTGCGCGGTGGCATCCCCCTGGTTGGCGTCGTCGATAAACGCACTGCCGCCACCAAGTTTGAACCAGTTACGCGCGAATTCGTTGCGGTACAGGGTGGTGGTCATGCGTACGCGATCCGACCAGTCGATGTCGTGCGTCAGGCTCAGCCCGAGGTGATCGTTATTCATCTGGTCGATCTCGGAAAGGCCGTATCGCCGGTTGGGGTCCCGCGCGAAATCCTCGTCGGTCAGACCGAGGTAGGTCTCGTTCGAGGTCTCCTCCGAATACTGGATCTTGGTCTCGATGCTCTGGCGCTCACCCTCCCAGCGCAGTTTTCCGACATAGTCCTGGATGTCGTACCCGGTATCCCGGTTGCTGCGATCGATGTCCTTGAAACCGGCCCCGTCCCGCTGGACCGTCTCGATCATGTAGCTCCAGTCGCCGGAACGGTCGCCAAACATGGCATGCACATCGGTGCCGCCGCGATCGTTCACCACCGCCTCGATGGACCCTTCACGTTCGCGGGGGAGTGGCGTGGACACCAGGTTGATCACCCCCCCGGTCGTCTGGGGGCCATGGCGCAGCAATGGCGCTCCCTTCAGTACCTCGATCTCGTGGATCCGCTTGGCGGTCGGGAAATAGTAGGCCGCCGGGTTGGAATACGGGGCCGGGGCGATCAATACGTTGTCCTCCATCAGGGTCACCTTGCTGCTGCGCCCCGGCGGCGCCGCCCGGATACCGATATTCGGCCGCAGGCCCGCGCCATCCTCCTCTCGGACATAGACGCCGGGCACCGTCTTGAGCGCCTGATGGATATCGGTGGTCCCTTCAGTTTCCAGCTGTTCACGCCCGACAACGGCCGCCGAACCGGGCAGCCGCTGTGTCGCGGTCACATCCCCGAGAATCTGGACCGGCGCAAGCCGGACCTCGGGTTCGGGGACTGTCCCTGGGTCGGCTTCCTGGGCATGGAGCGCGGGAATACCCGCGACCCCGGCGATCGCGAGCACGATCGCCCGCCGTTTCCAGGCGCCGTGGATGGGCGAACGCGTTGCTCGCGGTTCGGTTCGGTGGGTCGGCTGGTGGTTTCGAGCCATGGTGGTCTCCCTTGAATAGCCAGTATCAATACCGCCCGGACGTCGAGACGCCGCGGATCGGTGACGGATTGGAGGCTGGCTGAGGGAGGGGCTCCCCTGGCTGGCAGGTGTCACGGTACGGACCGTGACGGGTGTTTCGTGTGGCTCTACTTGGTCAGGATCAGCTTGTCGTTCGCGGTGCGGCGCAAGGTGTACCACTCGCCACGGTGGCAGATGCGGATCTGCCGCGCGGGTCCCAGCAACTGTTCGCTGGCGATCTCGCGCGGGCCCGTCTGCTCGCGGGCGGCGGGCTTGACCGATTCAGAAGAGCCGGAATTCATCGTTCCCCCTCCGGTTCGGAGACGAAGGCCATGCGGCCCACCCCGGACTGGCGCACCTCGGCCATCACCCGGGCCAGCCGCTCGTAGCGGGTGTCGCGGTCCGCGCGCAGGTAGATCGCGACGTCCGGTTGTGTCTCGAGCACATCGCGCAGGCGCGTCGGGAGCTGCTCCAGCGCAATCGGCTCGTTGTTCCAGTAGAGATCGCCACCCCCGTCCAGCGCCAGGGTGACGCTTTCGGGCAGTTCGTCCACCGGCTCGCTGGTGGCCTGGGGAAGATCCAGATCCACCGAGTGTGTGATCACCGGCGCGGTGATGATGAAGATCACCAGCAGCACCAGCATCACATCCACCAGCGGGATCACGTTCATGTCCGACATCGGCTCGTTGGAATCACCCATGCGTCCGAAGGCCATCGCTCATACCCCCTGATGCAGGCCGTCGTCCGGCAGCGCATGCGGATCGGTACGGCGGTCGCGGGCCTGGCGTGCATTGCCCGGCATCAGGTCAGAGTGCATCAGCAGGGCATGCACATCATGCGCGAAGGCCTCGAAATCCTGGTGCAGCAGACGCTGGGAACGATTGAAGATATTGAAGAATGCGACCGCCGGAATGGCCGCGGCCAGACCGGCGGCCGTCGCCACCAGGGCCTCACCGAGCGGCCCGGCGACCAGGTCCATGGATACCGACGACTCCTGCGAGATGTCGATCAGCGCGCCGTGGATCCCCCAGACCGTACCCAGAAGCCCGACGAACGGTGCCAGCGCCCCGACCGAGGCGAACACGATGTTGCCGGCCTGCATGCGCAACAGCTGGCGGTCCATCGCCTGGCGGATTCGGCGCACCACGTGGTCGTCCAGACGCTGCTCGGCCTTGTCCGAGCCATCCCGCACACCGCGATAGTCGTCGAACGCCGCGAACGCCTCCTGGCCGATCGCCGCCAGCGGACCGCGCTGATCACGGATCGCATCGTGAAAGGCCGGCGCCGTCTGGCTCGCATCAAAGGCCTCCAGCGTCGCGCGGTTGTCGCGGCGCACACCGAACAGCGTGAACAGCTTGCTCGCGGCAATCGCCCAGGTCGCCACCGACATCACCAGCAGGACCAGGAAGACCGCGATCAGCACCGGGTCGCCATGGCGAAACACGTAGAAAACATCGAACTCGTTCATGCAGTCATCCTCGACGGCGCCCCTGCGGCGGGGCTCACGCGTTTATCGAATCGAAAATTCCATTGGCACCAGGACCACGCCCTCCACCGCGCGGCCGCCACGGCGCGCCGGCTCGAACTCCCAGTGCTCGATCGCTGCCTGAGCGGCCTCGTCCAGACGCCGGTGGCCACTGCTCTCCTCCACCGACCAGTCCAGCGGCTGCCCCTGCGCGGAAACCCGGACCCGCAGGAGCACGGTCCCCTCCTCGCCACGACGCAGCGAGATCCGCGGATAGTCGGGCGGCGGATTGCTCAGGTAATCCGCCCCGAAACCCGGCTCCTCGAAGGGCTCGTCCTCCTGCCCCGCCGGCCCACTGGCGGTCGCGCCCGTCTCCGCCCCCTCGTCCCGCTCCGGGGTGAATCCGGCCGGCTCTGGTTCCGGCTCTGGTTCCGGTTCTGGCTCCGGTTCTGGCTCCGGTTCTGGCTCTGGCTCTGGCTCTGGCTCTGGCTCCGGCTCCGGCTCCGGCTCCGGCTCTGGCTCTGGCTCTGGCTCTGGCTCCGGCTCTGGCTCCGGCTCCGGCTCTGGCTCTGGCTCTGGCTCCGGCTCCGGCTCCGGCTCCGGCTCCGGCTCTGGCTCTGGCTCTGGCTCTGGCTCTGGCTCTGGCTCTGGCTCTGGCTCTGGCTCTGGCTCTGGCTCTGGTTCCGGTTCCGGTTCCGGTTCCGGTTCCGGTTCCGGTTCCGGTTCCGGTTCCGGTTCCGGTTCCGGTTCCGGTTCCGGTTCGTCCAGTGTCTCCGCAACGGCCTCGGGTTCAATCGCCGGCTCGCCCGGCAGGACGCTATCCAGATCGACCCAGTGGGCCTCCATGCCACCGCCCCGGGTGCCTATGGATTCCGGCTCGGCATCGCGCATGACCCAAAGCGAACCCAGCACTCCGGCATGCAGCGCGAAGCTGGCGGCCACCCCCAGCGCCAGCGTTCGCCGGCGTCCGGGGGGAGTTGTGTTCGTACGTTTGGCCATCATCGAGCACGCTCGCTGCAAGGACTGGACACCTTCAGCCGGGTCCGGTGATCGTGGCGGGCGCGGAGGATGATCCGGTCGCCGTTGCCATCAACGGAGGGCACCCTATACGGAATGAGAATGGTTTGCAATATCACTATCGGAAATGAAGCCCCGAGCACGGCACATCGGGCGGGCCCGGAACGAAAAAACCCGCCCCGGCGGCACCGGAGCGGGTCGGACTGGCGAGCCTTCACGCCTCGTGGTCAGGCCAGCGTGGCGCCGGCCCGGCACGCTCAGTGCTGGTGACCGCCCTCGCCATGGGCGTGGCCGTGCTCCAGCTCTTCGGCGGAGGCCTCGCGGACCTCGACGATCTCGACGTCGAAGTTCAGGGTCTCGCCGGCCAGCGGGTGGTTCCCGTCGACCGTGGCGGTATCGCCCTCGACCTTGGTCACGGTGACGGTCAGCGGGCCATTTTCGGTCTGCGCCTGGAATTGCATGCCCGGCTCGACGGATTCGACGCCCTGGAACGCATCCATCGGGATCTCCTGGACCATGGCATCGATCTTCTCGCCATAGCCTTCTGCCGGGGAGACCTTGGCCTGGACCTTGTCACCGGCGGCCTTGCCTTCCAGCTCCTTCTCCAGGCCCGGGACGATCTGGCCGTTCCCGTGCAGGTAGGCCAGCGGCTCGCGGCCTTCGGAGCTGTCGATCTTCTCGCCAGCGTCGTTGGTCAGGGTGTAGTGGATGGCCACCACGGCGTTCTGCGCGACTTGCATGGGCTTTGCCCTCTTAATACATGAACTTGTAAGGGTAACGCGGAACAGGGCCGCGCGTCAGGTCCACCCGCCGGCGATACGGTTTCCGGCGGGTGGCCAATCGGGTCAGGCGGCCTTCTGCAACAGGAGGCGATTGAGCCGCGCGACGAACCCGGTCGGGTCCTCCAGTTGCCCGCCTTCGGCCAGCAGGGACTGCTCGAACAGCAGCGAGGCGAGGTCGTTGAAGTCGTCTCCTTCGGCGGCCTTCAGACGCTCGACCAGGGGGTGCCCCGGGTTGACCTCCAGTACCGGCTTGCCGGAGAAGGTCTCCTGGCCGGCCTGCTTGAGCAGTTCCTGCAGGTACAGCGCCATCTCGTGCTCGCCGAGCACGATGCAGGCCGGAGACTCCACCAGCCGCCGCGAGGCGCGCACACTGTCGACCCGATCGCCCAGCGCCTGCTGCAGGCGTTCGGGCAGATCGCCCAGATCGTCGTCGCCCGCCGGCTCGTCGCTACCACTCTTCGGGTCTGCCTCCTCGCCGATGATCTTGTCGAGGTCCAGGTCGCCCTTGGCAACATTCTTGATCGCCTTGCCATCGAACTCGCGCAGGTGCGACAGCAGCCATTCGTCGACCCGGTCGGACAGCAGCAGCACCTCGATCCCGTGCTTGCGGAACACCTCCAGATGCGGGCTGTTGCGCGCGGCGGAGGCATTATCGGCGGTGATCACGTAGATCGCCTCCTGACCGTCCTTCATGCGCTCGATGTAGTCCGCCAGCGCCACGTTCTGGGTGTCGTCACTGTTTTGGGTGCTGGCAAAGCGCAGCAGCTTCGCGATGGTCTCCTGATTGGCGAAGTCCTCGCCGGGGCCTTCCTTGAACACCCGCCCGAAGTTCTTCCAGATCTCGGCGTATTTCTCGGGTTCGTTGTCGGCGATGGACTGCAGAAGCCCGAGGATCTTCTTCACCGAGCCGGAGCGGATCGAGTCGACCAGGCGGTTGTCCTGCAGGATCTCGCGCGAGACGTTCAGCGGCAGGTCAGCCGAGTCCACCACACCGCGCACGAAGCGCAGGTAGTTGGGCAGCAGCTTTTCCGCGTCGTCCATGATGAACACGCGCTTTACGTAGAGCTTGACCCCGTGACGGGCATCGCGGTCCCACAGGTCAAACGGGGCCCGCTTCGGGATGTAGAACAGCGTAGTGTACTCTTGGCGCCCCTCGACGTGGTTATGCGTCCAGGCAATCGGGTCCTCGAAGTCGTGCGCGACGTGCTTGTAGAACTCCTGGTACTCCTCGTCGCTGATCTCGCTCTTCGAACGGGTCCACAGCGCGCTGGCACGGTTGACCGTTTCCCATTCGTCGGTCGGGTTGCCCTCGTCATCCGACTTGCGCATGCGGATCGGGAATGCCACATGATCCGAATACCGCCCGATGATGTGGCGCAGGCGCATGGGCTCGAGGAATTCGTCGGCGTCTTCCTTCAGCGTCAACGTAATCTCGGTGCCAGCCTCGGTGCGCTCGCAGGCGGTGATGGTGTATTCGCCGTCGCCCCGTGACTCCCAGCGGGTACCCGCATCCGGCTCACTGCCGGCGCGGCGGGTCTCCAGGCGCACCTCATCGGCCACGATGAACGAGGAATAGAAGCCCACCCCGAACTGGCCGATCAACTGCGAATCCTTTTTCTGGTCCCCGGTCAGCTTCTCGAGAAACGCCCTGGTGCCGGAACGCGCGATGGTCCCGATATGCTCGACCACCTCGTCCCGGGACATGCCGATGCCGTTGTCGCGCACGGTCACCGTGCGCGCCTCCGGATCCACCTCGACATCGATCGCCAGCTCCGCCGGCTGCGGGATCGCCTCCGGCTGGGCCAGGGCCTCGAAACGCAGCTTGTCGCAGGCATCGGCGCCATTGGAGATCAGTTCGCGCAGGAAGATCTCGCGGCTGGAATACAGCGAGTGGATCATCAGCTGCAGGAGCTGACTGACCTCGGTCTCGAAGCGGCGGGTCTCGGGTTGCGGTGCGGTCTGGGTTTCGCTCATGGCCTGCTCGTCCCTTGATTGGTCTCGACACGTCGCAAGGTTGGGTCGCCCACGCCGTTTTCAAGGACAGCGGCCTGGTAGAGCCCACCGGCACCCTGCGGATCCAGGATCTCCCACACCGGTGCCAGCAACTCGGGGAGATGCACCTCCAGCTGCCACGGGGGGCGCAACACCAGCATCCCGGAACCCGCCAGCCCCAGGTGGCGTTCGGGGTCGGGCGCGATGCGCAGCTCGCTGGCCAGCCACGGATCCGCCAGCTCGGCGCGCAACTGCTCGCGCATCGCGTGATCCGGCCGCCCCGCGAGGATGGGGTACCAGACCAGGATGATCCCGGTGTTCCAGCGTCGGCGGATCGTCGTCACCAACTCCGCCACCTCGCGGTATTCGGCCTTGCGCTCATAGGATGGATCCAGCAGGGCCAGGCCGCGGCGCGGCTCCGGGGGAAACAAGGCCCGCGCGGCCTCGCGCGCGTCGCGTTTGTGCACGTGACAGCGCGGATCCCCCGCCAACCGCGCCCGCAGACGTCCGTATGCCTCGGGATGCAGCTCGCAGGCGATCAGTTGATCGCGTTCGCGCAGCCGCGCCTGGATCAGCAAAGGGGATCCCGGGTACTCCGTCAGACGCGGGGGCCGGGGCTGCATAGACCGCAGCGTGCCGAGAAACTCCCGCACGCCCGAGGGCAAGGGCTGTTCCGTCGCCCACAGGCGGGCGATACCGGCCGCGGCCTCGTCGGTCTTGCGCGCCCGCGCACCGGTCAGGTCGTACCCGCCGGCACCCCCGTGCAGGTCCAGTGCCACGAAGGGCTTGTCGCGACCGCGCAGGGATTCCAGAACCTGCCAGAGGACCAGGTGCTTGTGCACATCGGCGAAATTGCCGGCGTGATAGTCGTGTTGGTAGCTGAGCATGCGTCCCTCAAACAAAAAGCCACCGCGAGCGTACCCGCGGTGGCTCAAGAAGGGCAGCCGATAGCGACCGCCCTCGACCGTGTGACCGGTTTACTGGTTGACCGGAGACTCCGGGTCCAGCAGATACGCCATCACGTGCGCGATCTGCTCTTCGGTCAGGAAGTTGTTGTGGCCAAAGCGCGGCATCTTGGTGCACGGGAAGTACTGGTGGGGGTTGGACACCACCTGATGCACGTAATTCACGACCGAGCTGTCGGTTCCACGGGTGGCCCCGTAACCCGCCAGGCTTGGGCCCAGCGTGCCGTAGAGCTCCTCGGCTGGATCCATCTGGTGGCAGGCATAGCAGTTGCCGCCCGGCTCGCGGGTACCGTGGTCGTCATTGCGATGACCGATCCGATAGCCGTAACCGGAACGCGCCAGCTCGGCACCCCGACGCCAGTTCCCCAGGCGCGGGCCGCCCGGCGGCTCTTCGTAGCTCTCGCGCGCCATCGCGATGACCTCGCCGGCCGTATCGGCATCCGGCTCGCCTTCGAGCGAACAGGCCGCCTGGATGCCATCCTGGACCATACGGTCCCGGGCTGATCCACCCTCCTGTGCCTCCTGCTCGAAGCTGTAGCTGTCCGTCTCCAGCACGAGGTATTCCGCATACTCTTCGGCGGTCATCGCCGTAATATCGACTTCGCCGCCTCGCTCGCCCATCCAGCCGTCGCAGCCTGCAATCAGCGCCGTCGACGCCACGATGGCCCAGCTCGCCCCCACTGTCTTGTTACTGAGCATCCCTGATATCTCCTCTTGCGTCGGCTGTTGCCGCTTCTTGCCCGCGGTGAGACCAGCGCCTCAAGGCATTCAGCCCGGCTGCCCTGATGGCTGGAGCCTCTCGTTCCCGTCCGGGACCCGCGCGCGGACGGGAGGCCGAGCGCGATGGGACCCTTTTCTGAATCCCCGCAACCCTGCGCGGGGACTCAAAAAAGGGCAGTCCTTGCGGACTGCCCCGATCCAGCAAATGGCTTACTGGTTGTTGACCGGCGACTCCGGATCCAGCAGGTACGCCATGATATGGCTGATCTGCTCGTCGCTCAGGAGCTGGTGACGGTCGGAGTTGAAGCGCGGCATCTCCGTGCACGGGAAGTACTGGTGAGGGTTGGAAATCACCTCGTGCACGTAGCGCAGGACGGCTTCGCTGGTACCACGGTTGGCACCATAGTTCTGCAGGCTCGGGCCGATGGTGCCCTGCTCGGATACCCGCGGGTCGAACACGTGGCAGTTGTAGCAGTTGCCACCGGCTTCGCGCTGGCTGTGGTCATCGGTGTTATGACCCTGGCGATAGCCGTAGCCGGAGTCGGCCAGTTCGGCACCCTTGCGCCAGTCGCCCAGCTCGATGCTTTCCGGTGCCTCGTAGGACGCGCGCGCCATCGCGACCACACGGCCGGCGGTCTCGCCGTCCGGGTCACCTTCCATGGAGCAGGCCTTCTGCAGTTCATCCTGGGTCATGCGATCACGCCAGGTACCGCCTTCCTGCATCTCCTGATCACGGAAGCTGTCCGTCTCGAAGATGAGATGTTCGGCGAGTTCCTCGGCGCTCATCGCGGTGATGTCGACATCCGAACCCTTGCTCCCGTCGGCAACGGCGCAACCTGCGGTCAGGGCGACGGATGCGAACGCGGCCATGCCGGCCGCAACAGCATTCTTCTTAAACATACTTGGTGTCTCCTATTGCGTCCGTAGGTTACCGCTTCAGGTCAGGCAGGATGGCCGGTTCGCCACGCGCCGCATCGTTCCAGAACGAGATCAGCGCGGTGTTGACCGGGGTGTCCGCCTTGATACCGGCGTGACGCATCTGCCACACGCAACCACGGATACGGTGGTTCTGGCTACGCACGTTGTCGTGGCCAGCGCGGTGGGCGGGCCAGGAGACAGCCTTGGTCCATTCTTGGCCATTGCGCATTTCGGGCAGCACGGAGGCGCGGATCTGCTTGCCGGCATCGCCGTGGCAGGAGGCGCAGTTGAAGTCCATCGCGCCACCGCGGCGGAAGAAGAGCACCTCACCGGCGTCGCGCATGGCCTGCTCTTCCGGGTGATCCAGCGGCGGGTTCCACGCCATCCCGGAGGACTGGTGGGCGATATAGGTGGTCAGCTGCATGATGTCGGAGCCGTTGCCGTGCCGGCGGGCCACCGCGGGATCATCGCTGGTGAAGCCCTGCAGTTCCTTCATGCAGTGCACCAGGCGCATCTCGAAGTCCATTACCTTGCCGGTGTCTTCGAAGTAGCGCGGCAGCTCGACGTAAGCACCCTCAAGCTCGCCCGGGCCCTTGCCGAAGTCGCAGCCTTCCAGGGAGACGTTGTTCGGGCCACGCTCGGCGTAGAACAGTTCTTCGCCTTCGTCGACCAGCCACAGGGCGGGGTTGTCCGGCATCATCATGATGTTCATTTCACTCTGATGCAGGTAGGCGGAATCGGGATTGTTCTGCAGCAGGTTCTGCAGGACATCATTGGGGTCCTGCCACTCGCCAGCCTGAGCCGCAGCCCCAACAGCCATTGCTACGGGCAACGCAAGCAATGCTTTCTTGAACATGGAAACCTCCATCACACGGGTTTTTTTCGATGAAGCCCGGGACTGATCTGGCCCGGACCTGTGTAGCAGAGTGCTGAACCCGAGTCCGTGCTGTCAACACAAAAGACTATATTAGCGTTTCCTAAAAGTCTGTTTTTGAAAGGTTCTTGGGCTTCAACACCGAGGGGCAGACGGGGGACCACTCCAATCTATTCCCGGTTTTGGGAAATTTTTTCAGGCGCCGTTCAGCACGGCCCGGGCACGCAAGAAACTGAAAAAAGAGATGAAGATTCCCCGCAGGGGGAACAAAGCACGCAGACCAGCCGCCGCGGAGGCGGGAAGAATCACCGGGGGGACGGAAGGAAGGGAGAAAAACCGGCACGCGACGGGCGCCGGATCATTCGTGTTTCAGAACCCCCTCGTGCGCCAGCAACAGGCGCTTGACCTGGGCCAGCTCGCCCACCTGATCGCCTGCGTAGCCGCCCACATCATGGGTACGACGAAAGCGGGAGGACACAACCCGATGGCAGGGGATGAACAACGGCCAGGGGTTGGCGCGACAGGCCTGCCCCACGGCGCGGGGCGCCGAGCCCACGCGGGCCGCAATCTCGGAATAGGTGCGGACCTCGCCGACCGGGATCTCCGACAGGGCCGCCCAGACGCGGCGCGCATGGGCACTGCCCGGCGGGACCGCGGGGGTCGGCTGCCAGGCGGACGCATCCCGGCCATAGGCGTCCGGGGCAAACGGTGGCGGGCGACGATCGGCCCCCGGGATGTCGGCCAGCGGGACCAACTCCCGGGGATCATCCGGGTCCTGCCAGTCGCAGGCGAGGAGCTCACCGTTCGCGGATTCCAGCCACGCAAAAGCCAGCGCGACTCCGGGGAGGAGACAGCGCTGGCTGCGGGTCGTCGATCCAGCCGACATCGAATAGCGAAAAGCCAGGGGTGACGGGGTCACGGCCATTTGCCGCACCCCGCCGGCCGGCGTTACTTCGCCGCCTTGACGTCTTCCTTGATGCGGGCGGCCTTGCCGGTGCGGTCGCGCAGGTAGTACAGCTTGGAGCGACGCACCTTGCCGCGGCGCTTCACCTTGATCTCGGCGATCTGGGGGCTGTGGGTCTGGAACGTGCGCTCCACACCGTTACCGTAGGAGACCTTGCGCAGGGTGAACGCGGAGTTGAGGCCGCGGTTGCGCACGGCAATCACCGCGCCCTCGAAGGCCTGCAGGCGCTCGCGGTCGCCTTCGCGCACCTTCACCTGCACCACCACGGTATCGCCGGGCCCGAAGTCGGGCACATCCGACTTCATCTGCTCGGCTTCCAGTTCCTGAATGACGTTATTCATTGCTCGACCTCAATCATCGCTTTCGGTGCGCGAGCCGCCTGTCCGGCCACTCACACGGTATTCGTCCAACAGGGCCGCATCCTCGGCCCCGAGTTCCAGCCGGGCCAGCAGGTCCGGCCGCCGGCTCCAGGTCCTGCCCAGCGCCTCACGGCGGCGCCAGCGACGGATGGCGCCATGGTCGCCACCCAGCAGTACCGGCGGTACTGCCCGCCCGGCCACGGTCTCCGGCCGGGTGTAGTGCGGGCAATCCAGCAGCCCGGCACTGAAGGAATCCTGTTCGGCGGAGTCCGCATGCCCCAGGACCCCCGGGAGCAGACGGGCGCAGCCATCGACGACCGCCATGGCCGCGAGCTCCCCGCCCGAGAGGACGAAGTCGCCCAGCGACCATTCCTCATCGACCCGCGCCTCGATGAAGCGCTCGTCGATGCCCTCGTAGCGCCCGCAAACCAGGGCCACCCGGGGGCGCGCCGCCAGCTCGCGCAGCATCGCCTGCCGGATCGGCCGCCCCTGCGGGGTCAGTGCGATCACGTACGGGACCACCTCCGCGTCCGCCACTGCCGCATCCAGCGCGGACGCCAGCGGCGCGTACTGCATCACCATGCCCGGCCCGCCGCCATAGGGACGGTCGTCCACGGCCTGGTGGAAGCCGGCGCCCCAGGCGCGCGGATTCCAGTATTTCAGGCCCAGCCGGCCGCGCTCGACGGCCCGCCCGGTCACGCCGGCTTCGCCAACCGCCGCGACCAGTTCCGGAAACAGCGTGATGACGTCGAAACGCACCGGCGCCGCTTAAAAATCCGGATCCCAGTCGACCCGCACACAGCGAGCCTCCAGGTCCACATCCAGCACGTACTGCTCGCGCACCCAGGGGATCAGGCGTTCCCGGTCCCCCTGGACCACCAGCACGTCGTTGGCACCGGTCTCGATAAAGCCCGAGATGGTGCCCAGTGCCGTGCCGTCGCGATTCTCGACTGCCATGCCCAGCAGGTCGGCCCAGTAGTAGGCGCCCTCTTCGGCCGGGGGCAGCCAGTCGCGTTCGATCGCCAACTCGGCGCCGATCAGCCCGTAGGCGGCATCGCGATCCGCCGCCTCGCGGAACTTCATCACGACGCCCGCGCCATGCGCGCGGCCGCCTTCGATCTCGACCAGGCGCCAGTCGTTCCCGTAGTGCATCCACAACTGCGGGAACTCGGTAATCGCGGCGCGCGGCTCGGTCTCGGAAAACACCCGGACCCACCCCTTGACGCCATAGACCCCGGAGACACGCCCGACGCGGATGCGCTCACCCGCCTCGTTCATGACCGCAGCCAAGCGTCAGTACAGCGGACCGGACGACCTCAGGCCGCCGCGGACTGCTGCTTGCGGTAGCCCTTGACCAGGTGGTTCACGCGCTCGGACATGCCGGCGCCGTGACCCAGCCAGTAGTCCACGCGCTCGAGATCGATGCGCAGCGGCTCTTCCTGACCGCGGGCCACCGGATTAAAGAACCCGATCTGCTCCTTGTAGCCGCTATCGCGACGAGCGCGGGAATCGGTAACCACGATCGAATAAAACGGGCGCTTCTTGGCGCCGCGGCGTAGCAGGCGAATCGTAACCATGTAGTGTTGAACCCCGTGAGTCCGTTTTCTCGAGAAAACGCGCGATTATAACGAATCCGGCCAGCAACACAAGGGAAGCGGCAGGGCTCCCCACGGCTGCAGGCGGTCGTTCGCGCGAACCTTGACCATCAGCGGAACGGCATCCCGCCGCCGGGGCCACCCATACCCCCCATGCCGCCCATCTTGCCCCCCAGGGCGCGCATCATCTTCGACGCGCCGCCCTTGGAGAACTTCTTCATCGCCTTGCTCATTTGGGTGTGCTGCTTGAGCAGGCGGTTCACGTCCTGGATCTGGGTGCCGGACCCGGCCGCGATGCGCCGCTTGCGCGAGCCCTTGATCACGTCCGGATGGCGGCGTTCGTGCTCGGTCATGGACGAGATCACCGCCATCATGCGACCGATCTCCTTGTCGCTGGCCTGGTTCTTGACGGCGTCCGGCAGCTTGCCGCCACCGGGGAGCTTCTCGAGCATGGAGCTCATGCCCCCCATCTTCTGCATCTGGCCGAGCTGATCGCGCAGGTCGTTCAGATCGAAACCACGCCCCTTCTTCAGCTTGCGGGTCAGCTTCGCGGCCTGGTCCTGGTCGACCTGACGGCTGGCCTCCTCGACCAGCGACAGGACATCGCCCTTGCCCAGGATGCGCGAGGCGATACGCTCGGGATGGAACGGCTCCAGCGCATCCGGGCGCTCGCCCATGCCGATGAACTTGATCGGCACCCCGGTGATCTGGCGCACCGACAGCGCCGCACCGCCGCGGGCGTCGCCGTCCGCCTTGGTCAGCACCACGCCGGTCAACGGCAGGGCCTCGCCAAAGGCGCGCGCGGTATTCGCGGCGTCCTGGCCGGTCATGGAATCGACCACGAACAGGGTCTCGATCGGGTCGATCGCCTGATGCAGCGCCCGGACCTCGGCCATCATGTCCTCGTCGACATGCAGCCGGCCGGCGGTGTCTACCAGCAGGACCTCGACCCCCTCGCGGCGGGCGCGGGCCACCGCGTCATCAGCGATCGCCTCGGGCTTCTGGCTGGTGTCGCTGGGATAGAACGTGACACCCACCTGCCCCGCCAGCGTCTCGAGCTGCTGGATCGCCGCCGGGCGGTAGACGTCGCAGCTCACGACCGCGACCTTTTTCTTCTCGCGCTCGCGCAACAGGCGCGCGAGCTTGCCAATGCTGGTGGTCTTGCCCGCGCCCTGAAGACCGGCCACCAGCACCACCGCGGGGGGCTGATGGGCGAGGTTCAGGGAGGCATTCTCGCCCCCCATGGTCGCGATCAGTTCGTCATGGACGACCTTGATCAGGGCCTGGCCCGGCGTCAGGCTGCCGATGACCTCCTTGCCCAGCGCCTTTTCCTTGACGTCCTTGATGAACTCGCGCACCACGGGCAGGGCCACGTCGGCCTCCAGCAGTGCCATGCGCACCTCGCGCAGGGCGTCCTGGATGTTGTCCTCGGTGAGCCGCGCCTGACCCTTCAGGCGCTTCATGGTCTCTTGCAGGCGGCTGGAAAGGCCGTCGAACATCGCGTGTCCTCTTCTGATCCGTGCGCGGGCGGCGGGCTTGGGCCGACCGCGGGACCGGACAGTATACCGGTCTCGCGGCCTTGCATGCAGGCCCGCCGCGGGGCGACCCGCAACCGCCGCCGGTATGTGCAATCCACCGGCATTGCAGCGATAATCCGGCGTCATGATCATTGCCACCGGACTCCTCGCCGTCGCGCTGTATCTCGCCACCGCGGGCTACCTGGCCATCACCGCCCGACGCCAGCCGCTGACACCCGGCCAGCCGCGAGCGGCCCTGGCCCTGTGGGGGCTGGCCCTGCTGGCCCACCTGGGCGCGCTGCTGCCGATGGTGCTCACCGAGGCCGGGCTCAACCTGTGCCTCGGCAACGCCCTGTCGGCGTCGCTGTGGCTGGTGGCCGCGCTGCTGTGGCTGACGAGCTGGCGCCACCCGCTGGCCATCCTCGGCGTGGTGATCCTGCCGTTGACGGCGCTCGCCGCCGTGACCGCGCTGCTGTGCGACGGCGATACCCGCTACGCCACCTCCGCGGGGATCGATCTGCACATCCTGTTTTCCGCGCTGGGCTGGGCCTTCCTCGCGCTGTCGACCGCCCAGGCCGCGGTGATGGCCGCCCAGCATCGCGCGCTGCACAACCACCATGCCTCGGGTTTCGTGCGCGCCCTGCCGCCCCTTTTCTCGATGGAGGTGTGGCTGTTCCGGATGATCTTCATCGGCTGGCTGTTCCTCGGGCTCAGCCTGCTGTCCGGCCTGGTGTTCGTGGACAACCTGTTTGCCCAGCATCTGGTGCACAAGACCACGCTGTCGATCCTGGCCTGGCTGATCTTCTCCACCCTGCTGCTGGGGCGCTGGCGCCTGGGCTGGCGCGGCACCCGCGCGCTGGCCTGGACCACCGGCGGGTTTGTCGTACTGGTGCTGGCCTATTTCGGCTCCAAGCTGGTGCTGGAGGTCATCCTCGGGCGGATCTGAATGCCCCCGAGGCGGCTTGACACCCCGGCGCCCCTTGCCTGAAATGACCCCGACGACGCCACCGCGTCCGCCCCAACCCTGACCGCAGGCCGCGCCCTTGCAAGAGATCCCGCTGTCCGTCCTGTTCGGCGCCCTGGTGGTGCTGTTCCTGCTGTCCGCGTTTTTCTCCGGCTCGGAGACGGCGCTGATGGCGCTGAATCGCTACCGGATGCGCCACCGCGCGCAGACCGGCCACCGCGGCGCGCAACTGGCCGCGCGGCTGCTGGACAAACCGGACCGGCTGATCGGCCTGATCCTGCTGGGCAACAACTTCGTCAACATCCTGATCGCGCAGATCGCCACCTTCATCGGCTGGCGCCTGTTCGGGGATACCGGGGTCGCCATCGCCACGGGCGTGCTGACCCTGACCCTCCTGATCTTCGCCGAGACCGCCCCGAAGACCCTCGCGGCCCTGCACAGTGAGCGCATCGCCTACCCCGCCGCATGGGTCTACTCCGGCCTGATCAAGGTGATGTGGCCGGTAGTGTGGCTGATCAACCTGATGGCCAACGGGGTGCTGCGCCTGTTCGGCGTGCACATGAACGCCGGCCAGCGCGCCGCGCTGAATACCGATGAACTGCGCAGCGTGGTCTCGGAGGCCGGCGCACTGATCCCGGCCAATCACCAGCGCATGTTGCTGAACCTGCTGGACCTCGAGCGCACCACGGTCGAGGACATCATGATCCCGCGCAACGAAATCGTGGTGATCGACCTGAACGAGCCATGGAACGAAGTCGAAGACCAGCTGATCCACGGGAGCTTCACACGCCTGCCCGTGGTGGAAGGCGAACTGGACCGTATCGTCGGCTTCATCCACCGCCGTGACGTGCTGCCCCTGGTCGAGCGCGACGAATTCGGCCCCGACGACCTGCGCCAGGTGGTAACGCCCCCGTATTTCATCCCCGAGGGCACGGCACTCAACCGCCAGCTGATCAACTTCCAGCAACAGAAGAAACGGATTGGCCTGGTCGTGGACGAGTACGGCGATATCGAGGGGCTGATCACCCTGGAAGACCTGCTGGAGGAGATCGTCGGGGAGTTCACCACCGATTCGCCGGCGATGAGCGACGACGTGCTGCGCCAGGAAGACGGCTCCGCCATGGTCGACGGCGGCATCCACCTGCGCGAACTCAACCGCGCCCTCGGTCTGGACCTGCCGCAGGACGGCCCCAAGACCCTGAGCGGCCTGATCGTCGAACACTTGGAGAGCATCCCCGAGGCACCGGTGAGCGTGAAGATCAACGGCGTGGTGATGGATATCGCCCAGATCAAGAACAACACCATCCGCACCGTGCGCGTGGTCGCACCGGACCTGCCCGCCACGCCCGACAACAAGGAAGCCTGATGGCGAAGGCAAAGACCCAGTACGTGTGCCGGGATTGCGGCGCGGTCAGCCCCAAATGGGCCGGCCAGTGCGGCGACTGCGGCGCCTGGAACACCCTCGAGGAGGCCACCCCGGCCGCCAGCGCCGGCCCGCGCGGCGGCTACGCCGGCGAGGCCGCCGGCATCACCCGGCTGGGCGAGGTCGAGCTGGCCGAGGTCCCGCGCACCGGCACCGGGCTGTCGGAGCTGGACCGCGCGCTGGGTGGCGGGCTGGTCCACGGCTCGGTGGTGCTGCTGGGGGGCGACCCGGGGATCGGCAAGTCCACCCTGCTGCTGCAGACCCTGGCGATGCTGCCGGTCGGCGACACGCTCTACGTGACCGGCGAGGAGTCGGCCCAGCAGATCGGCATGCGGGCCCGGCGCCTTGGTCTGGAGGTCGACGGGCTGCGCCTGCTCACCGAGACCCAGGTGGAGAACGTGATCGCCACCTGCGAGCGCGAACGCCCTCGAGTGCTGGTGATCGACTCCATCCAGACGCTCTACACCGCCGCGCTGCAATCCGCGCCCGGCTCGGTCGGCCAGGTGCGCGAGAGCGCCGCCGCCCTGGTGCGCCTGGCCAAGCAGCGCGGCATCACCGTGATTCTGGTGGGGCATGTGACCAAGGACGGCCAGCTCGCGGGGCCGCGCGTGCTGGAGCACATGGTCGACACCGTGCTGTATTTCGAGGGCGACCCGGACGGGCGCTACCGCATGCTGCGCGCGGTAAAGAACCGTTTCGGCGCCGTCAACGAACTGGGTGTGTTCGCCATGCTGGAGAACGGCCTGAAGGCCGTCTCCAACCCTTCCGCAATCTTCCTCTCCCGCCACCAGGGCCCGGTGCCCGGCAGCGTCGTGATGGTCACCCGCGAGGGCACGCGGCCGCTGCTGGTCGAGGTTCAGGCCCTGGTCGCAGAGAGCCATGCCTCGCAACCGCGGCGCATCACCGTGGGGCTGGAGCAGAACCGCCTGACTATGCTGCTCGCCGTGCTTCACCGGCACGGGGGCGTCGCTCTGTTCGACCAGGATGTCTTCATCAATGTGGTCGGCGGCGTGCGCGTGACCGAGACGGCCGCCGACCTGCCGATGCTCGCGGCCGCGCTGTCGAGTTTTCGCGACCGGCCACTGCCGCAGGAGATGCTGGCCTTTGGCGAGGTCGGGCTGGCGGGCGAGATCCGGCCGGTGCCGAATGGGGAGGAGCGCCTGCGCGAGGCGGCCAAGCACGGCTATACCCGGGCGATCGCCCCGGCGGCCAACGCGCCGCGCAAGCCCATCAAGGGCATGGAAGTCGTCGCGGTCTCGCGCCTCTCCGAAGTCCTCGACGCCCTTTAGCGGCCAGCCCCGCCCCTTCCCGGCTGGTCCGCCGGTCACGTTTACGGTGCCTTCGGCTCACCGCCTGCCTCGTGGTGGCTGGTCCTGGTTCGGCCTCGGGTGTTTACGTGCCTTCGGTCCGCCGCCTGCCCGGCGCTGACTCGCCAGCGCGCCCCGAGGCACTTTCTTGCTTGCCCAAGAAAGTACCCAAAGAAGGGCACCCGGATTTCGCCCGGGAACCTCGCTCCGGACGTGCTGGGCCGGCGGCGCTGAACTCGCTGCGCCTCCGCCTCCGCTCAGACATCCAGCGCCTTCTCCCGGCCCATCACGCCCTCCACGAGGGGCTCCATACGGGAGGAGAAGGTCAAGACAGAAGGTGTTCCAGCCCCACGACACCACAACGCGCATTGCCGCCCGAAAGCCCCCGGCGCCCGCGCCGCGGGCGCGGCACGCAACGGCCGAAGGCCGAGCGTGCCCAAGATGTCCGAAGACCTCGCCTTCATCCACTGGCAAGACCGTCGGGATGGCCGTTGTTTGGACCTGCCTCCCCGTTGTCGTCGCGCCGAGCGGAGAGGGTTTTCGCGGGATCAGAGGCGCTGGATGTCTGAGCGGAGCCGAAGGCGTAGCGAGTTCAGCGCCGCCCGCGAAAACCCTCGGAGCGAGGGAAACCCCGGCCCGCACAGCGGGCCGGGGTCGCGGCAGTCGGGCGTGTTTCTTGGTGACTTCTTTGCACGAGCAAAGAAGTCACTCGGGGCGCGCTGGCGAGTCAGCGCCGGGCAGTATGTGGACCGGAACCACCGTAAACACCAAGCGACGATCCAGGGCCAGCCACCACGAGGCAGGCGGCCAGACGAAGCCACAGTCCGGCATGCGCCGGAAACGAAAAAGGCGCCCGGAGGCGCCTTTCGTGAAGCGGGCATAGGGACCGCGTCAGTTGACGGCATCGAGGTCGGCCGCGAGCGACTCGCGCGTGCCCTCGGCGACGGCGTCCAGCCGGTGGCTGTAGTTCTCGTGCTCCACCCCCACGGCAATGGCCGCACCGGACTTCGCTGCGGAGACCATCTCCGGGGTCAGCTCGAAGCGCAGGAAGTGCACCGAGGAGGTCTTGTCGTCGGTCTCGCGATCCAGGTCCTCGTTCGCGATCGGGTAGACCTTGTCGTGGCCTTCGACCTGCACGTAGGTCTTGCGCTCGATCCCGATCAGCTTGGACAGCTGTACCTTGCGCTCGTCCACGTCCGGATACTCGACCATCATGGTCGCCTTCCAGTTGGAGCCATCCGGGATCAGCGGATTGTAGGCGTCGAGCTCGTCCTGGATGCCCTCGGCATCGAAGATCTTCTCGACCCGCAGCATCTCCTGGATCTGGTACTGCATGGTCTTGCGATCCTCGAAATGCAGGGTCACCGCCGGACCCACCTGCACCACACGATCCCGCTTGTGCTGCATCACCTCGCTGCGGAACTGGGGGCGTACCTCGTGGTACTTCTCCAGCGAATACAGGTCTTCACGACTCAGCTTATCCACACTTGCCTCCATCTGCATCTCGATACCTCCGTCTCATCGGACTGGCCCGCCAGGACCGGCACCCCTCAGTGATCGTGGTGGTGCCCCGTCTTCGTGTAGTCCTTGTCGGACCAGAGGTTGTCTTTCAGTTCGTGGTCGAATACCGGGTTATGGCGCCGGATCCACTCCAGCACCATCGCAGCGTGTTCGATCTCCTCATCGCGGTTGTGCGCGAGGATCGCCTTGAGCTCCTCGTCCTTGCAGCCGTCGATGCGCTGCTGGTACCAGTCCACCGCCTCGAGTTCCTCCATCAGCGAGACGATCGCACGGTGCATTTCGCGCGACTCGTCGCTCAGTTCTTCGACGGGTTCGTGGTAGCTGTCACTGGCCATGTCTTTTCTCCATTCCCGGGCGCGTCTTCCGCCCGTGTCGCGTCCTGTGGGTCGAGCGGCGGCTACAGGCCGTAGGCCTGGCGCAGCAGGGTCAGCGGGTGCTCGGGCGCCTTGTCCTCGCCCTTGCCCTGCAACCCGTTTTCGATCATGTGGCCGGCCATCGGGCAGTCGCTCGAGTAATGATCCGACTCGGCCTTCTGCACGCGGCTGACCACCGGGCGGCAGATCTTGCTGGCCGTTTCATAGAATTCGCTCTTCACGCCATAGGTACCGTCGTGCCCGGAGCAGCGTTCGATGACGTCGATCTCGGTATCCGGCACCAGCTTCAGCAGGTCACGGGTCTTGAGCCCCATGTTCTGCACCCGCAGGTGGCAGGCGGCGTGGTAGGCAATCTTGCCGAGCTTTTCGGGGAAGTCGGTGTTGAGCTTGCCGTCCTTGTGCCGCTCCATCAGGTACTCGAACGGGTCGAAGATGCGGTCGCGCACCGCGATCACGTCGGCGTCGTCCGGAAACATCAGCGGCAGTTCCTGCTTGAACATCAGCACGCAGGACGGCACCGGGGCGACGATGTCGTAGCCCTGGTCGATCATGCGCTTCATCGCCGGGATGTTGGCGTCCTTGGAGGCCTCCACCGACTTCAGGTCGCCCAGCTCCAGCTTGGGCATGCCGCAGCACTGTTCCTTGTCGACCAGGGTGACTTCGATGCCGTTGTGTTCGAAGACCTTGACCAGGTCCTCGACCAGATGCGGCTCGTTGTAGTTGCCGTAGCAGGTCGCATAGAGGGCGACCTTGCCCTGGGTGGCGCCGGCTGGCTCGGGGTTGCTGACCCCCTTCGCGGCCTTCGCGAGGCGCGAACGCCCCTTTTTCGAGTGGTATTCGGGGACCGGGGCATCCGGGTGCACGCCCATGGTCTTGTCGAGCATCTTGCGCACGGCACCGTTCTTGTTCGCGGCGTTGACCGCGCCGGCGACCACCGGGATACCCGCCAGCTTGCCGACGGTGTCGGTGCTGGACATCAACTTGTGCGAGGTCTTCGCGCCCTCGTTCTGGAAACGAAAGGCCTTGGCCCGAAGCATCAGGTGCGGGAAGTCCACATTCCATTCGTGCGGGGGCACGTAGGGGCACTTGGTCAGGTAGCACAGATCACACAGATAGCAGTGATCGACGACCTGCCAGTAATCCTTCTTGTCGACCCCGTCGACCTCCAGGGTCTCGGATTCGTCGACCAGGTCGAACAGGGTGGGAAAGGAGTTGCACAGGCTTACGCAGCGACGGCAGCCGTGACAGATATCAAAGACCCGCTCGAGTTCGCTGAACAGCGATTCCTCGTTGTAGAACTCGGGGTTCTTCCAGTCCAGCGGATGACGGGTCGGGGCTTCGAGACTTCCTTCACGTTGGTGCGTCGGCGCAGACATGCATCCCTCCGGTGTCCGTATCAGTACGATGCTTCGGGGGAAACACGGAACAACATGCGGGCCCGGCCGTCAGGCACCGCCCACAGGCTGTTCCGTGTCTCCCGGAAAACGGGGCCGGTAACCGGCCCCGCATACTTCCCAGGCAGGAGACGATCAGTCGTCCAGCTGGTCCAGCGCCTTCTGGAAGCGGTTGGCGTGGGAACGCTCCGCCTTGGCCAGGGTTTCGAACCAGTCGGCGACTTCGTCGAAGCCTTCGTCGCGCGCGGTCTTGGCCATGCCCGGGTACATGTCGGTGTACTCGTGGGTCTCGCCAGCCACGGCGGTCTTCAGGTTCGCGGAGGTGGAACCGAATTCCAGGCCGGTGGCCGGGTCGCCGCAGCTCTCGAGGTATTCGAGGTGGCCGTGGGCGTGGCCGGTTTCGCCTTCCGCGGTGGAACGGAACACGGTGGCCACGTCGTTGTAGCCTTCGACGTCCGCCTTGGAAGCGAAGTACAGGTAACGGCGATTGGCCATCGATTCGCCGGCAAAGGCCTCTTTCAGGGCTTCTTCGGTCTTGCTGCCTTTCAGATCCATGGTGCTCTCCTTCTCTCTATGGGTTCTACACAACCACAGGAATGCCTGTGCAGACGGCGGTTTAGACTGGGTCTAAACTGTACGAAAACTCTAGTCCGCGCCCGGTTCAGTGTCAACCGGAAGCCCTCCGCATCATGGGGGCGTCTGTCCCATAATCAAGGGCGGACCGGCGGTACGTCTTTCCTCGCCGCAGCGGATCGGATACTTTCTCACCTTTTCGACCCGGTGATCCATCATGACCGACCCTTCCAGCGCCGACAGCCCGGCGGAATTCGAAGCCAGCCTGGAAGCCCTGGAGGCCCTGGTTGCCCGGATGGAGTCCGGCGAGCTGGGCCTGGAGCAGTCGCTGGGCGAATTCCAGCGCGGCATGGAACTCGTCAACCGCTGTCAGCGCGCCCTCGACGATGCTCAGCGCCGCATCGAGGCCCTGGCACAAGAAACACCGGCGGACGCCTCTGCCCAGAATGACCACGGCGGGAACACGAACGTTCCCCGGACAGCGGAGCCGAACGACAGCACGGATCCCGATGTCCCGTTCTAGCGAAACGCCGTTGACCGCCATCGATGCCGAACAGGCCCTGTCCCACTACCAGCAGCGCATCGAGGCCGTTCTCGACCGCCACCTGGCCGTAGACGGCGCGCCGGACACGCGCCTGATCGAGGCCATGCGCTACGCCACACTGTCTGGGGGCAAACGCCTGCGCCCGGTACTGGTGTACGCGGCCGGACGGACCACCGCCGCCCCGGACGTGGCCCTGGACGCAATGGCCGCGGCCGTGGAGATGATCCACGTCTACTCCCTGATCCACGACGACCTGCCGGCGATGGACGATGACGACCTGCGTCGTGGCCGCCCCACCTGCCACAAGGCCTTCGACGAGGCCACGGCCATTCTGGCCGGGGACGCCCTGCAGGCGCTGGCCTTCGACGTGCTGACCGGCGGCGTGGCGGAACTGCCCGGGGCGACAGGACTGCACGCCGTGCGCGAACTGGCGGGGGCGGCCGGCCTGCACGGCATGGCCGGCGGTCAGGCGATCGACCTCGGCGCCTGCGGCCAGCCCATCGACCTGCCGGAGCTGGAGCGCATGCACCGGCTCAAGACGGGTGCCCTGATCCGCGCCTCGGTCCGGCTGGGCGCCCTGGCGGGCACACCGGACCCCGAGGCGCTGGGGCGACTGACGCGCTATGCCGAATGCATCGGCCTGGCGTTCCAGATCCGCGACGACGTACTCGACGTCGAGGGCGACCCCGAGGTCCTGGGCAAGGCCTGCGGTGCGGACGCCCGGCTGCACAAGCCCACCTTCCCCTCGCTGCAGGGCCTGGAGGCCTCGCGCGAACGCGCAGTGGCCCTGGTCGACGAGGCCCTGGCCGAGCTGCAACCCTTCGGCCAGGAGGCGGACTTGCTTCGCTTCCTCGCGCGCTACATCGTCGACCGCATGAACTGAACCGGCCCGCACCGATGACCCCAACCCCCTTGCTGGATGCAATCCAATGGCCCGCCGACCTGCGGGAGCGCCCGGCCTCGGAACTCGCCGGGGTCGCCGGCGAGCTGCGCCAGTTCCTGATCGAGAGCGTCTCGCGCACCGGTGGGCACCTGGCCGCCAACCTGGGGACCGTGGAGCTCGCGATCGCGTTGCACTACGCCTTCGACACCCCCGACGACCGCATCGTCTGGGACGTGGGGCATCAGGCCTACGCCCACAAGATCCTGACCGGGCGCCGGGAAGGGATGGCCGGTCTGCGCCAGTATGGCGGCCTGGCCGGCTTCCCCAAGCGCTCGGAGAGTGAATACGACGCCTTCGGGGCCGGCCACTCCAGCACCTCCATCAGTGCCGCGGCCGGCATGGCCCTGGCCGCGAAGCACGCCGGGCTGGACCGCCGCCACGTGGCGGTGATCGGCGACGGCGCGATGACCGCCGGGATGGCCTTCGAGGCGCTCAACCACATCGGCGACCTCGACTGCAATCTGCTGGTCATCCTGAACGACAACGACATGTCGATCTCGCCCAACGTCGGCGCGCTCAATCAGTACTTCACGCGGTTGCTGTCGGGCCCGCTGTACAGCTCGGTACGCGAGGGTTCCAAGCGCATGCTGGAATTCGTCCCGCCGATGAAGGCCTTCGCCCAGCGCGCCGAGGAACACATGAAGGGCATGTTCGTGCCCGGCACCCTGTTCGAGGAGCTGGGTTTTCGCTACTTCGGCCCGGTGGACGGACACGACGTCAACGGTCTGGTCTCGATCCTGAAGAACCTGCGCACCACTCAGGGCCCGCAACTGCTGCATGTGGTCACCCGCAAGGGCCAGGGCTACGCACCGGCCGAGGAAGACCCCTGCCGCTACCACGGCGTGTCCAAGTTCGAGCCGGCCAATGGCCTGGCCCCCGCGGCCCCGAAGGCGCCCACCTACACCGACATCTTCAGCCAGTGGTTGTGCGATCAGGCGGCGGCCGACGAGCGCCTGCTGGGTATTACGCCGGCGATGCGCGAGGGCTCCGGCCTGGTCGCCTTCTCCGAGCAGTTTCCGCAACGCTATTTCGATGTCGGAATCGCCGAACAGCACGCGGTGACCCTGGCCGCCGGCATGGCCTGCGAGGGCCAGAAGCCCGTGGTCGCGATCTATTCGACGTTCCTGCAGCGGGCCATGGACCAGGTAATCCATGATGTCGCCCTGCAGAATCTCCCGGTGCTGTTCGCGGTGGACCGTGCCGGGATCGTGGGCGCCGACGGCCCGACCCATGCCGGCACCTTCGACACCGCACTGCTGCGCACGGTCCCCAACATGCTGCTGATGGCTCCCGCGAACGAACGGGAGTGCCGCCAGATGCTGTCCACCGGCTACGCCCACGAGGGTCCGGCGGCGGTGCGCTACCCGCGCGGCGGCGGGCCCGGCGAGCTGCCGGACGGTGGCCCCGAAGACCTGGAGACCCTGCCGGTCGGCCGTGCCGAGGTCGTGCGCGAGGGCCGGGGCCTGGCGATCCTCAGCTTCGGCGCACTGCTGGACACCGCCCTGGCCGCCGGCGAGGCGCTGGACGCCACCGTGGTGAACATGCGTTTCATCAAACCGCTGGATACCGACGTGCTCACGCGACTGGCCGCCAGCCACGACGGCTTCGTGACCCTCGAGGACCACGCCCGTGCCGGAGGCGCCGGCAGCGCGGTACTGGAATGGCTGTCCGCCGAGGGCCTGACCCTGCCCTGCCAGGTCCTGGGCATCCCGGACGTCTTCACCGAACACGGCTCGCGCGAGCAGATCCTGGCCGACTGCGGTCTCGACACCGCCGGCGTTCTGGCCGCGATTCGCCACGCATCCAGGCAGGAGAATTGCGCGGAAGACGGCGGCCGGCTAGGCTTCGCGGGCTGACAAAACCCCGGCCGGTCGACGGCCGCTCGCCCGGAAAAGATCATGAGTGCCCGCTACACCCTCCGCGTCCTGACCGACTTTGCCTCCGCGCATACCCTGCGCGATTACCCGGGGCAGTGCGCGAACATGCACGGGCACAACTGGAAGGTGGAGGCCGAGGTCCAGGCCGAGACCCTGGACGACGCCGGCATGGCGGTGGACTTCAAGGTGGTCAAGACCGCAGCGCGCGAGATCGCCGGGCAGCTGGATCATCGCTATCTGAACGATGTCCCGCCGTTCGACACGGTCAACCCGACCGCCGAGAACATCGCGCAGTGGTTCTTCCGCCAGATGGCGGAACGCCTGAACCGCCCGGGCCTGCGCATGCATGCCCTGACCCTGTGGGAGACCGACCGCGCCTGCGTACGCTACAGCGAGGACGGCTGAGCCGACCCATCGGCGCCAGCACAGGCACCGTCATTGCGAGGAGCCGAAGGCGACGCGGCAACCTGCGTCCGAAACCAGCAGACCCCGTCACCGCGCCAGCCACCAGAGAGTGCCGCAGCCCCTGTCACGGCCTCGCAACGACACGGACTCGTATCGTCATCGCGAGGAGCGAAGCGACGTGGCGAACTCCGTCCGGAACCATCTGCTGCCATAGCTGGCTCACCACCAACCTCCGGAGGTTGCCGCGGCCCCTGCGGGGCGTCGCAATGACGGTGCCCGTTTCCCGCTCCGTTGCCGCCCCCGGGCGTGCCTTACCCGCCGTCTACAGATGATTCGAGGCGTAGTCCGCCAGCCGCGAGCGCTCGCCGCGGGTCAGTGTGATATGCCCGCTGTGGGTCCAGTTGCGGAAGCGGTCCACCACGTAGGTCAGGCCGCTTGAGGTCTCGGTCAGGTACGGGGTGTCGATCTGCGCGATGTTGCCCAGCGCCACCACCTTGGTCCCCGGTCCGGCGCGGGTGATCAGGGTCTTCATCTGCTTCGAGGTCAGGTTCTGCGCCTCGTCCAGGATGATGTAGCGATTGAGGAAGGTGCGTCCGCGCATGAAATTCAGCGAGCGGATCTTGATGCGGCTGGTCAGCACGTCGTTGGTCGCCGCACGGCCCCATTCCCCGGCGCCCTCGGACTTGGACAACACCTCCAGGTTGTCCATCAGCGCCCCCATCCAGGGTGTCATCTTCTCTTCCTCGGTCCCGGGCAGGAATCCGATGTCCTCGCCCACCGGGACCGTGACCCGGGTCATGATGATCTCCTTGTAGGTGTTGTCCTCCAGCGTCTGCGCGAGGCCGGCGGCCAGGGTCAGCAGGGTCTTGCCGGTACCGGCGGCGCCCAGCAGGGAGACGAAATCCACCTCGGGATCCATCAGCAGGTTGAGTGCGTAGTTCTGTTCGCGATTGCGGGCATTGATGCCCCAGACGCTGTGACGCGGGGTCATGTAGTCGTCAACCAGCTCGATCACCGCGGACTCGTTCGGCTGGTCGATCTCCAGCACGATCGCGGATAGCGGGTTCTCCCCCTCGCGGTAGACGAACTGGTTGGGCTGCCACTCGCTGACCAGCGGCCCGGTCACGCGATAGTAGGTACGCCCGGATTCCTGCCAGGAGTCCATCCTGGTGCCGTGCGTCTCCCAGAAATCCGCCGGCAGCTCGGTCATGCCCGAGAACAGCAGGCTGACATCGTCCAGCACCTGGTCGTTGTAATAGTCCTCCGCGTGCAGGCCGATCACCGCGGCCTTGATGCGCAGGTTGATGTCCTTGGATACCAGCGTGACCGGGGTATCGGGGTATTCCGACTTCAGCGCCTGGGCGGTGGCGAGGATGTCGTTGTCGGCCGAGGACCCCGGCAGGGAGGCCGGCAGGCTGGCGTTGAGATTGCGGGTCTGGAAGAACAGGCGGCCGCTGGGTGCGAACGTCGATTCGCTGAGGGAGTCGGCCTGCAGGGGCAGCCCGGCGGCGATCTGTTCGTGCTGCGCGCCGGTGGTGAGTTCGTCGATGAAGCGCGAGACCTGGCGCACGTTGCGCGCGACCTCGGAAACCCCCTTCTTGCCGCGATCCAGCTCCTCGAGCACGACCATGGGCAGGAAGATGTCGTGTTCCTTGAACCGGAACAGCGCCGTGGGGTCGTGCATCAGGACATTGGTGTCCAGGACAAACAGGCGTTTCGGATCCTGGTCGGTCGCGTTCATGGCACCTCCGGAACGGGGGTAGGGTAAGGGGGTCAGCTCCCCGCGAGTTCGCGCACCGCCGCGAGGACCTCGTCCACGTGGCCCGGCACTTTCACCTTGCGCCACTCCTTGCGCAGCACGCCGTCGGCATCGATCAGGAAGGTGGAGCGCTCGATGCCGCGCACCTGCTTGCCATACATGTTTTTCATCTTGATGACATCGAAGGCATTGCACAGCGTCTCGTCGCCATCGCTCAACAAGTCGAACGGCAGTTCCTGCTTGGTGCGGAAGTTCTCGTGGCTCTTCACGCTGTCGCGCGACACACCCAGGATCACGGCGCCGGCCTCCTGGAAGGCATCCAGGCTGGCGGCAAAGTCGCGGCTCTCGTTGGTGCAGCCCGGCGTGTTGTCCTTGGGGTAGAAGTAGAGGACCACGATCCGGCCCTGGAAGTCGGCCGGGCCCAGGGTCTGGTCGCCGGTCGCCGGGACGCGCAGGTCAGCGGGGACGGGTTGGTTGATTGCGATGCTCATCAGGCGTTGCTCCTTGATTCGTGGGTCTCGAAGCGGAAGGCCGCGTGCCCGGCGGCTTCAGGCCTTGATCGGGTCCAGCACGCCATCCACGTTCAGTTCGTCACAGAAATCCATGAATTCGCCGCGGAGACTGGCGAGGTGCTGCCCGGCGGGGATATCCACCACCATGTTGGCCGCGAACATGCGCGCCCCGGTCTGCTGGGCAATGTAGACCCGGGTCTGAACGTCGCGCAGATTGACCCCGCGGCTGGTGAAGAAATCGGCGAGGGCATTCAGCAGGCCCGGCGCATCCAGGGCTACCGCATCCACGGCATACGGCATGGCGGCCTCGGCGCGCTCCTCCAGTGGCCCGCGGCGTGCCACCACCACCAGCCCCATCTCGGCTTCGAGCCGTTCCAGACGCGATTCCAGCGTGCCGAGGGTCTTCCAGTTGCCGCTGGCACTGAGCGCCATGCAGCAGTACCCGCCCACGACCGTGATCCGGCTCGATTCGAGATTGCAGCCGGTATCCACGATCACGCGGGTCACGCTGGAGACCAGACCCGGCTGGTCGGGCCCGATCAGGTTAAGGATCAGGTGGGTATGGGCACCCGTGCCGACCACTTCAGCCATGCGGCACCCGCCGGCGGCGTGCGGGAACGGGGGCGCGCCATTCCCGGGAGGGACTCGGCATGAAAGCGACAACAGGCATGATGGCTCGCAACATACCACCTTGCCCGGGCGGCGCCAACGGCGTCGCGCCGCGCGAAACCGGGCATCGGTGGCATGCCGGCCGCGGGAATCTTGAATGCCTTGTCACCCGCCCGTTAGACTGCACCATTCCCGATGTTGGAGGAGTCGATGTTTCAAGGCAGCATGGTCGCACTGGCGACCCCGATGCACGCGGACGGCAGCCTGGACTGGCCGGCGCTGGATCGGCTCCTGGAATTCCACATCGAGGCCGGCACCGATGCCATTGTCGCGGTCGGCACCACCGGCGAATCCGCGACCCTCGATTTCGACGAACACTGCGAGGCGATTGCCCACACGGTGAAGACCGTGGCCGGGCGCCTCCCGGTGATCGCGGGCACCGGCGCGAACTCCACGCGCGAGGCCATCGCGCTGACCCGTTGCGCGAAGGAAGGTGGCGCGGACGCCTGCCTGCTGGTGTCCCCGTATTACAACAAGCCGACTCAGGAAGGCCTCTACCTGCATCACAAGGCCATCGCCGAGGCCGTCGACATCCCGCAGATCCTGTACAACGTCCCCGGCCGGACCGCGGTGGATCTGCTGCCCGAAACCGTGGAACGCCTGGCCGACATCCCGAACATCATCGGGATCAAGGAGGCCACGGCGAGTAACGAGCGGACCGCCGAACTGGTCGCGCGGGTCGGCAACCGCATGGACCTGTACAGCGGCGATGACGGCAACGGACTCGCCTTCCTGCTGGCGGGTGGCCACGGGATCATCTCGGTCACCGCGAATGTCGCCCCCCGTCTGATGGCGGCCATGTGCCGCGCCGTCCGCGAAGGCCGACCGGACGAGGCGCGCGCGATCAACCGCCAGCTGGACGGCCTGCATTCCGCGCTGTTCCTCGAGGCCAACCCGATTCCGGTCAAGTGGGCACTGCATCGCATGGGACTCATGGAGGACGGTATCCGTCTCCCCCTGACTCCGCTGTCCGAACCCTTCCATGCGCCGGTCCTGGACGCCATGCGCCAGGCCGGCATAGAGGTCTGAACCCCGACATGAAACACTCCGCCCCGCTCCGCCGCCGCGCGACGCGCACCGCCCTTGCCCTGGCCACGAGCCTCGCCATCGCCGGGTGTTCCACCTCGGGCGACCGCCAGAGCGGTCCCCAGTACGAAATGAGCCGGCAGATGGACAATCTCGAAGTCCCGCCGGACCTCATCGCCCCCGACAGCGAGCGCGCCTACCGCATCCCGGATGCGCCGGGCGAGCGCGTCAGCGCCCGCGAGATGCAGCAGGACTCCCAGGCCCGTCAGCAGCAGCGCCAGCCGGCCGACACCACCGCACCGGTGCAGACCGACGCCCGCGTCCTCCCCGAGTCCGCCGAGGTCCAGCTGATGCGCGAAGGCAGCGTCCGCTGGCTCAGCGTCGAGGCGCGCCCGGAGGAACTGTGGGATCGCCTTGCCGCCTTCTGGGACAGCCAGAATCTGCGCCTGGAACGCAACGAACCCCAGGTCGGCATCATGGAGACGGAATGGGCCGAGGACCGTGCCGGCATCCCGCTCCGGGGCAGTCAGAACATCTTCGCGCGGGCCCTTGGGAACGTATACGACGCCAACACCCGGGACAAGTACCGGCTTCGCGTCGAACGCGACAACGGGCACTCCGCGATCTACATATCCCACCGGGGCGCGTCCGAGGAGCCCGAGGGCGAAACCTGGCGCTGGGCCATGCGGCCCTCTGACCCGGAACTGGAAGCCGAGATGCTCAATCGCCTTCGCGTCTTCCTTGCCACCGGCGAAATGCCGGAAGGCAGCGCCCGGGTCGCCGAGACCATCGGGGACCGCCCGACCGAACTGCACCAGACGGAACTCGAAGGCCAGCCCGTGCTGGTCATTGGCAGCGCCTTCGACCGGATGTGGGCGCAAATGGGGACGCTCCTGGATCGCGCCGGGCTGCTGGTGGACGAGCAGGATCGTGACACCGGGACCTTCGAGGTGACCTATCGCCCCGACGTGGTCGGCGAAGGCGAAAGCGGCGGGTTCTTCAGTCGCATCTTCGGTCGCGGCGGAGACCGTCGCGAGAACGAACGCTACCAGGTCCGCCTGACCGACGTGGGCGACGGCGACCTCCGCATCGAGGCCCGTGATATCGACGGGGACCCCCTCCGGCGTCGCGATGCGGAATTCGTGCTGGACCGCATCGAACAGCAGATTCTCCGTTAATCCCTCCGCGGTGCCGACGCGATGATCCGCTTCTGCTCCCTCGGCAGCGGCAGCGCCGGAAATGCCCTGGTCGTGGAGATCGGGGCGACCCGTCTCCTTGTCGACTGCGGCTTCTCTGTCCAGGAACTCGAACGCCGCCTGGCCCGGGTCGATCTTGCACCCCGCGACCTGACCGCCGTCCTGATCACCCACGAGCATACGGACCACATCGGCGCCGCGGGCCCGCTGTCCCGGCGGTACGACCTCACCGTTTTCACCAGCCCGGGCACCCGCCTGGCGGCCCGCGACGATGGCTTCGCACACGTCCAGGAGATCCAGGCCGACGCCCCGCTGGACATCGACGACGCCTGGGTCTGCCCCTTCACCGTGCCCCACGACTCGCGCGAGCCCACTCAGTTCGCCTTCTCCGACGGAGACCACCGACTGGTGCTGATGACCGATGCCGGGCATATCTCGCCCCATATGGTCGCGATGGCGAGTGGCGCGGATGCCCTCTTGCTGGAGTGCAACCACGACCCAGCCATGCTCGCCGCCGGGCGTTATCCCGCATCCCTGAAGCGCCGCATCGGCGGGGGCTACGGGCACCTACCCAATCATGCCGCCACCGAGCTGCTGCGCAACATCGACCAGTCCCGCCTCCGGCACGTCATCGGGATGCATCTCTCAACCGACAACAACGATGAGGCGCTTGCCCGAACGGCCCTCGCAGACGGGCTCGGCTGTACCCCCTCCGACGTCGATATCGCAACCCAGGACCAGGGCTTCGGCTGGCGCACCACCGCACCCGCCTGACACGCGACCTGGCCTGACGCACCCGGGCTGGACTGGCCGAACATCCCTCCCGCGGCATCACGCCCGCAGTCGCCCGACCGCAGGGCCCACTTCCGCATCGACTGAGGACACAGCGCGCTCTTACCCCGCCCAGGCCAGATCGACTACACCGCCCGTATCCGCCGCGCTCAGTCGGCAACCTCTGAACAGACCGTTTTTAGCGCCGCGATTCCCGCAGGAAATAGAGCCCGCCAATAACAAACGCCACCCCGATAATCATTGCCAGCGGTCCGCCGAATCCCGCGCCTTCCCTTGGCGCAATCGGCGTAAACGCCAGCTGGCCGCCGAAAATTGCGTAGAGCCCGATCCCGAGCAGTACAAGCCCTACGATCACCAGCCCACCATCGGTCCTTTTTCCTCGCACAATACCTCCCCGCCTGCTGTGGCCAAGTGCCGCACCCGCCACAACGAGCATCGCGTTACCTTGCATCCAAGCCTGCCTCGAAAGCGCCCATAAAAAAAGCCCGACCCCCATGACTGGGAATCGGGCTTCGGATTAATGCCTGGCGGTGACCTACTCTCACATGGGGAGGCCCCACACTACCATCGGCGCAGAGCAGTTTCACTTCCGAGTTCGGGATGGGATCGGGTGGTTCCTACTCGCTATTGCCGCCAGACAAACTGGCCAGATAACCCGGCTTGTGCCGAGTCGTCTGAATTCGGAATGCATTCTAGGCTTGTGTACTTGGTGATGTGTCAGACGAGACCACCAACACTTTGGGTGTTATATGGTCAAGCCGCACGGGCAATTAGTACTGGTTAGCTACACGCGTTACCGCGCTTCCACACCCAGCCTATCAACGTTGTAGTCTTCAACGGCCCTACAGGGACCTCGAGGGTCCAGGGAGATCTCATCTTCAGGTGGGTTTCCCGCTTAGATGCTTTCAGCGGTTATCCCTTCCGCACTTAGCTACCCGGCAGTGCCACTGGCGTGACAACCGGAACACCAGAGGTGCGTCCATCCCGGTCCTCTCGTACTAAGGACAGATCCTGTCAAATCTCCGACGCCCACGGCAGATAGGGACCGAACTGTCTCACGACGTTCTAAACCCAGCTCGCGTACCACTTTAAATGGCGAACAGCCATACCCTTGGGACCTGCTTCAGCCCCAGGATGTGATGAGCCGACATCGAGGTGCCAAACACTGCCGTCGATATGGACTCTTGGGCAGTATCAGCCTGTTATCCCCGGAGTACCTTTTATCCGTTGAGCGATGGCCCTTCCATACAGAACCACCGGATCACTAAGACCTGCTTTCGCACCTGCTCGACGTGTCTGTCTCGCAGTTAAGCACCCTTATGCCTTTGCACTCGTCGCGCGATTTCCGACCGCGCTGAGGGTACCTTCGCACTCCTCCGTTACTCTTTGGGAGGAGACCGCCCCAGTCAAACTACCCACCACACACGGTCCCCGACCTGGATTACAGGCCTGGGTTAGAACTCCAAACTTGCCAGGGTGGTATTTCAAGGTTGGCTCCACCGAGACTGGCGTCCCGGCTTCAAAGCCTCCCACCTATCCTACACAAACAAGCTCAAAGTTCAGTGTGAAGCTGTAGTAAAGGTTCACGGGGTCTTTCCGTCTAGCCGCGGGTACACAGCATCTTCACTGCGATTTCAATTTCACTGAGTCTCGGGTGGAGACAGCGCCGCCATCGTTACGCCATTCGTGCAGGTCGGAACTTACCCGACAAGGAATTTCGCTACCTTAGGACCGTTATAGTTACGGCCGCCGTTTACCGGGGCTTCGATCAAGGGCTTCGCCGAAGCTAACCCCATCAATTAACCTTCCGGCACCGGGCAGGCGTCACACCCTATACGTCCTCTTTCGAGTTTGCAGAGTGCTGTGTTTTTAATAAACAGTCGCAGCGGCCTGGTCTCTGCGACCTCAGCCAGCTCAGGGAGCAAGTCCCATCACCAGCCGAGGCGTACCTTCTCCCGAAGTTACGGTACCATTTTGCCTAGTTCCTTCACCCGAGTTCTCTCAAGCGCCTTGGGATTCTCACCCTGCCCACCTGTGTCGGTTTGGAGTACGGTCAACTGTTAACTGAAGCTTAGAGGCTTTTCCTGGAAGCAGGGCATCAGTGACTTCGCCTCCGTGGAGGCTCGTCATCGTATCTCAGGATTGTGTCCCCGGATTTGCCTAAGGACACTCCCTACATACTTGAACCGGGCACCAACAGCCGGATCACTTAG